>SXSK01000163.1 GCA_005793375.1 Verrucomicrobiales bacterium | reverse complement strand
GTTTGCAGGAAAAGGATCACGACAAGCACCACCAACAAGATGGCTTCAAAAAGCGTCTTCACGACCGCCTTGATAGAACTGCGGACAAACTGAGTGGGATCATACACGATCGCGTAATCCACGCCTTCAGGGAACTCCTTCTTCAGCGATTCCATGGCCGCACGCACATTGTCAGACAATTGCAGCGCGTTGGCTCCGGGAGACTGGAATATGGGCAGTGCGATGGCGGGCTTGTTGTTGAGCAATGAGCGCAGCGAGTATCCCGCAGCACCGAGCTCAATCCGCGCCAGATCTCTGAGCAGGGTCTTTTCACCGTTGGGACCGGTCTTGACGATAATTTGCCCGAATTCTTCGGGATCGACTAAGCGTCCCTTGGCGTTGATCTGCAACTCAAAGCCGACGTGGGCCGTTTGCGGTTGTTGACCAATGGCCCCCGCTGCGACCTGCACGTTCTGTTCGCGGATGGCACTGACGACGTCACTCGCGGTCAGATTTCGCGAGGCGATTTTTTCGGGATCAAGCCACACACGCATGGCGTAATCGCCTGATCCGAACACCTGCACAGCGCCTGCGCCTGGGATTCGCGACAGCACATCCTTCACCTGAAGTGTGGCGTAGTTGCGCAGGTAAACATCGTCGTATCGGCCGTCGGGGGACAACAAGTTGACGACCAGGGTGAGGTCGGGGGATTGCTTCGTCGTGGTAACACCCAGTCGACGGACTTCTTCCGGCAGCTTGGGCAGAGCTTGTGACACGCGGTTCTGGACATTGACCTGGGCCTTGTCGATGTCGGTGCCGAGTTTGAACGTGACTGTCAGTGTGAGCACGCCATCGCCAGTGGCCTGACTAAACATGTACAGCGAATTCTCAGTGCCATTTATCGCTTGTTCGAGCGGGGCCGCAACGGTCTCGGCAATGGTACGGGGACTGGCACCGGGGTAGGTCGCCATCACCACCACCGTGGGTGGAACGACCTCCGGATACTCGCTGATCGGCAGACGCCACATCGCGATCAATCCGAGAAGAAAAATTAGGACTGAAAGAACTCCCGCGAAAATGGGGCGACGTATAAAGAAATGGCTGAAATTCATAACACCTTAAATGGTTGGCGAAGGCTTAATGTTGTTGTGCCGCAGCCCCAACCGAAGGTGTGGCTCCATCGGTTCCAGCTTCCTGCGCCGTCACCACCATTCCCGGTCGCACTCGCGAAAGGCCATTCACAATGATGCGTTCTCCGGCCTGTAGACCGGCTTGAACCACCCGCTTGCCATCCAGTGAAGGACCCAGTGTCACTGGCCGGTAAGCCGCCGTGTTCGAGGATGTCAGGGTCATGACAAATTTCTGCGCCTGGTCCGTACCGATGGCCGTTTCCTGGATGAGCAGGACAGGGTGTTTTTCGCTACCTGGCAAACGAAGCCGGGCAAAGAGTCCGGGCAAAAGACGCCCATCGGGGTTGGGAAACACGGTGCGCAGCAAAATGCTTCCTGATTGTGGGTCGACACGGTTGTCCAACGATTCGACAAAGCCCTTGTGCGGGTAACCGGTTTCATCCGCGAGACCCAACTCGACTGGGATTTTCCCTTCGTCGCCACGACTTAGTTTGCCAGATCGGCTCAAGGTGTTGAACCGTAGCAGCGCATTTTCATCCATGTCCGCGTACACATGCACGGGATCAACGGAAACTAATGTGGTGAGCACGGTGGCTCCACCCGCGTTACCGTTGACATAGTTACCGACGGTCACCAAGGCGCGGCTCACGCGACCATGAATCGGCGAGCGAACCTCGGTGTTTTCGAGTTCCAGTCTGGCATATTTACATGCCGCCTCCGCAGCAAACACCTGAGATTTGGCCTCTTGGAATCGAGATTCCCGAGTGTCGGCCTCCTCCTGGGAAATGGCGCGGCCCGCGAGCAGTTGGCTATTGCGTTTGGCCTCGCGTTCCGAGTTTTCTCGCCGTACGCGGGCCACTACCAACTCCGCCTCCCGTTGATCCAATTCGGCACGTTGCCACCGCGGACCGATGACAAAGAGGACATCCCCTTGCCCGACCATTTGTCCGGATTGGAATCGGATTTCCTGAATGTGCCCAGAGATCCTCGGACGCACCTCGACGAACTCGACTGGCGCTGTCCGGCCGGTGAACTCATTCCACTCCACGATCTCCTGCCGTTCTGGGGATGCAACGGTGACCACAGGCGGTGGGGGAGCGCCCACTTGGCCAGACTTGCCCTTTGGACCACACCCCCATGAGCTGAGTGCGAGAAGTCCAAGGGATGCGACGGTAGTACCCAGTGTGGGGAGTTTCATAAAATTGCGTGGGCAAATTGTTATCTAAACGGTCAACTTAAAGTGGGCGGTGAAATGTCGTGGTTTGGGGGATTCGGGCGACTTGGGGTGCGTGCGAGGTCGAATAGAAGGCGCTAAGGATGCTGGATCATTCGCAAGATATCCAGGGTGCCTTGCTCCATTTCGAGCAGGATATCGAGATCGTCTTGGATGCGAGCTTGGGACAGCAGTCCTTCGTGGTAAGCATACAGCATGCGGGCGCGAACCGCCGGATCACACGCAGCGATTAACCCGGCAGCTTGAGCGTCACGGATCGTGGTTTCCAGGTACCGTTGGGCTTGACGCATGATGTCTTGAATCACCTTTCGCAATCCGGACTCCAGGGTGGAAACCTCATTGCCAAGGCTGGCTAATGGACAGCCTAGGACATGGCCAAATCGATTCTTCAGTTCGACTTGCTCTTCGTAGGCACTGCGGCAGTAATCGCGCAGACGATCGAGTGGCGGGCGGGTCGGTGAAAAAATGGGGTCGAGTTTACCGCGAAACGTTTCCCACTCATCAAGAATCGCCGCGCAGGCAACGTCCGACTTGGACTCGAAGAAGTGATAGAAGCTGCCCTTCCGCACGTCCGCCTTTTCACAAATCTGATCGATCGTGGTGCTGCCATACGAACCGGTCCAGATCAACTCGGCCACAGCTTTCAGCAGACGTTCGCGTGCATCACTCGTTCGGCCCATAAATTCGAAACGCCTCGGTGGCGTTGATCGCTGAGTAATACAATGTTGACCATTTAGTCAAATAAAAAAACCGCGCTCGAATGCCGCCATCCAAACACCACACGCCTTTTGGGCAGCGGTTGCCCTCTGCCTTTCAACCGTGGACTAGAAGGCGGTAGGGGGCTTGCGTCTAGGACCCCCCAAAACGCTCCACATTGACAGTCGCTGCGGGGCTTGGTCAGGCTGGGCCGGTTGAGCACCGCACGCACATCGCTCCCCCAGATCCGTCCCCTCTTGGGTTCTGGTTTTTTGCAAGGGCTGAATCGCATCCTGCCTTTGGGCCGGAAGTATCATCCGGTGCTCTCCTTCTGGAATGGCCGTACTGGTTTGGTGGGTATCCCCTTCGCCAACCGCCTCTTAGTTCATCCCATGGCTTGGGCAAAATCGGGTGCCGGCTTGTTGTTAGCGGGTGAGAACTATGTTCCCGAAGTCCGATTGCTTCCGCCGTTAGTGCAGTCATTGCGCGACGGCTGGTTGATTGATGTCGGGGCCAATATCGGGATTTACCCCCTGCTGTTCCGCAATTTGTCCCAACTGCCCATCGCGGCTTACGAACCTCAGCCACTCCTCTTTCGATTGTTGGAGCTGAATGTTTCCCACAATCAATTGCGCGATGTAACTTGTCGCAATGTGGCCTGCGGTGCGGCCCCCGGCGAGATTCCGTTTGCCATCGGGCTCAACGGCGAGGTGGCAACACCGGAGGAAGCGGCCAAATCGCGTGTACTACAGACCCATGACGTGGACCTGGAAAGAGCCATCGCCGACACTCATTCCGGACAGGACATCGTCCAGGTCCATGTGACGACGCTCGACGCGGATCTTGAAGGGAAGCGGGTGGCATTTCTTAAAGTGGATTGCGAAGGGTTTGAGTTCGAGATTTTGCGAGGCGCTCAACGAATCTTGAAGGAGCAGCGGCCCATTATCTTTATCGAAGTGCATCCGATGGGTCTCGAAAAATTCGGGAGTTCAACTCAGGCAGTTCTGGACCTGCTTCGGCCGTCCTATGAACTCGAGGGTTGGGATTTCAGCGAAGCCCGGTTTCACCCAAAGTGGGTGCGGAGCTTTCTGAAACATCGGGCGACCGCCGGCCGTCGATTTGCTAACCTGGATGAATTCCTTCAGGCGGCTCAGACAGCGCCACGTCCCAGCCAGTTGTATCTGATTGGGCGGCCGAAGTAAGGGGCATCGATTTCTATTGGGTTGTGGTTCCCTGCGATTCGTGTATGAAGGATGCGAGTCCTTGAACCGACTTTTCTATGAAATCCACGGATTATTCGTCCCGAGCTCTCCCTTCGACCACGCACGCGCCTGCTTTGCCATGGCGCTTGTCGGCACTCGGTAACGTTCGATGGGGGCATTGTCTGGCGCTGTTTCTCGCGATGTCCTCGGTGGCGTCGGCCCAGGGGCTCTTCGATCGACTAGGAATCGGCAAGAAGAAGTCTTCCGACAGCGCGGTGGCGTCGTCTGCGGCACTTGCCGGTTTGTCGGAAGCTCAGGTGGCGACGGGGCTTAAAGAAGCCTTGGCCAAGGGTGTTGAGTCAGCCGTCGGGCGATTAGGTGTCGCCGATGGTTTCCTGAAAGACGCCGCGGTGCGCATTCCAATGCCGGAGAATTTGCGCAAGGTCGAGCGCACCCTCCGCACGTTAAAGCAGGATGCTCTGGCGGATCAATTTGTCACCACGTTAAACCGGGCTGCCGAGCAGGCCGTCCCTGAAGCGGCAGCGGTCTTGGGCGACTCCCTGAAGCAGATGACTCTTCAGGATGCGAAGGTAATCTTGGTGGGCACCAACAACGCGGCCACGGCCTATTTTCGACGAACCAGCACCACGAATCTGCAGGAACGATTCCTTCCGATCGTGAAGCGTGCCACCGAACAGGCTGGCGTCACGCGTGTGTACAAACAGATGCTGGATCAGGCCCAGGGTGGCGCGCTGGGTGGCTTTGGAAAACTGGGTGCAGGGCTTTTGGGAGTGGATACGGTGGACCTGGACTCCTACGTGACGTCGAAGAGTTTAGATGGGTTGTTTCTAAAGATCGGGGACGAAGAACGGCGGATCCGCGAGAGCGCGGCGGCGAGAACCACCGATCTATTGAAACAAGTATTTGGAGCGGTTCAACAGAAAGTGGCGGGTGCAGGGGGGCGTTGATCCTTGGATAAAATATCCCCCAACGCGATGTGGGCTGCACGATTCGCCCGTCGTCCGGGTTGCTTGGGTTGCAGGCTGACCAGCGTCTATTTCAGTGCGATGGACGTTCGTTCGGAGAGCCAAATCATATCGACATTTCGCGGCGATGCCACGACCAGGGCCATGCTGGCATTTTTCCAGGGAAGTTTGGTTCGGCCATCGAGCCATTTGTGCACCTCGGCGTGGCCGTCGGCGAAGCTCATTCCACCGGCGCCATTGTGGGTGCTGGCTGGGTAATCAATGATGTGAACCTGCTGGGGTGGTAACCCATCGTTCATCGCTACGGCCACGTCCCCAAAGTTGATGCCATCGGGATGTTCATCGATGAAAACAAACGCCTGAGAATGCCCCATGATATTGACATCATTGAGCTTTCGGAAGACCGCATACTTTTTCTTGGTGAGATGACTCAACCAATCATCTCGAGAGTTCATGGCCTGGCTGAGGGACAAGCTGCGAACGCGTGGGTGACGCTTGCCGCCGATCGTGACATAGCTCCGGTCGGCCGGACACTTATAGATGCCAGGGGATTGGGTGTAAGGAGCCAGCTTGGCATAGTTGGGATTCATCAACCCCAAGGTGTTGGTATTGTGCGGATTGGAACCGGAGTAATCCAAGACGCCCCGGACCCAGCCCGCGCCATCCGCGGTCAAGTCATTCCAGACTAAATTGTCATTGTTGTCATTGGCATAGAGAACCCACGCAATGGTCAGTTGCCGCTGGTTGTTCATGCATTGAATGCCGTGAGCCTTGCTTTTGGCCTTGCCCAGCGCTGGCAATAACATGCCGGCCAGTATCGCAATAATCGCGATGACAACCAGAAGTTCGATCAGGGTGAAACCGTCTACGCGCCGGCGAGGAATGTGCGTTTGTGGGAACCGTTGAGTTGTCGATGCAATCATAGGCACGCGGGAGATTGGCGATAAACTACATGGATGCCGACCGGTGAACAGCAGGAATTGCGAAATACCGCAACGCGGGTGGATCCAGAAACGACCTCCTGAATTAACGATGGCTGCAATGCGGCTCGGAAATACCCAAGGGCGACAAACTGGAAACGGCTTGCCCATGGCGGGTATTTGCATAGCTTTTCCTCAACAGGCAGAGGGAGCCTGGGTGGATCTTGACCGTGCAAGTTCGATCATGAGTACCAACGCCTCGAGCATTGACGCCGATTCCGCACCGGCACCGAGCTACGTCTTAAGGGACGAATTGGCTCAGTTTTGCTTGCCGAAGGCGGATCGGGATCCCAATCGAAAGGTGGCCTGGGTCAATACCTTGTGCCTTTGTGTCCTGTTGATTGGTACTATTGGCATTCAAACGCCGGCAGCGCTGATTTTGAAGATCCAGTCTGAGGAACCTCAGGTTGTCCAGGTGGAAGCTCACCAACCGAAGCCCCAGGAATTTCAGCAACGACCTGAAACCGAGGAGGAAGAGCCGGATCAAGCGCCGCGAGAGCAGCCGGTATTGCCGACGATTGTCGCTCTAAACACCGTCGATGTGAAATTTGCCATGCCGGTGGAAGGACCGACAGCCGTTGCGGCGAATGCCGCGCTGGCCACGCCGCCGCCCCGCGTGATCACCCGACCGGTACAGCCGCCGACAGCGAAGCCCCAGAGTGACACTCCTGTCCGCTTTTCGGGGTTTGGAAAGCGGGGTCGAGATGGGTTCATTCCTGTTCCCGATGTCCAGGACCTCCCCCCGGGTCTCAAGAAGAACCTGCCCAGAGGATCGGCCACCACGGAATTCCGGTTCACCGTGACCACAGGCGGCCAGATCATCAACCTGCGAATCCAAAAGCCTTCAGAACATCCGGCATGGGATCAGTTTGTCCTGGATTGGTTCCAACGCAAGGGCACGTTCATCGGTCAGGAGACGAATATTTCCTTTTACTACAATTTCAAAATGAATTTCCCCGATTAGCGCCTGAGTCCACCCATTCGAATTCCCTTCTTATCTCCGGCTTACACGCTACTCAACGATCTCAGACTCATCACTACCCAATATGCTCGCCAATTCGCTTGTCGAACTGTTCAAACATGGAGGCTACATCATGTGGCCTATCCTCGTCGTCGCCATCGTGTCGATCGCCATCGTCGGTGAACGCTGCGTCTGGTGGATTCGAGAAAGTTCTCGAAGACAGCCGGAACGTTTGGAGAAAGTGCTGGCGGCGCTCGAAAATGGGGATTTTCCTGAAGCCGCCCGCCAGTCGAGTGAGAGCCAGGACCCGGTTGTTCGTATGATTTGGCATGGGCTGAACCACGTGAATTCATCGCTGCAAGGTGCACTTCAGGTCGCCGCTGGTGCTGAGATCAAGCGGGCGGGTCGATTCCTCATGGTGATGGACACCTGTATCACGGTGGCCCCATTGCTGGGGTTGCTGGGCACCGTGACGGGGATTATGAGCGCCTTTAGCAAGGTGGGGGGTGAACTGGCCATCGAGGGGGTGTCCGCTGGTATTGGCGAAGCGTTGATCGCCACGGCGGCGGGACTCGGCATCGCCATTTTTAATTTGGTTCCTTTCAATTTCCTCACCGAACGGGTCTCCAAACTGCAATTTGAACTGGAAACTGCAGCCACCAACGTGGAGGTCATGGTGAACAAAGCCAAACGACAGGGGTTCGATACCGTTGATTTCCGCCGCGAATCCTCGGTGCAGAATCGCTAGCCCCTAATATTTATGGCAGGATCCGGCGGCGGCACAGCACCCGTCATGCGGGCGGGCAAATTCGGATCGGCGATGCCGCGCAAACGGGCGCGCATCGAAATAATTCCATTGATTGACGTCATGTTCTTCCTCCTGGCGAGCTTCATGATGGTGAGCCTCTCGATGAGCAAGATGAAGTCTGTCAAGATCGCCTTGCCGCAGGCGGCGGCGTCCCAAAAAGATCTGAACCCCGACATGTTCAATATTACTGTCAACAAGGCTGGAGAGACCTACGTTGGCAAACAGTTGTTGGCGATGCCTCAGGTGCTGAACCTCCTTACCAACGCCTATCGTGCGAAGACCAATCTCCACGTCTATGTGAGCGGAGATCGGGACGCTACCCACGGCAGTGTCATCCGGGTGCTCAATACGGTGCGCAGCGCTGGAATTCAACGAGTCCAGTTTGCCACGGCCCCCATCGAAAAGGCCTCGACACCATGAGAATTGCTTCTCCCATTCGCCAACGAAGGGCACGTATTGAGATTATTCCGCTCATTGATGTGATGTTCTTTCTATTGGCGAGCTTCATGATGGTGAGCCTGACCATGATCCGGCTCCAATCGATGAAGATGAATCTGCCTACCGCGACCAAAGCCACAGGAGAGAAGCCGGATCTTATCAATCTCAATGTTGACCGGAACGGTGACACGTTGGTGGACAAGCAGCATTTGAGCCGTGTGGAGCTCCACACGCTACTCACCAATCGCTTCCTAATGAATAGCAACGTCAGTGTCTACATTACCGGCAATCCCGAGGCCAGCCATGGAACAGTGATTGAAACGTTGGATGCGGTGCGACTCGCCGGTATCTCGAGGGTTTCGTTCAACATCTCGGAGCCGACGGCAACTGAACGGCGTTAGGATTGAGCGAGGGACTGCATGCAAAACACTTGGAGGATTCAAATGAGAAGCCAGACGCTGGCTCGGGACGGCTTTGCCCGACGAGTTTCTGTGTTGGTGGGTGCGGCACTCTCTTTTTTGGGTGTGGAGCTTGGCTTGGGTTCTTCACGGGCGGCCGATTGGCCCCGGTTCCTCGGACCTTTCCGAAATGGGACGACAGCGGAAGTGATTCCGAAAAAATTACCGGCTGATGGACCGCCTCAGTTATGGCGAGCCCGGGTGGGTGCGGGATACAGCGGGCCGGTGGTTTCGCAAGGCAAAGCCATTTTGTTCCATCGCAGCGACAATCAAGAAATCATTGAAGCCTTTGATGCAGTCACTGGCAAATCCCTTTGGAAGGCGGCCTACCCGGCGACGTATGTCGATGATTTTGGGTTCGACAACGGGCCGCGAGGCACGCCCGTGGTGGACGGATCGCGGGTCTATGCGATGGGGGCGGATGGGGACGTGATTGGCGTGAACTTGTCGGACGGGAGCGTCGCATGGCGAGTCAACGCGCGAAAGCAGTGGGGTGCTGGCAAGGGTTTTTTCGGAATGGCTTGTTCCCCATTGGTTGACGGCACCAACGTGTTGTTAAATATCGGCGGCAGCGATGGCGCTGGGATCATTGCTCTGGATCGTGACACAGGACGTTTGGCTTGGAAGGCCACCGATCACGAAGCGAGTTATTCGGCGCCCGTCATGGCAGAGTTGGCTGGGGGAATTCGACGAGTGTTGTTTTTTACACGAACCGGCTTGGTGGGGCTGGACCCCATTACGGGCAGGGTCCACTTTGAACAGCCGTGGCGGGCTTCGATGAGTGCCTCGGTCAACGCCACTGCTCCTCTCGTCATTCAAGACCAGGTGTTTCTTACCTCGAGTTATGACGTCGGTGGAATCCTGCTGCGGATGAGTCCCGACAAGGTTCAGAAACTTTGGAGCAACGACGAAAGTTTGTCCTCTCAGTTCTCCAGTGTGGTGCATTCCCAGGGTTATCTCTATGGGTTTCATGGGCGGGTCGATGGTGCCAAGCCGGATTTGCGGTGCGTGGCACTGAACACCGGGAAAGTGGCTTGGTCGAAGGACGGCTATGGCCCGGGTTGTGTCCTCCTGGTGGGGGGTGATTTGCTGGTGGTCTTGGAAAGTGGAGAAGTCGTGGTGAGCTCCGCCGGTCCCAAGGCCTTCCAGGAACGAATGAGGGTTCAAGGATTCGGCAAAGAAACACGGGCGATGTCTGCGTTTGCGGGTGGAAAGTTGTATGGACGCGACAAACAATATCTGATTTGCCTCGATTTTTTGGGTCAATGAATCCGCGCGTCCCGGCTTCAACACCGTTGCCAATCGTGCCGCGTGTTTTCTAGTGTGTCCCTCGCCGTTGGCTGACCATTCCATTCATGAGCGATTATCGTGTTCACTTTGAAGTCTTTGAGGGACCGCTCGATCTGCTGCTTCACTTGGTGAAGAAGCAGGAGGTGGACATTTACCAAGTCAACCTCACGCAAATCGCGAACGAGTTCATCGAGTACCTTAATCAGATGCAGGACCTGGATCTGGAAGTGGCTGGTGAGTTTGTGGTGATGGCCGCGACTCTGATTTACATCAAGAGCCGAGAACTGCTTCCCAAGGATCAACAAGTCGACGTCGCCGAGGATGAGACACCGGAAGACGATCCGCGCTATGAACTCATTCGTCGGTTGGTGGAGTACAAGAAATTTAAGGATGTCGCGGCGCAGCTCCAATTAAAGGAAACCGAACAGGAGAATGTGTTCGCGCGACGGCCTGGACGTCTTGAGTTGGAAGTGACTCCTCAAGGACCCCGTTCGCCGGCATCGCTTTTCGACTTGATCAATGCGGTCAGTACGATTCTCAAACGCTATGGGTCGAGGGACGATGTCCGGGAGATTCACGCGGATCCCTGGACGGTGAGTGAGAAGATTGAGGAAATTCGTACGCGGATTCTGGCCAAAGACGGTCTCAAGTTCTCCGAATTCTTCGGCGCTGCTATGAACCGGATTGAAGTGGTGTGCACCTTTTTGGCGCTGTTGGAGTTGATTCGGATGAGACAGATCGTCTGCATGCAATCCGAAGTCTTTGGGGAGATCGATATTCAACGCGCTCCGGAACCGGTTCCGGGTTCTGCACCGGAGTTTGCGTCGACGGGTGAAATGCCCCAAACCGAATCCGAGCCGTCCTCGGGTCAACTGCCCTTGATCTGATACGCCCAAGTCGCCTGAACCCGAATTAGCCATCTCTGTCGACACGTTACTCAATGGTCCAACAACTTTTCTTCATGGAGCTGAAGTTCATTCTCGAAGTTCTGCTGTTCTCCTCACAGAAGCCGCTCAGTGTCACCGAACTCAGGGACATCCTGAATCGCGCAGCGGACGAAGAAGAGGCGAGCGAGTATGTCCGGGCCTTCAAAAAGCATCCGTTGGAGAAGATCGAAGAGGCGTTGGCGACGCTTGCAGCAGACCACGAGACTGCGGCCCGCAGTTATCGGCTCGTCTGCGTGGCGGGCGCATGGCAGTTCATTACGCAGGCCGATTTTGCCCCCTGGCTACGCGCGTTGGTGGGGGTCAAGAACCGCCCCACGCGATTGTCGCAACCCGCGCTGGAAACCATGGCGATCATCGCTTATCGCCAACCCATTACACGGGCGGAGGTCGAACAGATTCGCGGTGTAGCTGCCGATGGTGTTATCGTCACTCTCAAGGAGCGCGGCCTGATCGCGGAAGCGGGCCGAGCCGAGGTGATTGGACGCCCGATGACTTACGTGACCACGCCGGCATTCCTGGAGTATTTTGGTCTGGCGGGTTTAGAAGCCCTGCCAGCAGCAGATGAACTTAGGCGAATCCCCGTCCAGCGTCCCGAAACATTGGCAACCGCCGAGGAAGAATCCGCCTCGCCAGTTCCTGAGCAAATGACCTTAGAACAGGCAGAAACGCCGGTGGCGTCCGATGTGACCCCGGCCAATCAGACGACTCCCCAGCAAGATAACTCGAGTTCCCCGCCGCTGACTTAACCTAGGCTTGGAGCTCGAAGGCGCGATGGAATCGAAACCGGGCTAATCCGAGGGCTGCCAGTGTCGCAGCGAAGGACATCACACCGAGGTTCTCGGGAACGGAATTCGAATTGAGCCCGTCCGTGTCGGAGAACGAAACCCATGGACCTTGCTTCAAAGAAAACTGGCCCGCAGTCGGTCCGTCGCAGCAACCTTCCTGCCCGTAAACATCGACGCTATGGTGACCGGCGGCGAGATTCACAGTGAATTCAAACAGTTGGTTGCTGTCATTCCAACTCGAGTTCCACCACATGTCATTTGGGTTATGCCCAACGGCGGTTCCGTCCAGGACAACACTGCCTCCAAATCCGAAGTCTGGAGCAATCCTAAGCGCCATTTCGCCCGCCTCGCTCGCGTCAAGCCAGAAATCCACGCGGTAGTGAAAGGCAATATCGATATTGGATCCCCCGTTGATGAGCCCTTGGTTGAGAATCTGTCCGGGTTGAGGCCACGCACTCCCATCCCAATCCCAAAGAGTGGCCGCCGCGCTGCCATAGCCAGCCGGAGGTGTCGGGTTCGCCGCCTTGATGACGTTCCAATTGAGTTGGTACTCCAATGCCGTTGCAAAAGAGGTATTGTTGCCGGGAAGCGATTCGAAGGTAATTTGGCTCGCGGTCCCTGAGACGCTGACGGCCAATGCCCCGATGATCCCCAACGCTGGTGTCCTATTGATGAGTCTCATGAGAATTGCTTTTCATCCAGTTGCGCCAAGCGATGAGGACCTACGATTTCCTGAATCCATTCCACGGTTCCTAACGGCAGGTATCGTCGTTTTCGCTGGGATTCTTAGAATATTTCACGTCGGTCGCGATAATTTAACAGAAATCTTGGCCCTTTTCTGTGTGCGGGCGGATCGCTGAGTTGCCGACATTTGGAGATCGGTCGTCCATGGAATTCCCCAAAAGCGGTGGAGGGCCATCGCGCTCAAAAGGCGTGGGTGTCAGTTGGTCGTTCCATATCGAGGCTTTTTCCACAAACCATGGATTTCGCGGCTGACCCGGCTGGGGGATCCATGATTTGCTCTCAGCAACATGTCGCTGTTAGAACACCGCAAGGCCATTGATACGTTGGATGCGAAGATCGTCCAGTTGCTTAATGAGAGGACACGTCACGTCCTGGAGATTGGGGCGATCAAGCTGAAGGCGGGCGAGGAAATCTATGCACCGCATCGCGAGCGGGCGGTATTGGAGCGGGTGTGCAAATACAATTCCGGCCCCATTACCAACGAAGGTCTCCAGGCGATTTATCGCGAGATCATGTCGAGTGCCCTGGCGCTCGAGAAACCGACGACCATTGCCTTCTTGGGGCCTGTGGCCACCTACAGCCATCAAGCGGCACTGAAACGATTTGGCTCGAGTCTCGCTTACGCGCCCCAGAAGACCATTGCCGAAGTTTTTAGCGAAGTGTCCAAACGCCGCGCCGATTACGGGGTGGTGCCCATCGAGAATTCAACCGAGGGGGCTGTCACGCCGACGTTGGACCTGTTGGTAGACACCGACCTGAAACTCGTGGCTCAAATCGTCTTGCCCATTCAGCATTGTTTGCTGAGTCACGCGGCATCCAAGGAAGCCATTCGCAAACTTTACGTCCACCCACAGACCTTCGCGCAATGTCGCCTATGGATTCAGCGGCATTTGCCGGAGGCCGAGATCATCGAGACCAGTTCGAATGCGCGGTCGACCGAATTAATCGGGTCCAGCCGCACCTCGTCTGCGATCGCCGGACTTCTTGCTGCCGAGACCTATCGGGTGCCGGTGCTGGAACATGATATCCAGGATAATTCGGCCAATGCGACACGCTTTGTGGTCTTGGGCCGCACGTCGCCCCCGGCCTCCGGCCGCGATCGAACGAGCGTGGTATTCAGTATTGCGGATCAGGCGGGCGCGCTGCACGCGGCGTTGGCTCCATTCCGTCGGTTTCGAATCAACATGACCAAAATCGAGTCCCGTCCCAGCAAGCGCAAGGCATGGGAGTATTTGTTCTTCGTGGATTGCGATGGGCATTCTTCCGAACCTAAGGTCGCTCGGGCCATTCAAGAATTGGGTAAACATTGCAGTTTTGTAAAAGAATTGGGCAGTTACCCGAACGGAGATTGAGGGCGAATGAAGTTCCTGCGCTATGGACCCCAGGCCATTTTGATTGAATTCGCCGTCCAGGCGGATGCGGCAGCGCTGGAGCGATCTCGTCGATTGATGCAGGTGTTGGAAGGCAGTCCGCTGGCGCGCTTGCGAGAATTGGTGCCATCATTTTGTTCATTGCTCTGTGAGTTTCAGCCTGGGACTGAATCGAACTTTCAAGAGTCTTGGCGACAGCTCGAACTAGCGGTGGCAACATCCGACAAGGACACCCTCCCTCTCGCCCCATCGCGATTGATGGAGCTGCCCATAACGTATGGCGGCCCTGACTTGGATCGGGTCGCTTCGCATTGCGGATTGAGCGCGACCGAAGTGGTCGAACGTCATCGCAGTGGACGTTACCGGGTACATTGTCTGGGATTTGCTCCCGGGTTTCCGTATCTTGGAGGATTGGACCCCCGGTTGAACACGCCTCGATTGCCGACGCCACGTCCCCGTGTGGCACCTGGCAGTGTCGGTATCGGAGGCGAACACACCGGCATTTACAGCCTACCCACTTCCGGGGGATGGAATCTGATTGGATCGACGTCGGTGCGATTATTTCGTCCCGAAGCGTCGGAGATTCCTCAGATGTTTCATTTGCGCCCGGGCGATGAGGTTCGTTTTGTGGAGCCAACCGACTCCTGCGCGGTAGCGTCGGACTCGGAAGTGTTTCAGTTAGCAGGTAGCGGCAAATCCTTGCCGTGCCTGAGGGTGTTGCATCCGGGGATTCGGACCACCATTCAGGACATGGGGCGTCCTGGCTGGCGCCGCTATGGTGTCCCACCGGGTGGCGCCATGGATCCATTGGCAGCGGCTGAAGCTAATTTGTTGGTAGGAAACCCACCGGACGCACCGGTGTTGGAGCTCTGCCTCCAAGGACAGCAGTTTCAGGTCTTGAACGGCGCCTGGATTGCGATCGGTGGTCCTTCAACCGGGGGGACGCTGCGTCGATCAGAAGCCCAGTGGATGCCTCCCGGCAGTCTGCTTCAATTCCCGCACCCGTTCGAGGGAACCTGGGCATATCTCGGTATCGAGGGCGGTGTCGACAGTCCCCGGATCCTGGGAAGTGCCAGTGCCAACCACCGCGCAGGCATGGGACGCGAATTGGCGGTGGGCGATGTCATCGAGCGTCGGGCCAGCAATGCCACGTCATCCTGGGCTCCCATCGCCCGGAGACTACTTGCTGATCTAGCTCCGCGCGACTATCCGCACCCGCCCGTGGTGCGTGTCTGGCCAGGCCCCCAATGGAACGAGTTTTCTGACCGGGCTCGGCAGGCGTTCTTCGCCAACACCTGGAAGGTCTCGGCACAAAGTGATCGCGCGGGTTATCGTCTGGAAGGTCCTCAAGTCGCCGCTCCCTCGCACTCACTGATCAGCGAACCGGTGCTCGTAGGTTCCATCCAAATTCCTCCGAGCGGTCAACCGATCATCACGTTGCCGGACGGGCCTACCATTGGTGGCTACCACAAACTGGGAATGATCGATCCTGAGGATTTGATCTGGGTGGTTCAAACGTCTCCAGGCCGCTCCATCCGATTTGAGCCCGTTTCTGTTTGAAGTGTGTGAGCCGAAGACGCGTGACGATTAGCCATGAAACTTGATCTCAACTGCGATCTGGGTGAAGGCGAAACCTGGCAAAAGACTCGAGCGCTTATGCGCATGGTGACGTCGGCGAACGTTGCCTGTGGCGGGCATGCCGGCGACGTGGCATCGATGGAAGGTTGCCTTCAGTTGGCGTCCGCAAGAGGCGTTCGGGTCGGTGCACACCCAGGAGCGGCCGGCAATTTCGGTCGCGGTGACTTGACGCTTCAACCCGGCGAGTTTCAACTGTTGGTGCTCCATCAGGTCGGCGCACTTCATCGACTTTGTCAGAAACACCGGGTTCGGCTGCATCACGTCAAACTCCACGGAACGCTTTATCATGCGACAGATGCCGACGTCGGTTTGGCGGAAGCGTATTTGGACCTCATTCGAACGTGTTTTCCTGGATTGCGCCTCTATGCCCGAGCTGGGGGAAGGGTCGCGATTCGGGCACGACAATTGGGAATGCGGGTTTGGGAGGAAGGGTTTGTGGATCGCCACTATGAACCCGATGGAACCTTGGTTCCCCGGGGAAAACCCGGCGCATTGGTTCGAACCTCTAGCGCGGTGGCGAAGCGACTGCGGGAGTATCTAAAAACGGGCCGATGGTGTGCACGCGACGGCACTCCGATTGGGTTGCGGTTTCAGACGGTGTGCCTCCATAGTGATTCGCCCAACGCCGTGGCCATGGCGGCGGCGGCGGCCCAGTGCCTCCAACGTCATTCCCGAGTGCATCACGCTGCGGTGAGTGCAACGTCTCAGACTGGTTCCTGACCGGACGCTTCCTTTGTGACCTATTTGCGCTTTCATCTGCTGTTCGTAGTGCCCTGGGTTGCCTTGGGATTGGTCACGCAGTCCAGCCGGTGGATGGCGAATGGTCATTGGCAGGCGACTTTGATCACCCTGGGCATTGTTTATGGATTTACCGTCCCTTGGGACAATTGGGCGGTGAAACGGGGTATCTGGGGATTTCGTCCCGGCACCTACACGTTCCGAATCTTCGAGCTGCCCGTGGAAGAATGCTTGTTCTTTGGGCTGCAAAGCCTGATGGCAATTGGAGTAACTCTGGCGCTGGAACCGTGCATACCGGATTTGGCGTGGCAACCCGCGAGAACCCCGCTTTGGGTTTGCGGACTAATCACCACAATCTGGGTGGTGGTGGGTTGGCGAGTTTGGCGTTGGCCTGGGCGGGTTGGCCGGCCCGCTTATGCCTTCCACATCGGATTCTGGATGGTGCCGATCGTTCTGCTTCAGCTGGCGTTGGGGCCGGACCTACTGCTGCCCAAACTTCCGCTCATCACCGGCGTGATGGTATTGGTAGGAACTTACCTCACTCTGGCCGACGTGATGGCGGTGCGTTGGAAGCTCTGGTTTTTTGATGAACGCCAGATTCTCGGCCCGAAATGGTTTCGAATCTTACCATGGGAAGAAGCTGTGTTCTTTTATCTGACGACCCTGTTGGTCGTGCAAAGCCTGCTGCTCTGGCGTTGGTTTTGGCGTTCTTAGGGGAACAACCCACTCAGCGGGGCAGGGAATGGCGATGGAAGTTCACGCGCTTTCCCCCAGTCGGCAGTTCCGCTGTCAGATAGCCACCATCTTTAAGCAACTCACAACCGGCCAGCGACGGGCAGAGCTGGACATGAAACTCACGCCAGCACTGCGCTTCATTCAACGCGGCACTCAATCGTCGCGCGGTATTCCCCATCCCTTTCAGCACCGGCATGCCAGCCAGCCATCGGCTCACACCGAAGACCATAGGGGTATGGAGATGCCCGATTACCGTCGTTTCGAGTTGCGGCAGGCGACGTCGAATGATGGGGTCGCGATGCAGGAAGGGCAACGCGCTGGGATCGTGACAGAACAAGATCACGCGTCGGTTGGAAGGCAGGTTTTCGAAGAACGCGCGAATCTCGGTCATGTGGTCGGCCTGGGCTTGTTCCCACCCCATTCGTTCTTCAGGTAGAATCTCCGGCTGGAAGAGCGGTAGCGCCACCAGGGAGGAAGCCACCCCAATCAGTACTCGATCACCCAAATCCAATTGCCAGAAGGGCGAAATCTTCAGGTTCTGAACGGTGCGGTACAGGCTTTGGATACGAGGTCCGCCGGCGCCCCCAAACAGGCTCTTTTTTCCCAATTCATGGTCTCCCATCGTGGCGTGAAATCGGAGACCGTAGTTGTCCCGAAGTTTGGCCAGACAGTTTTGTGCGCTCTCCAAGGCGGCATTGTCACTGACCCCAACAAAGGCTGTGTCCAAAGTAAAATCCCCATTGGCGATCACCAACTCAGCAACCCCAGCGGTGTCTATGAGTTGTTGAAGTAGATGATTTTGGCCGTAAGGATCCTTGAGCCAAATGTGACGCCGGTACAGGTTTGCGGCCACACGCAGAATCGGATTGCCGATCACCGTGGCTTCATGACCGCGCCGCGCTTGTTCCCCTTCCGAGGCATAGTGGACGTCGCTTAAGACTAGAACACGCATTCGAGTGCTGAAGTCATCAGACGAGCTTTGCAGGTGGACTGCAACCTCCGGGTGATCAATGAGCGGTCGAAACTTGGAACTTCCGCGTCGTGTCGCGCGTTGGATCCAGCGGCGCTCTCACCAAATGACCGACAGGGTCTTAATCGATGAAGCGACGCGTCAGATCTCCATAAGCATCGATGCGACGGTCGCGTAGGAACGGCCAATGGGTTCGGGTGACATCCACCTTGGCCAAGTCCACAGGTACGATCAGTGTTTCTTCTTGGTCAGAAGACGCCTTGGCCAGGAGTTGGCCGGAAGTTCCGGAAACAAAGGATTGGCCCCAAAACTGGATACCGTCTCCGCCGTTGGGCTGTTCGAGGCCTATCCGGTTGACAGCCGCCACGTAGCAACCGTTGGCAACGGCATGGGACCGTTGGATGGTTTCCCACGCCAGGTGTTGGTGCGCACCGTATTCCGCCTTTTCAGAGGGGTGCCACCCGATGGCGGTTGGGTAAAAAAGGATTTCGGCACCGCTCATGGCGGTGAGCCGGGCGGCTTCAGGATACCATTGATCCCAGCAGATCAGGACGCCGACGGTACCAAAGCGGGTTTTCCAGGAGCGGAATCCCAAATCGCCCGGAGTAAAGTAGAACTTTTCGTAGTACAGCGGATCGTCTGGGATATGCATTTTGCGATAAATCCCGAGCAATGAGCCGTCGGCGTCGATGATGACCGCCGTGTTGTGGTAAAGTCCTTCAGCGCGCTTCTCGAACAGGGACGCGATGACCACCACGCCGCGGCGTTTGGCCAGTTTTTGAAACGCTGCGGTGCTGGGGCCAGGGATACGCTCGGCGAGTTGAAACCACTTGTGATCCTCGTTTTGGCAAAAGTAGTAACTTGTGAAGAGTTCCTGGGTGCAGATGATTTGGGCCCCTGTGGCCGCCGCTTTTTCAGCGGCAGCCAGGGTGCGCGCGAGATTTTCGGCGGGACTGGCTGAGGCGGCTTGCTGAATGAGTCCCAGGTTGACCACTCTGGAACCGGGGGGTGTCGCGGAGGCGTTTCGAGCGCGTGAGTTTCGTGAGTTCATGGAGCAATGGGAGCCCGGAAATTCATGGCCTTCGGGAACGGGCGGTGGTACGCGTTTGCTCAACGGTTCCACCCGTTGTGCTGTTATCGGTTTTGGATCTGCGGTTGATCTTGCGGGTGGAACCTCGGGTCGGGTCGTTCGCTGGCAGTAAGGCCTCTTTGCCGAAGAGTTCGCGAACAAATTTTCCAAGGGTTTCGTTCGTAGGGCCGTATCCCTTGTGATAGATGAAGAATTCCAGATCGTAGAGGAGTTCGTCGGCGTTTTGGTACCGGGCACTCAACGTGCGTGACAGACACCGTTGTAAAATCTGGTTCAGCCGGACTTCAATTTCCGGATTCAGGGACGTGAAATCGGGAATCGGAAAGGTCAGGATCCGTCGCCGGGATTCCTCAGGCGTGGAGGACTTGAACACATTGTGGCCAACCAACAGTTGGGCCAGCACCACGCCCGCGGAGAAGAGATCGGACCGTTTATCGGTGATCTGAAAATCCGCCTGCTCCGGGCTCATGTAGTCCGCCTTCCCGGCAATGACTTCCCCCTCTTTGTCCACAAGAAACCCCCGAGCCTTGGCAATCCCGAAATCCGTGAGCTTCACATCCCCTTCAAACGCGATCATCACGTTTTTTGGGCTGACATCCCGGTGCACGATTCCGAGTGGACGTCCATCGTGGCCGGCTTTTGCATGGGCGTAAGCCAGGCCGCGAGCGACACGACTGACGATGAACACGGCGAGTTCGATAGGAAGCTTGGCGTTGTGCTGTTGCAGGTGGCCCATGAACTGTTCGAGGTTAACCCCCTGAATCAATTCCATAGTGATGAAGTAAACGCCGCGGGATTCGCCCAAGTGATAGGTTTGGACGATGTTGGTATGGATCAAATCCGCCACCAGTTTGGCTTCGCCGATGAAGTTCTCTATGAATTGCCGCTGTTTGGCAAAGCGATCGCGAATTACCTTCATGGCCAAGCGCTTGACGAATCCCTGCGCGCCATGCTGCTCTGCCTCATAAACAGCACCCATACCGCCTTCATAAATGAGGCGCACCACGTCGTAGCGCAGTGTGTCTTGGATGGAAAACGGAACAGTCACAATCCGCCAATTTTGTGGGGCTAGGTTGTGGTGTCAAGAGATGGTGCGCGGAATCGCCTGCCGCGGTGCATCTCCGAGCTGCCGACATTTCGAGGTCGTTCTCCCGGGAATTCCCCAAAAGCGGTGGAGGGCTACAGCGCTCCAAAGGCGTCGCCATTCGAGTGGCACGGTCCGATTGATTTGGAGCGCGGCAGCCCTCTGCCGCTTTTTCCCCCAGCATCCCATGGGGCGTCGGTAACTCGGAGCTGCGCATGCCTGCCTCGCCGGGCGTTCGGGCCGATCCATTGTGCGGCGTCAGCCAGCCCCATAGTGTCCCATTCCCGTCAAAAGTGGGTTCAAAACGGTCTTGACTCAGGCGGAGCCCAGTCAAAAGGTCGCTAAAAACAACAACCAAACTGAAAATAAAACCTCAGTCTTCGCGAAGCGTCGAAAGCAATTTCTTACTCTTACTGATTCAATCTTTGTTGAAAAGGACGTTTATGAAACAAGTAGTTACCTTCCCAAGCTCTCCCACCCGCTTTTTCCACCGCCTCGTTCGACACCTCGGCCTTGGCTGCGTGATTGCGGCGCTCCTGTCGGCACTGTTGCCGAGCGCTTGGTCCCAGGTGGCACCCACCCTCACCTCAGTCACCCCGGCTCGGGGTGCCACGGGTGTCGCCGTCAACGCCCCGCTCGTCTTTACGTTTGATCAGAGCATAAACGATTCGTTGCCCATCATCCCATCCATGCCGCCGTTCCTGATTGGCAACATCGAATTCACTCCGGCGGACTCGGTTAACTACGATCACGCGTGGAGCGCCGCCGGGCGCACTCTGACGCTGACTCCCAGTGGGGACCTTCCTCCGAACACCACAATTTCCTGGAAACTGAATCCCCCCGGATCGGCCCTTCCGTTGTCCGGCGCGAATGGCTCGCCGCTCGCCACCGCCACCGGCAGCTTCACTACGCGCAGCGGTGACGGTGGTGGTGGTGGCGGTGGCGACGATACCGGACCCAAGCTCGTGGCGAGCGACCCTCCGGCCGAGGGAGCGCTGAACGTCGATCCAAAGGTCAACGTCGTCTTCACGTTCGACCAGGCGATGAAGAAGGTCACAGCCCTCGGTGATGCCATTGCGTGGATTGGCGCAGATGCCGCCAAGTTCGTCTTCAGTTGGAGCGCGGACGGTAAGGTTCTCACGTGCGATTACTCGCAGGATTTTCCAACTCAAACGGTCGTGGGCTGGAGCCTAAACCCCGGGTCTTCCACGGTGAAAATTGAAAGCGCCACGGGCGACGCTCTGCCCGATGGCACTTACAGCGGTGGCTTCATGACCCAGGCGGGCGCCGGTGGCGGCAATTGTAATCCAGATGGTATTCCGGATGGGTGGGGAAATTACAGCATCTCCAAGAGTGGCGACTATGTGCAGGCATCTGCGGCAGACCCCGTTCCTGAGGATTCGCGCCCTTTTGGGTTCGCGGCGATCATCTTTAGTCCCGACGCCGGTCCGAACGCCACGACGGCTAGCGTCACCCTGCCAAACGCCACACAGAAGCCTCTCGTCGCTCCGGGAGTCATCAATGCGCTGTTATATGCAGACACAGCGCCCAAGACCGCCGCAGCCTTGGAAACCAGTTACCCTGCGGGCAACTATACGCTTCGCTTTACTCAAACGGGCCAACCGGAACGGGTGATCTCCATGACGATGCCGGCCAGCAATCCGCCGGTGCCCAAATTCGCGAATTACAGCGAAGCTCAGAACATCAACATCGCCAAAGATTTCACCTTGAGTTGGAATGCCTTTGCCGGAGCGTCCGCCAAGGACCACATCGGTCTGGTGATCATCGATGGGATGGGCAAGACGGTGTTTCAAGCACCTGACAAGTGCGTTCCGCGCGAACTGGCGGTCACAGCGACTTCGGTGGTTATTCCCGCGAACACCTTCAAGTCTGGCGGAACGTACGAGGCATCACTCTCGTTCTCTAAGATGTTTTACTTCTCGGACAATACGGTCGCCAACATGGTCGGATCGGGCGCCATCGCGAACACCACCCGCATGACTTTCAACACCGGTGGAGGCGGCACTGTGGGCCCCGCACGCTTCACAAGTTACAAACTGCTGCCCAACGCTGAACCGGAACTGACCCTCCTTGGCACGCCCGGAAGCATGTACCGGATTGAGCGGACCGGAAATCTCACGCCACCGGTCTCCTGGATCACGGTCGGTAGCGCCAGAACGGACGGCGCCGGCAACGCGGTCTTTCCGGACTCTCAAGCGGGGAATCTGTTTCCACTCTTCTACCGCGCAGTCAATCCCTAGTCCGCTCAACAGAACGCTGGCCTTGAGCGCGGAACGTTGTAGGTTCCCCACCCATGTTTTCGCACGTTGTCATTTTTTGGACCGACCCCACCAATCCCGCGGCCGCCGATGAGTTGCTGGCGGGATGTCACAAATATCTGAAAAACATTCCGGGCGTTCTGCATTATCACGCCGGGAAGATGGTGGGCAGCCCACGTCCCGTTGTGGATCAATCCTACCAGGTGGCCCTGAACTTGGTTTTTCCAGACAAAGCGACCCAGGATGTCTACCAGGCGCATCCTGAGCACGTGACGTTTGTTGAGACTGTGTTCAAGAAGTATTGCAAGAAGGTTGTGGTTTACGATTTTGAGTGAGCGGCTTTGAGCGAGACCCAGGGTTTGGTTAGGATTGAAACCGACCTGCCATGTGGTCAATTCTCAAGCAGTTACAAACGATTCAATCAACCAAGCCTTGCTGGGGATGCCTACGGCGGTGAGAGTCGGTTGCTGGGATGTTTGCGACCTTCGGCCGAAAAGCTGTCGCGAAGGATCCCAATAACCGAATTAAACGAATTTGAACCGCCGTTGTCTCAGGGTTGGCACTCATGCTGCCGTGATGTTCACTTCGGAAGCGTTGCCTGCGCGTTATCAATACTATGGTTGTCTCAGGTCAAATCCGGGATCGTATTCCCGGGTCTGGTTTGGGCTCTGTCTCGCCTGGGTGCTAATGCTGGCGTCGGCACCTGGGGTCGAAGGAGCCGTTAGCAATGGTGTGGTGACGCTCGATCCTACCAATCGGACTGCCGCCATGAACGTTCCCAGCGGACTCAGGGATATTCGCGGCGTCGTGGAAATCCCCTCCAGTTGGCTGTGGGTTTGGCGCGGGGTGTTTGCCCTCGCAGTCGCCGGCTTGGGATGGTGGGCGTGGCGATTGTGGCAAAAACGCGCTCAACGGGGCGCCACCGCCCAGGAGATTCCCGCAGACGTCACCGCTCGAGATCGGCTCCGCGAAGCCTTGTCCCTCATTGATCAACCCCAGCCCTTCTGCTTTGCGATCGCGGAAATCACCCGCTCGTATCTCGAAGCTCAATTTGGATTGCGCGCGCCGGACCAGACCACTGAGGAATTTCTGGCCGACCTACAACAAAGTTTCGTGCTCGATCTCTCACACAAACGGGTGCTCGAAGACTTTCTGACCCGATGCGATCTTGTCAAATTCGCTCGGGTCGAACCCGCCCGAGTCGAGCTTGAGGACTTGCACCAAGCCGCACTGCGACTGGTAGACGAAACCGCTGGAATCCGCCCGCCAAATTTGGCTCCTCAAATTGATTCGTCGGAAGCGCCGCCACCGCTGACATCCCCGGAATCGGGTGTGGACACCTCGGAATCTCTGGAATTGGCGGGAGAAGCCCGTTATATGCCGCGGGAAACCGTTGGATCCGGCCGGACGACTGGCGGGGGAGAGGCGACACCATGAACTTTGTGTCGCCGTGGTGGTTAATGGGAATTCCAGCGGTAGTAATACTGGCTTGGGTTCGTGGACGCAGCGGGCGTGAGAGCGCCTTTTTGTATTCTAGCACTGCCTTGGTGCGAGGGATTACCCAGCTCAACCGCTCCCGAGCCGGTCGAGTGTTGCTTTTTCTCCGGTGGTTCGCCCTCGTCTTGGTATTCGTGGGACTGGCTCGACCGCAGATCGGACAGGGGACTTCCTCGGTCAAAGCCAGCGGTATTGACATCGTGATTGCCCTCGATCTTTCTCCCAGCATGGCGGCAGAGGATTTTGAGCTGCAGGGTCGACGAGTGAATCGAGTGGAGATCGCCAAGGAAGTCATCACCAAGTTCATCGATCAGCGCCAAAACGATCGGATTGGCATCGTGGCCTTCGCTAAACAAGCGTTCGTCGCGGCGCCACTCACATTGGATCATGATTTTCTCTTCACGAACCTCAAACGGTTGGATGTCAGCCAGATTGGCGATGGAACAGCGGTGGGTTCGGCACTGACCGCGAGTGTGAATCGCTTGCGAGGCCTCAAATCGAAGAGTCGGATCGTCATTTTGATGACCGATGGGCAGGATAATTCGAGCAAGGTACCACCGTTGACCGCGGCCGAGGCGGCGCAGGCGTTGGGAGTGAAGGTTTATACGATCGGGGTTGGTACCCAAGGTACAGCACCTTTTCCCCAAACCGATCCGTTTGGCCGCAAAATGTATGTCCGGGTGCCGGTGGACATCGATGAGGAGACTCTGAAACAGATCTCCGCTAAGACCGGTGCGAAGTACTATCGCGCCGACAGCACGGAAACCCTTAAACAGATCTATGAGGAGATCGACAAGCTGGAGCGCACCGAGGTGGAGGCGAAGAAATTTCAATTTTACGAAGAATTGTATGCCTATTTCGTCCTTCCAGGCGCGGTCTTGTTCGCTCTGGAGCTCATCCTGAGCCATACTGTGTGGAGGAAGCTGCCATGAATCTGGGTCAACCATTCTTCGTTTACTTGGCGGGCTTTCTGTTGCCGGCAACCGCTCTATTTTTGTGGTGGGCATGGCGGGAGAAGCAACGGGCCATATCCCTGTTCGTTCGATCCCGGTTGTTGGCGCAATTGACGGTGGGTGTGTCCCGAAAGCGGCAGGTGCTGAAGTCCACCCTCTCGGGGATCGCCGTCGCGTTGCTTTTGTTCTCCCTCGCTCGGCCGCAATGGGGCATGACCGAAGAGGAGGCCCGGTCTCGTGGCCTGGATATCATGGTGGCCATCGACACTTCGAAATCCATGTTGGCGGCCGACCTAAAGCCCAACCGCTTGGAGCGTGCGCGGTTGGCGGCTCAAGACCTCATGACGGTGGCCAAGGAAGATCGTCTCGGATTAGTGGCGTTCGCGGGTGGTGCGTTCCTTCAATGTCCATTGACCATCGACGACGAAGCGTTTCGTCAGACTGTGTTGCAGCTCGATACGGACATCATTCCGCAGGGAGGCACCGCGTTGTCTGAAGCCATCGATATCGCCGTGAATTCCTTCAGCAAAGATTCGGGTGGTCATCGGATCGTGGTGCTCATGACCGATGGCGAGGATCATGAGGAAGGCGTCTTAGAAGCGGCGGAACGAGCGGCGAAAGAGGGCGTCCGGATCTTCACGATCGGTTTGGGCAGTCCGTCGGGCGAACTGCTGTTCACGACCGATCCGTACGGCAACAAAGTCTTTGTGAAGGACAGCCGGGGCAATGCGGTGAAGTCGAGATTGAATGAGGATCTTCTAAAACAGATCGCTCAAAAGGCGGACGGTTTTTATTTACCCCTTCAGAATAGCCGCACCATGGCCACACTCTATGAGCGCGGGTTGGCTCCATTGCCCAAGCGGGAAGGCACGGCAAAGAAAATGCGCCGATTTCAGGAACAATTTCAGTGGCCGCTCGCCTTGGCGGCATTCGTCCTGATGCTGGAAGTATTCATTGCAGACCATCGACGAGTGAATTCGGGTGAATCGAGAGTCTTGAGCGAAAGCCCGAGTTGGTCCCGTGTCTCCGCGTGAACCTATGAACGCCTGTTTAGTGAACATCCATTGCGAGTCGTTCCGGTGGTATCGAACCGAGTTGTGGTTGTTAGTTTTGGTGGCGTGGCTCCCAGTAACAACCACGAGTCACGCAGCCTCTCCCACGACGGCCCGCAAGCACTATGAAGCCGGTCGCTTTGAGGCGGCTCAATCGGAGTATCAGAAACTATTGAGGGAGCGGCCGGATGACCAGCGATTGACCTACAACACAGCGGCCTCCGCTTACAAGCGCGGTGATTACACCAATGCCATGCTGGGATTCGAAGGCTCGCTAGCTACCCAAGACCTCGACCTACAGCAGAAGACCTATTACAATCTCGGCAATACCCAGTATCAACTCGGTGATAAGTCCTCATCGCCTGAAGAAAAAATGGCCCATTGGGAGCAGGCACTGAAGCATTACGGCAGTGCCTTGTCCTTAAAATCCGACGATACGGACGCCCAGCACAATCAATCGATCGTCCAGCGGATGCTCGAGGAATTAAAGAAGCAGATGCCGAAGCAACCGAAGAAGGATCAAAAACCGGATTCCAAGGATAAGAAAGACGATCCCAACGAGGACAAGGACAACCAGGATCAGAATCAGGACAAGCAGAACGAAGATCAGAAGCAGGACGATTCCAAGTCCCAGGATTCTAAGGAGAAGGATTCACAGGATCAGAAGTCCCAACAGCAGCAGGATCAGGAGAAGAAAGATTCACAGAAGTCCGGCTCCAAATCCGATCAGGATTCGCAGGAAGGTCAGGATGGTTCGGGACAGTCGCCGGATCAGAAGGATGCAGCGCAGAAGGACAAGAAACCCGACGGCGACCCGTCGTCCAAGCCGGATGCCCAGGCCGAGAAGGACGCAGAAGAAGAGCGGCAGGCTGCAATGACCGGCAAGATGACGCCCGCCATGGCGGAAAAACTGTTGGACGCACAAAAGGGCGGCGAGAAGGCGATGTTGTTTCGGGTGCAACAGTCGCCTCGCAAGGGCAAGGATCGAATCTTTAAGGATTGGTAACCACTCACTGCAGCAGCCATGAATCTCTTCTTATTGAATCGGTTGGGATGAATTTTCGCGTGAGCGCTTCACTGGCCATCTCGAATGGGTATCTACCCGCGAATCGCGGTGGAGCCACGCTTTTGGCGTTGGTGTGGGCGATGCTGCACTTGGTGGGAGCCCAGTTCACGACGTCCTTCGATAACGACACCGTGGAGGTGGGCGAAACCACCATGCTGAATCTGATCTTCGAAGACATCCAGATGCAGCGGCCTCCTCAGCTTCCAGCGATGACCAATGCCTCTGTCAATTACGCCGGACCCGCGCGGACGATCAGTATTGTCAACGGCCAGTCGACATCCACGATCACCTATCGTTACGTCGTCACCCCACAGGGACCCGGTGAGGTCCGATTGCCTGGGTTATCGATCACGATAGATGGAAAAACGTATTCCAGTCGCCCGCTGACCCTGAAGGTCACGAAGGGTAGTTCGGTTGCTGGTGCCGGGGGCAATGAAGAGTTTGTCAGTCTAAAAGTGGTTCTGCCACGTCAGGAGGTCTTTTACGGGGAGACCTTCCCCGTCGAAGTTCGACTCTACACCGCGCTGCAAATCCGTGAGCTGAATCCACCGGTCCCTAAACTAGCACTCGAGGGGTTTGTTATCGGCAAGTCGGCTGGCGCTCAGCAATCCCAGACCACGATCAACAATCGCCAATTCGCTGTGATCACTTGGCGCATGTCTGCGACCGCTGCAAAACTTGGGGCACTCAACGTGGGGCCGGCTGAGACCGAAGCCGTGGTCCAAGTGCCCAATCG
The DNA here is from genome assembly GCA_005793375.1 of Verrucomicrobiales bacterium. Taxonomy (GTDB): domain Bacteria; phylum Verrucomicrobiota; class Verrucomicrobiia; order Limisphaerales; family UBA9464; genus SXSK01. The sequence continues at coordinate 5,974 of SXSK01000163.1, read as the reverse complement.
GTCTAATCGGCGTCGCGATCCCTTTGGAATGTTGGATGATTTTTTTGGCGGCGGCGAATACCGGCGTGTGAAATTGAGTAGCGGTACCAATGTGTTGCAAGTGGTGGCGTTGCCAACGGTGGGCAAGCCCGCTTCGTTTTCGGGGGCTGTCGGTAAGTTCCAGATGGAAGTCGAGGCTTCCCCGACGAACTTGGCCGTCGGTGAGCCGATTACGGTCCGGGTTCGTATCTCTGGCGAGGGCAATCTCGATTCGTTAGGGCCACCCCAATTGGCTGAAACTCGAGGTTGGAAATCCTATCCGCCCACCGAACATCTCCAGTCCTCCGATGCCCTCGGTATCCAGGGAACCAAAACTTACGAGTTCGTGATCGAACCGGAATCTGCCTCGCTGGCCAGCATTCCCGAAATTCGGTTTTCCTATTTCGACCCGGAAACGCGGCGATACCAATCGATCCAGCATCCGCCGATTCCCTTGATCGTGCGTCCTTCGAAAGTGGCTCAAGCGGCTCCAAGTCGCCAGGCGGTCAGTGGGGAGCCTATGACTCCAGCCGGGGGGACGCAGGAAGAGTTACGCCACATTCGATCCTCATTTGGCTCCATGGTGGCTCTGAATGCTTCGGATCGGGCGCCTTGGGCTCTCGCCTTCGGCTTGTTGCCATTGCCGCTGTATTGGATCTTTTCGGCAGTGAAGTCGTACCGGGAACGCTTGGCGAACGATCCAGTCCGCCAACGCCGACTTTTATCGCAGCGCGCCATTGCCGAGGGCTTGGCCCTGCTGAAGTCTCATGCACAGGCCAACCAGGCGCCGGAGTTCTTCGCGGCACTTGGTGCACTCCTCCAGGAACGGATCGGCTTGACCCTGGGAATGCCGGCGGCGGGCATTACTGAAGCGGTTTTGGAGGAACGTCTCTGCCCCCGCGGCCTCGCCGAGGATCACCTGTCGAATTTGGCCGAACTATTCGAAACCATCAACCAAGCGCGGTACTCTCCCATCAGCACGGTCACTGAATTGGAACGTGTTCGGACGCGCGCGGAGTCGGCCTGCGCAGCTCTGGCGGCACTGGAGGGAAACGCTTGAGCCTGATACGAATGCCCGAGGCGCAGATGACGCACTTTCGCCGTCTATTGACCTTGCTGATGATTTGCTCGCTCTGGGCTGCGGCGGGGATCGAGTTGCGGGCGGACGTCGCAGCGGATTTCGACGTGGCGAATCGCCTTTATGACGATGGCAAGTTCCAGGAAGCAGCTACGGCATACGAACGTCTCCGTTCGGCGGGTCAAACGTCAGTGGCGCTCGAGTTCAATCTAGCCAACAGCTGGTTCAAGGCGCAGCGATTGGGCTTGGCTATCGCGCACTATCATCGAGCGAAGCATTTAGCGCCACGCGATTCCGATATCTTAGAGAATCTGGCATTTGTGAGAACCAAAGTCGGCAAAGGGTCAATGCCGGAGCCATGGTACCGCGAATGGCTTGGGTGGCTTCGGACGCTCGAATGGATCGGCTTGGCGAGTATTGTCACTTGGTTTTACGCCGGTGTGCTGTTTGCGGGCCGCACCCGGCCACTTTGGGGCGAGCACTTGCGTGGTTACCGGGTGGTCACGGGGTTGGCGTGCGCCGTCACGGTCTTGATCGCCGTCTATGCCATCTGGGTCGATCAGGCGCATCGTGTGGGCGTGGTGATCTTGCGTGAAGCCAAGGCTCGTTTCAGTCCTCTGGAAGAATCCAAGGAGGCGTTCAGCCTGACCGATGGGGTAGAAGTTTGGGTGATGGAGACTCAGAAGGGCTGGGCCTTGGTCGAAGCCCCCAACCAAGCGCGTCATGGTTGGATGCAGATCCAACACGTGCATGTGGTGGAGTGATTGTTCTGCCCCGTGGAATCGCTGGAAGTCTGATTTGGCATCCGAAAATTATTGACGCGCGTTTTGGTGGACTATTAGTTTTAGCTACTCCGCCAACTCACTCACCGCTCACCGATGTGTTTTATCGCGTCGATAGTCACGGGGTTGCGGGCAGGGCAAATTGGTCGGAGAGGGGCGCTAAGATTACAGTTTGAAAACTGGTTCAAAGAACTGTCTGTTCGAATTGGAGCACCTAGAGCAACGGTTGCTTCTCTCCGCTGATTTTATCTCCCAAAGTGTGTCCTCCGAACCCGACGGAGGTTTCGCTTCAGGATCGGATTCGCCGACGGACGTCATCCTTCACTCCGGAGACTGGCACCACACGTTAAGCAATTCGATCTCCGAGGAAGCGCTCCTTCCCATGGAAACTACGAGAGACGCTTGGGGGCTAGACGGTATATTCGGCGGCTTAACCGATGAGAAACTGAACCTCTCCGAAGGCGTTTCCGGCCGCGTCCTGGATGAATCGTCAACCGCCAGTGACGCCGCGAATGATCCAGCGACGGCTCTCGCAATTTCGGATTCGGAGATGAAAGATTCAGCCAATAGCGAAGCGGGAAACGGGCAGCTCGCGACGGCTGATCTGGCTTCCCAGATTCCCTCAGGGCTCGTCGTACTGACCGACGAGGCCGAGGTTTCTTCCGCAGCCGAGCCCATTGATTTTCTTAATTCAGCGACGGAAAAACTCACCGAAACGCTGCGTTCGGCGAATGGCCCGCCAGCGGAACCTGTTCTTGTCCGATCGATTGTCTCCGGAGGCTCCATCTCGCCAGATGAGGAGAGTTCTTCTTTATCGACACAAGGTTCCCAACCAGTGACGCCTAATTCGTCGTCTTCCGCCATTGGCGCATCTGTGAACGCGCCGCCAGGGATTCATCTTAACTCGGACGAACCTCATCTCGCGGACCAAGGTTTGGTAACCCCGTTTGGAAGCACGCTCTCTGGCAACGGATCGGTCGCGGGTCCCGTGAGAAATTTTGGCGTGATCAGCCCCGGGAATTCGCCGGGCTTCTTGCAGTTCGCCGATCTGACTCTTGAACGGTCGAGTACTCTGGTGATCGAGATTGGTGGGGCAACAGCAGCGGTCTCGCCTGAAGGCGTCAGCAGCCCCCTGGATCGCTACGACCAGATCAACGTTACAGATGAGTTGGTGTTCGGCGGGACATTGGATGTCCGTTTGATCGATCCGGGTACCGGTGTTTTTGCCCCGAACCTGGGCGATGAATTCGACATCGTCACATACGCAAATGGTTACTCGGGCAGTTTCGATAACTACGAAGGTTTGGTTTTCTCGAGCGGATTCTTCTTCAAACCCATCTTCAGCTCGACCAAGTTGACCCTCGAAGTAGTGGCTGCCAGCGAAGCGCAGCCGCGACCCGTTGTGTTTATCCCGGGGTTCGGCGGAAGCTTCGCGGGGGATGTGAGCGAGGCAGGTGTGAAAGACTGGCTCCTGAATCGGGGCCCGAGCCCGGACAAGCTTGTCCTCGAGCCGTTGAGCAACGCGTACTCGAACTTGGTTCAGTCCCTAGTCAATGTCGGGTACACCCGAGACGTCGACCTCTTCGTCGCGAATTGGGATTGGCGCGTGCCGGTAGCCCGCCAGGACCTAACGAGTGATGGGCTGATCTCGGCACTCACGGCCCCGACAATTACAGATACTATTTACGAATCGGGAGTAGACTACCTGGGTTATTGGCTCGACCGGGCGGTTGAGACTTGGGACACCCTGACGGGTTCGGCCTTGGCGGCGGTGGACTTTGTCACGCACAGCACCGGAGGTTTGCTCGCCAGGAGTTACATTCAAAGCGATGCCTACCAAAACCGTTCTTATGATGGCGGCGCCAAGCAGCTCCCTCAAGTCAACCAGTTGATCCAGTCGGGTGTTCCCAATCAGGGGGTGACCTCCACCTTCGCTTTCTTGCAGAATGATCTCAGCGACAAGTCAGCCTCGCGCGTCCTGGGTAGAGTGCTCGACATGGCCTACGACTACCTGCTCGCTGGCGAGGATATTCAGAATCCGGACGGTTCCATTATTGACCATGCGTCGGTCCCTTCGAAAATCGCCTTCATCCCTCAATATATCGGAACCCTTCGCGATCTCCTGGCGGCGTATGATTTCGCGGACCTTGACGGTAACAGCAGCTACGAGATTTTGGCCCCCGATTTAACAGCGGGCCTACCCAGTGGAAGCATTCAGAACGATCTGATTTACGATTTGAATGCCCCGGCGCAGTACGGTGGTGCGGGGAACCTGTATGGTGGCGTCAATGGTTTCGTGGATCGTGTCCTTAGCAAGGTGACCATCGTTTACAGTGGATCGGTCGACATGACGGATCGAGTTGCATTGACCAATGGCTTCCAGCTTTCGAAAGGATTGAAAAACGAGATCCTGCCGTTCGATCAGCTGATTGGCAATCTCCCGGATGGGGACTGGTACTTCGACGAAGAATCATCGTCCAATGGACCCGAAGGGGATGGGACAGTGCCCACGGTCTCAGCCTGGGGCACGTTTGAAGGAGACACACGAATTGGCAGCAAGCTTTTCGAGTTGGAAATCACCACTGTCAGTGCAGGAGAGGAAGTGGATCACACAGGGCTGACCAATAATGTCTACTCCCAGCGCAAAATACTTCAGGTGCTCAAGGGCGACGATGACGCGACCGCGGCTGGTTATGTGATTTCCGATGACCTGATGTTGAGCAAGGTTCAGTCCGGCTTAAAACTCATCCAGTTTGGCATCATCAATCCGGTCGATTATGCCAAGGAAGCCTTTAGTCGTGTGAAAGACTTGGTGTCGAGCTTTGGCGGTGCGGGGCAACTTTCTATCGACATGGTACTGGGATTTGCTTTGGACGGAATCCAGGAGCTTCTCGGCGCGAATCCCATCGACGAAACCGTCAGCCTGCCGGGGGTCACGGGAACGGCTCGTTTTAGGGTTCAGAATTCAACCGTCGAGTTGTCAGCTGATCTCACTCTGACGCTTGAAGACTTCGTGCATGTTTCGGGGAGAATCACTTTCACCAAATCGTTGCTGAATGACTCGGTGGATGTAGCCACGGGGTTGGATTCAACCAGTGGCGTTACGGCGGGATTGTCCGTAATCACTTCGACGGATCCCTCCGGCCCAGGGCTAGCCCGGAGCGCGGATTATTCGATGATCTACAATCTTCCCGTCACTAGCTTCCAGATCGCGGCGACGAACATCAATGTGTTCGCTGGCTACGATGAGGAATTGAACCCCGGGACAGACCGAATTCTCCAACGAAATGAGCTTTCTTCGGGTGCTATCGGCGTTTGGGCCGGCGGAATCGACGTCGGTTTGGTGTTCATGCTCGCACGCTCGACGGACCTTCCAACCTTCGACGCTCTCGGTCTCCATTTTGTGGCGCTGAATGCAACGGCGGACTCCGTGGAAATCGTCGGGGTTCCGGAATTGGACCTGAGAGCTGACAACATCGAGGTTCGGCTCAATACAGGCAAACGATGGGCGAGCGCGCCGCTCGGCCCTCCAGCAGTCGTCAATTTCGAATCGAGCTTCACCGCCGGTTACGAGATCAACACAGGCGGCGATCCTGTCACTTTGAACTACAATTCTCCCGTCGTTGGAGCGTCGGCGGATCGGGTCTTGCTGCGAGTGAGCGACTTTGTGTACGTGAGTGGTGGGTTCAGCTTCAACAAGGGCGGGGTGGAGTACGTGGACGTGCAGACGGGACTGATCAATCCAGTGGGCAACGCCGTGATCACCGCCCTGAAGGCCTACCACACGTCGGCGGACGACGACGGACAGTTGGGAGCGCCCAGTGACGGATCGATGATTTGGAACCTGCCAATCCGGACACTAGAAGCGGGGCTGTCGGATGTGGATGTGTTCGTGGGCTACACGGACGGGGCGGCTGGGGTGCTGGAAGCGGCGGCGTTGAACGGCGAGTTGACGAAGGCGGAGCTTGAAGGAGCGGGGGCGATCGGTGTGTTCCTGGATGAAGCGGAGTTGGGGCTGCTGATCGGCAGCGTTGTGCCGCAAGTTGGACCGCTGTCATTCCTGAACGCGGGGCTGTTGAAGTTCACGGCGCTGCAG
>SXSK01000162.1 GCA_005793375.1 Verrucomicrobiales bacterium | reverse complement strand
TTGCGGCAAGGTTTGCTCACTCGAAATCCTGTTTGTTTGGCTTTTTTCATCTGTGACAAGACGCATTAAAACCAATAAAGACAAGGGTTTCGAGCTTTTTAATATAATTCGACAGTTATATCACGCTTGTTTTAGGTCTAGACCTCATTGAGGTAGTAACACCGTTCGGCCGTTGCTACCTCGTGAACAGTCGTTGGCCGTGGCCTTAAGCCGCGACCCAGAGGTCACCAACCGGTTGATCCAACAGGCACTCTATTATTTGGGTATAAGCTCGCTAAAGCATGACTTTGACCGAAAACTGGTGGACCGGGGCGATTGATTGGACGACTCCGGCTGGAGTTCTGCTCCGCCGGTTCGTCGCTTCCTTGCCCCGCGATCGAGCCTGGCTTTGAGTTAAGCTTCAGAACCAGTCCACGCTGGCGACAACGAGCCAAATCGATCCAATTCAACCAAGTTACCCTGACCATTCCACATCCCATCGACATTTTGATCGGAAAACTGGCACGTCTGGAACCTAAAGACTTGGAAGCCTTCAGGCGCACCCTCGAGTTGACCGGGCATCCCACTCCGGATGAACTGCAGCGGGAGCTTCAAATCGCAGTGGATTTGTTCCGGCCTGAATTCGATGAAAGCCCGCCAAATTGTTATCCAGAAAACACCCGCAAGCTGTGGCGCGAAGTTTTCCAACAAGACATTGATGTCCGCGAGCAGATTATCGAACCCGCCGTTGCCAAGCGGAAGATGGGTTTTGGGGAAATCCCCCCCAATTACAAGGCGGCATTGAATCGAAAGAACCCTGCCGCCTGATTGAATAGCGCCACAATTCGGAATAGCGCCACAATTCCGCAACACGGACGTCTCCATGCCGATTCCTTCGAATCCCTAGCCGAATCCCGTGCTTCTGGATTGGCGATGCCCGTGGCTCATTGCATGTTCCCGGGGTGTTGCACGACATCGACTCCGGTCCGGCGTCCACCGCCAATGCCATCATTATTCGCGGTGCGCGCGAACATAACCTCAAGAACATCCATCTGGATATTCCTCGAGGAAAATTTGTGGTGATCACGGGTGTCAGTGGCAGTGGCAAGAGCACTCTGGCTTTCGATCTGTTGTTTTCGGAAGGCCAACGCCGATTCCTCGATTCCATGAACGCCTACGCGCGCCAGTTCGTTGAACAGCTCGCACGCCCCGACGTCGACACCATCTCCGGGCTGCCACCAACCGTCAGTATCGAGCAGCGCAATTCCCGTGGCGGCGGCAAAAGCACGGTTGCCACCGTCACAGAGATTTATCATTTCATTCGATTGGTGTTCGCCCGTTTGGGAACCCAGTTTTGTCCCGACTGCGAAGTGCCGGTAGCCGCACAAACCGCCGACCGAATTCTCGAAAACCTGAAGGAACAAGCCCGGCGAAGTGGCAACCTGATTTTACTCGCACCCCTGGTGAAAAATCGCAAGGGGTTCCATACCGATATCGCCACCTGGGCATTGCGGCATGGATATAAGGAACTGCGCGCGGACGGCAACTTCCACGACCTGGACCTACCCTTTCGACTCGATCGCTTCCGCGAACACGATGTCGAAGTCGTCACCGGCGAATTATCACGCCGCGGAGCGGTCCTCACCGCTGGCAATATCCCCGAAACGCCACAGCAGTTGGTAGACGCCACCCTCAAGCTAGGGAAAGGCGTCCTGTTTAGTCTCGATTCCAAAGGGATGCTCCACGTGCATTCCACGGAACGTTCGTGTCCAAAGTGCCGTCGCAGCTTCGAACCCCTCGATCCCAAAAACTTCAGTTACAACTCCTCCCAAGGCTGGTGCCCGAAATGCCGTGGATTCGGTGAGCTGTTTTATCTTCCCGACGTCGAACGTGGCGCGAATGCGGATTCGATCGAGGAGAGTTGGTGGGGGTGGCAGGAGGGAAAACGCGAGGCCTGCCCCGAGTGCCGCGGTGCTCGCCTGAAACCTGAGGCGCGGGCTGTCCGCTGGGTGGTCAGTTCCGGCAAACGCCGTGCTAGCCCAGCCGCCAGTGCTCCCACAATAGACACGTTCGCCCAGTTTTCCGTCGATGAAGCTCACCAATACGTCCAGCAGCTGAAACTCTCGGGCCGCGATGCCGAAATCGCCCGGGATATTGTCCCGGAAATTCGCGAGCGACTTCGATTCCTGAGCGATGTCGGATTGGGGTATCTCCAACTCGGGCGAGGCGTCACCACCTTGAGTGGCGGTGAGAATCAACGGATCCGCCTCGCGGCCCAACTAGGTTCCAACCTGAGCGGCGTCCTATACGTGCTCGACGAACCCACCATCGGGCTTCATTCCCGGGACAACGATCAACTGCTCCATGCCTTGGCCCGGTTGCGCGAGCGCGGAAATTCGTTGGTGGTCGTCGAGCACGATGAAGAAACCATGCGCCGGGCCGATTACGTCATCGATCTGGGCCCCGGAGCCGGAGTGACCGGCGGCCAGGTAGTGGCGTTGGGATCCCTCGCTGAGTTGGAGCTTAACCCCGCATCCGTCACCGGCCTGTGCTTGCGCGCCCCTCAACCCATTCCTGCCCGTGGACAGCGACGTCTTGTCCCCAAGCGCACCCCAAAACGAAGCAAGCCATCCAGCAAGGCTGCGAAGGATCTCGGCAACACGGTGGATTGGTTGACGGTTCACCATGCGACCACCCACAATCTCAAGGACCTTACGGTTCATTTCCCGCTCGGGCGATTTGTCGTGGTGACGGGTGTCAGCGGTTCGGGCAAAAGCACGCTCATCAAGGAATGCCTTCTGCCTTGGATCACCGAGGCGCTTTCGAAAACCAAACGCGGGGGCAAATCAAAACCGAGTCCCAACCTGTCAGGGGATGAATTCATCGGCGCCGTGCATGAAGTCGATCAAAACCCCATAGGTCGCACCCCACGTTCCACTCCGGCCACGTATGTGGGTTTCTTTGACGAAATCCGCGCCCTATTCGCCCAAGTTCCCGCCGCCCGAATGCGCGGTTACGGTCCCGGGCGGTTTAGTTTCAACAGCGCTCAGGGTCGTTGCCCGACCTGCGAAGGTGCAGGAAACATCAAACTCGAGATGAACTTCCTGCCTCCCGCGTTCGTGAAATGCGAACTGTGCCAAGGCGCTCGATTCAACCCGGAAACCCTCGATATTGAATATGGCGGCCGCAATATCGCCCAGGTACTGGACTTGAGTGTTGCCGAGGCCATTCAGTTCTTTTCCGCCATCAACAAAATCCGGCGCCCACTCGAAGCGCTTCATGACACCGGCTTGGACTATCTCAAGCTCGGCCAGACTTCCCCGACACTGAGCGGTGGAGAAGCCCAGCGGGTAAAACTCGTGAGCCATCTGCTCACTGGACTCAAAGCCGGTGCCCGGGTTGCTGATTCTCTCGAAACCCGATTCCTCCGGGGCCCATCACGGGGCAGTTTGTTTGTTCTAGAGGAACCGACCATCGGCCTACACATGCAAGACGTGCAGCGGCTGGTCGAGGTTATCCAACGATTGGTCGATGCCGGTCATTCCGTGATCGTCATCGAACATAACCTCGACCTCATTGCCGAAGCAGACTGGGTCATAGATCTTGGACCCGAGGCAGGTGCCGCCGGCGGCGAGATTGTTGCCGAAGGAACACCGGAGCAGCTGGCGAAGGCCTCCAAATCCCACACAGGCCGATTCCTCAAAGACCACCTCCAAGCAAAAGCCCGAAGGAACGGGTGAAGCCGTTGGTCAATTTTCGCCGACAGGAACCGACACACCAAAAAGTGAGTGACACTCTCTAAAAGGCAAAGGCGCAGACTCGTCATGCTTGCGGCGTGACCACGCGATTCCCTACGATCAACCCAGCAACACGAATGAATATCATGGGTCGCCTTCGATTTCTGCACCGCGCCTGGAAAGCGCGCCGGAAGAATGAGCGGGCCGAAATCGCTTCCCTGCTGGCGCGGATCCATCCTGGAGACACGGTCGTGGACATCGGTGCGCACAAAGGCAGCTACTTGTATTGGCTCCGTCACGCGGTCGGCAACTCCGGCAACGTCCTCGCCTTCGAACCGCAACCGGCACTCGCCAACTACCTTCAAGACGCCGTCGATAGTACCGGATGGCAAAATGTCACCGTGTACAACCAAGGTGTCTCCTTGAAACCTGGTTTCCTGGAACTCCACATCCCCGGGGCCTCCGGAAACATCTCGCCCGGGGCTTCCTTCGAAACGGCTGCTGCGACCCGAGGGGAATCCCACCCCCTGCGGATCGAAGTAGTGTCACTCGACACCCTGTTTACCAGATCCAACGCGCCGACCTTCATCAAATGCGATGTGGAGGGTCACGAAATGGCAGTATTCCAAGGCGGGGAAACGTTGTTGCGCCGAGCCCACCCCACCTTGCTGTTTGAATGCGAAGCCCGACATCTCAATGGCAAACCCGTTCGCGCTGTCCTTCAGTTGCTCGAAGGTTGGGGTTACGCCGGCCATTTCTTCGGGACCAACGGATTGCAACCCGTTTCGGAATTCAACGAAGAGGTCCATCAGAACGCCACCGGTGATCGATTCTGGGATCGCCCGGACTATTGCAACAACTTCTTGTTCTCGGCTCTCTAATGCCCCCCCTCCCGATCAGCGTCTGCCTGATTTCCGGCGCCGAAGCACTTCGGATTGGTCGTACGCTCGCTTCCGTCCGTGGCTGGGTCGCGGAAATCATCGTGGTCCTCAATCAAGAGGTGAACGATGGCACCGAGGAAATCTGTCTTCAGCAAGGTGTCCGTGTTTTCCGAGAACCCTGGAAAGGGCATGTTCTCCAAAAAAACTCGGCGGCGGATAAGGCCTCCCAACCCTGGATTTTTGGACTCGATGCCGACGAAGTAGTGACACTGGAATTGCGTCGAGAACTCACGGATCTCTTAAGTCACCCCACGGACGCCAACCCCGGTGTCGCCGCCTATTCTGTCCCGCGCCTCTCCTTTTACGCAGGAAAATGGATCCGCCATGGGGACTGGTATCCAGACCGGAAGACACGCCTTTGGCGCCGTGGCCATGCCCATTGGACTGGTTTGGATCCCCACGATTACGTCGATGCCGATGACGCCGTCCGTCCACTGCGTTCACCCCTGGAACATTATAGCTACGACAACCTCGACCATCATGTGGCCAAACTCCGCAGCTATGCTGATATCTCGGCTCGCGAAGCCCTTAAAGCCGGCAAGAAAGCGCGCCTAGCCGACCTGGCCTTCCGACCGCCATGGCGTTTCATTCGTGGGTATGTGATCCGGCGAGGATTTCTCGACGGCGTCGCCGGATTCCAAATCGCGTGGATGACGGCACTGCTCGCCTTTTTGAAGTACGCACGCATGGTTGAACTCGAACGAGAGAGCGCGCGGCTTCACAAGGCACCGTGATGGAACGTCCCACTCAGCCACTGCGTGTCTTGCAGCTAAACTCCATGTTCAGCGGCGGCGGGGTCGACAATCAAACGCTCGAACTGAGCCAGGCACTGCAGGAGCGAGGGCATTCGATCACACTCGCTGTCGCTGCAGGCAGTCGTTGGGAACCGCGGGCCCAGGCCCTGAGGCCCGGAATTCGCGTGGAATCCTTTCCAGGCAAAAGTCCATTGCGCAGTGCACTCATGCGCACCGTGATTCGTTTGTTGCGCCGCGATCGCTGCCAAATCCTCCATATCCATCAAGGACGCGACTATTGGCCGGGCATTATTGCTGCGAAACTCGCCTTTTGCAGCACACGCGTGGTCATCACGCGTCACCTCATGACCCGCCCTCGCGGATTCAGCCGACGGTTCCTGCTGCGCATGGCGCACATCCTGCCAGTATCTCAAGCCGTTCAACGCGTGCTTGAATCCGAATTAGTTGGAGATCACCACCGACTTCACCACGTGCCGGGCGGTATCGACATCGACCGATTTAAGCCCCTCTGCCAGGCCGACGGTGAGGCCATCCGACGCCACCATCATTGGTCAACGGAGCACGTGGTTTTTGGTGTGGTGGGGATGTACGAACCGCCACGGGGCAAAGGTCAGTTCGAATTTCTCGAAGCGGCTGTTCGCGTGCTTAAAATCCATCCCAACGCCCGATTTGTGCTCGTGGGACAAGGCGGATTGCGATCGGAGATTGAACAATTCCTGGCGCGTGAACACATTACCGACCGCGTCACGCTCACCGGGTTCACGGAAAACATGCCTGCGGTCATGTCGGCACTCGATGTCTTGGTGCATCCCACCACCGGCACGGAGGCCTTCCCGCTAGTCATTCTGGAAGCGATGGCCAGTGCCAAACCTGTGATCGCCTCCAATCTGGATGGCATCCCCGAACAGATCACGGAAGGTCAAGAGGGGTTCCTCGTGCCCAAAACCGATGTCGCGGCACTCGCTGAGCGCATGAGCCAACTTGCCGCGGATCCCGGACTCAGGTCCCGCATGGGCCAACAGGGACACCAACTTGTGTCTCATTGTTTCACGCGTCATCACCTGGGTGAAAACACCGAACGTATCTATCGGGCAATTCTCTGAGGGGAACCGGCACTACGTCAAAACATCTAAAATCGGGGTCGCGCTTACCGAGGAGGCTTCCGCAACCCCACCCGGTCGACCCACTTACCAATATCTGCTCCGCCAAGTGACCCTGTCCCTCTGACCAGAGCGCCCGTCCTGAATGGAAGTCCCGTGGAGATCCAACTGCACTCTGGGTTGACGTGGGAGGGGTCCGCCGTATTGTCCCGCCGTTCTGAACATGGAAACTGCTTCCTCAGCCCGGAAATCTTCCGAGGCGTTGTCGTCCTCCAAGTTGGCAAACTTGAAGGAGTTCCGTTCCGCAGGCCGCGGTTACTGGCACCAGGTGCCGGACCACGACTGGAATGATTGGAAGTGGCAGCTCAAGAACCGAATCACCTCAGTCGCCCAGCTGGAAAAACTGTTGCCAACGCTCTCCCCTGAAGAGCGGGCTGGCGCGATGCTCGCCGGTGACTCAAAACTCGCCCTGGGTATCACTCCGTACTTCTTCAATCTGATCGATCCAGCGAATGAAGAATGTCCCGTCCGGCGGCAGGTGGTTCCCCGAGTGGAGGAAACCCATACCGCCCCTTGGGAACTGTCGGATCCTGTCGGCGAAGATTCCCATTCACCCGTTCCGGGTCTGGTTCATCGCTAGCCCGATCGCGTCCTGTTCCTGGTAACCGATCGCTGCGCGTCGTACTGTCGCTATTGCACCCGATCACGCCTCGTCAGCAACGCCAGTGGGTACGACTTCCATCCGGAATTCGAACGTCAAATCGCCTACATCGAACAGCATCCTGAAATACGGGATGTGCTGTTGAGTGGTGGTGACCCACTCATCTTTAGCGATGAAAAGTTGGAGTTTCTACTCGCGCGCCTTCGCGCCATCAAACACGTCGAATTCCTAAGGATCGGCACGCGTATCCCCATCTTCTTGCCCCAACGCATCACGCCCGCCTTGTGCGCGATGCTGAAGCAGTACCACCCCTTGTTTGTCAGCGTTCATGTGAACCACCCACGTGAGCTCACCACGGAAGTGCAGGCTGCCTTGGGCCGACTCGCCGATGCCGGCATTCCCTTGGGAAATCAGTCGGTTCTTTTGCGTTACGTTAATGACGACGCCACGGTCATGAAAGCACTTGTCCAGAAACTGCTCATGTGCCGGGTGCGTCCGTATTATCTCTATCAGTGCGATCTGATCCAGGGCTCGGCTCACCTCCGTGCGAGCGTGGAGAAAGGACTGCAAATCATGGATGAATTGCGCGGCTGGACTACCGGCTACGCCATCCCTCAGTACGTCATCGACGCCCCGGGCGGTGGCGGAAAAGTTCCCGTCAACCCAGGCTACATCCTCAGACGCACTCCCGAGCGCGTCATCTTCCGGAATTTTGAAGGCCGCGTTTTTGAATACCCCGAAGCGGTGAATGAAGTCCGTTACCAACCGGAAGATACCTGCGTCGGCTGCGCCAAGGATTAAACCACCTTCAGGATTTCAGTCGAGCGGCGGCTTCGTCGCCCAGCATCGCGGCTTCGCGTGGGATCCTTTGGAGATCGAGGATTCGAGGATGGGAATCATGGAATATTCCAGCGCGCAACTGCAATTGGTGGCCCCTAACACGACCCCAAGCGGCCACGGCGCTCTGGCAGCCACCGCCCAGTCCGCGCAGAAACGCACGCTCCGCAATTACCGAGAACCACGTGTTGACATGGTTCAGTGCCTGACACACCTCGGCAATGGCCGCATCGCCCGTTCGAACCTCCAGTGCCACAGCTCCCTGACCCACCGCTGGCAACATCTCTTCCGGTTCGAGAATCGTTCCAAAGATGCCCTCTGGCGGCACCTCGACAGCAGTCCTCGCGGCCACCGTCAATCGAGGGTCAACGCGCAATAGACCTTCGGGACTGAAATCCAGATGCAACCGGCTGAGGCCAGCCATCGCCAAAATCGTGGCCTGAAAATCCTGGATCTCCGCCAACTTCTTCAAACGCGTTCCCACATTGCCTCGAATCTCAACGATCCGGAGATCCGAACGCCAGGCACGCATCTGTGCGGCACGACGCACGCTGCTGGTAGCAATCGTCGCCCCCTCAGGAACCCGAGCCAATCCCTTCGCCACCGGTTCAATCCGGCGGGTCTTACCCCCCGGACTCCATTCCTGGGTCACTTCGGGACGGTACCCAACCCATTTTTGGGTCCGATACAACAAGACATCGCGGACATCGGCACGCCGCCCCACCGCACCTAACATCAAACCCTCGGGAAGTTCCGTCGGAAGGTCCTTCAGACTGTGCACCGCAATGTCAATTTCGCGGGCTTCCAGCGCGACCTCCAATTCCTTGGTAAACAACCCTCGTGGCAACGACACATCCGGTTGGCTCATGGAAGCCGTTTGAAGTTTGTCTCCGGTGGTTTTAATGATTCGGAGCTCGAAACGGCGTTTCGAAAGGGCAGCTTGAGCTTCCTCCATCACACGCCGCGCCTGCGCTAATGCCAGCGCGCTCCCCCGAGTGCCAATGACGATCGGTCGGTTCAATTCGGTTTCGGCAGCCATGGATTGGGATGAATTTCTAAGTGAGTGGGTGTAAGCCAATGGGAACGGATCAGGCACGTTCCGGGGAGGAGCAGTGGCCTGTCCGACCCGCGCGAAGTTCCCCTATCGATGTACCGCCCAAGACAAGAGCCCGCGCCTTTTCACGGATAATGGCTTCGCATCGGGTGATTTCTTCGCGCCTCTGCCGGACGGAATCGTCGGCGATGGCTTGGAGATCATCCACGTTGTACAGAAAAACGTTTTCCAAACGTTCCACAGCTGGGTCGATGTCGCGCGGCACCGCTAGATCGATCAAGAGCAGTGGACGGGAAGGCCGGACGCGCAAGAGCCTTTCCAACTTGGGAACGTCCAGCACGTAATGCGGCGCGCTGGTGCTGCTGATCACAATGTCGATCCGGCCAAAGTCCTTCTCCCACTCGTCGAAATGAATGGCGCGCCCACCCAATTCAGCAGCCAACACCGCGGCGCGTTCGTACGAACGATTCGAGACCAATAAACTGCGAGCTCCGCGGCTTTGGAGCGAACGGGCGGTTTTCTCGCTCGTATCACCGGCCCCAATGACCATCACTTCGCAGCGCTGGAGTGTATCGAAGACTTTTTCAGCGAGATCCACCGCCACGGAGCCCACACTCGTACTCCCGCGCTGGATCTGGGTGTCAGTGCGCACTTGTTTGGCGACACTGAACGCGCGCTGAAAGGCTCGGTTCAATGCTTTGCCGGTAAACCCGCCTTGGAGTGAGAGATCATACGCGCGCTTCAACTGCCCTAGGATCTCGGTCTCTCCAAGCACCAACGAATCCAACCCGCAAGCGACCCGGAACAGATGTTCCACGCATGCCTGGTCGTGATGGGCATAAAGATGGGCCAGGTCGTGACCCTGACACTGGCGTTCGTTCGCTATGAACTCCCGCAATGCCAAGGCGGCGACGTGCGGGTTCAAACTAGTGGAGACATACAATTCAACGCGATTGCAGGTCGACAACAACACACCTTCCTTCGCCAAGCCGTTTGCCCGTAAGCGTTTCAATGCTTCGGGAATCAGGCCCTCAGCAAAGGCAAACCGTTCTCTCACATCCACTGGAGCGGAGTGATGGCTGAGGCCGAGAACGAGGAAGGACATGGTGGACGGGGGCGGCGTATTATTTTTGATGGATCCCCGACAGCAGATTGAAACTCCAGAAGGTCAGAAGCACGAACGCGAAGCTTCCCACCGTTGCCCAGGCAAATCGACGCCCCACCTGTGCAAACCACCGATGCCCCACCAAAAGCCCCAAATAAAAAAGCCAGACCGCCAGCGACCACAAAATCTTCGGATCGCCACTAAGGAAGTAACCCCGCTCTTTTCGAAGCCACCAACTCCCGACCAGCAACCCTGCGGTCAACAACGCAAAACCCGTGGTCACCACGCTGGATGTCACCAACTCCAATCGCTGGATGGGTGGCACAAACGCCAGAATCGCCTTCGCTTTGTGAAGCTTTAGATTCCGCTCTTGCATGAGGTACATGGAGGCCGCCAGCGCACTCAGACCAAACCCACCGTAGGCCAGCAGAATCAAGGCGGCATGGAGACTTTCCCATCCATTCGAAAATACGGGCCGCGCCGCATGGACATCCAACGCCGGCATCAATGCAAAGACACCCACGGCAAACAGTAAGGGCGACGCAAATGCCCCCAAAAATCGCAGCCGCTGAATACATCCAATGGCCAAATACGCGACCACAATGGTCCAGGCAACAAAGATGGTCGCCTCGTAAAGATTGTTGATCGGACATCGAGAGAACGAAAAACCCCTGAGGAACATTGCCGTCGTGTGCAACACCGCCCCGAGAGCCAACATCCCATACAGCACATGGTCATCGCGGCTGAAGCCTCGGCGCCACAAAAGCACCGAATAAAGCATGCTCACGCCGTAAACGACAACGGCGGCAGCAAAACTCATTCGATCCGTGAGCCAAGTCACACGGCCCAAGTTAAGAAAGCCGACACGAACGGCAAGGCCTTATCTGAGAGGGTCATTCTTCGAGTGCTCAAGAACTTACCTATTTCTACATTGTGAGAACCCTTCGCCCCAGATGAATGATCCCGTGGACACCGTGATCTGCCGCCAGCCCAGCGCGCTGAGCTGATTGTCCGCCATTCGCTCGACCGAGGCCAGCACCGTATCGAGATTCAACAACGGATCGCCCATACCCAGGAACACGACCGTTTGAAGTTTGCGCTCCACCGCGCGAGCCTCGCGTTTGCACGGAACATTCGATCGGCTGCTTGTATCCTAGCATGTCCTCTGCAAGGATTAAGTTGCTATGCAAGGACGCCTCACATCGATCGCTTTCCTGGCGGGGTTTGGCGTTTTCGCTGGGTTCTTCAGCACACCAGGTCAAGCCCAGTGGCCCAGCACGGTTGGATACCTGAAAACGATTGTAAGGCCCGGGTTCTCGTTACTGGGAGTGCACATGTCCACAGAGAACGGATTCTTTCGCGTCGGCGACGTATTAAAATCCGCGCCCGATGGAACGGAACTCCTTTCCCTGGACCCTCGCGAAGGGGTCCTAAACTGGGTCGATTCCGGAGCTTGGTGGGAGTCGGAAATGCCGCTGCACCCCGGCAAAGGTTACCTTCTCCACAATCCGTCCAGCACACCTTTTTCTGTCACTTTGGCCGTCAATTTTGAGCACGGTTATCTCCAAACGTTCTTGCCAGCCGGACGCTCCATCATTGCAAGTCCCTCTCCGCGCACGATGAAATTGGCCCAGGAATTTGGGTTTCCAGTTTTGGAAGGAATGGGGGCATGGCAGGTGCTTCCCGATGGAAATTTGCAGAGAATTGCCCAGGTACAGGATTACCAATGGGTTCCGGTCGTTCCGGAGGTAGGACCGGGTACCGCTGTCATTATCGATTCGCCCGTCGGAGCTCTATGGATATATCCGACTCTGAACGATTATGACCCCAACTGGGATATCGAGTCCGTCAGGAATGCCCGACTCGACCTCATCCCGTCTGTTCTCTCAACTCGCCCGGGACAATCATTGGTCTTGCTCGCTTCTCCTCTTGGATTCGTTCCCGAAGAATTTTATTGGTTTCATGAGGGCGAAAGAATCCGTGTCAGCACGAATGGCCTCTATAGTATTGCATCGCTCACATCTAAAGACTTTGGAGCCTATCATGTTGTCGGCCGAAAGGCAGCTGGCCAATATGTCCTCTCAATCAGCAGCTCGCTCCAGTGGATCACGGACGACCGTCTGGAACAGGCTTCCTTGACCCTATCCCGTTTCCAAGCGGGCACCAAACTGCAAGCGCGGTGTTCGCCTCACTGCGTGCAAGGGGTTGAGGTTTCGGATAACTTCTACGACTGGCGTTTAATCGGAGGCGGCACCACGGATCACACTGGAACTCTTTCCTTGCCCTGCCCGCCACCCACCTCTGCCGTTCAATATTTCCGCGCCCGAACCCTGTCCGTGTTGTCTCCCGAGGCCGACTGAGCTGGGTCCCAGCAGCAGATTCGCCTCGGTCTGCCGAAGATGCCGGCACGACGATCTTTTTAGTGTCTCTCAACAAAACTCTTCAAGCAGCACGGGCAGTTCCTGCCAAGGCAACGCTGTCACCCGTGGCGTGACACGGATCCGTCGAGGCGTCCTGCACACAATGAGTCCCGTCTCATTTCCCGGATGCTCGCTCAGGAAGGTCTCCAGATGGCGCGCGTCGCCTTTGCCTGGAGCGTCGGTCCATTTGCATTCAATCGGCAGGAGTTTTTCGCCCCGACAGACAACCCAGTCCACCTCCGGCCCCTCCGCGTCGCGCCAGAAACGAATCTGTCGAGGGTCATCCGCGAGCCGGGATTCCCGCAGCAGTTCCAAACCAACGAACTGCTCGAACAGGCCGCCCAGCAGCCGCTGTGGTAGATCCCGCCCCTCCTCCGCCGCACAACGGCGTACCCCCAGATCGAAGAAAAGGTAGCGCGGAGATTTGGTCAGACGTTTCCTCCCGCGTGTCGCAGTGAACGGCTCAATTCGCTCGGCCAGCAGGCAATCCTCAAGCACCTCGAAATACCCCGCCACCGTGGGATGCGTCAGGCCCAATTCTTGGGCAAGTGCGCGAAAACTGAAGATGCCACCGCTTTCCCCCGCCGCCAGCTGCAGAAACCTGGAGAAGGCCCCAAGGTTTCGCACCAGTGCCTCGGCCCTTATCTCCTCCTCTAGGTAAAGCCCGGCGTAAGCTTGCAGTTCCTGCTCCCGATCTCGCGCCTCCGACTGGCGGACCAACCCCGGCAGCGCGCCATCCATCAGCGCCTGGTGCAGCGACGCAGGCTGATGCTCGGACAAGGTCAGGGGATCCAGGCGGAAGGGAATCAGACGCCCGGGCAGCCAGTTCGTGTCGCGCCCTCGACGCAGCTTGCGCACGGAACTGCCGGTGAGGAGGAATTGTGCCACACGCCGATCCACCAAATCCTGCACTGTATTCATCAACTCCGGCACGCGCTGCACTTCGTCCAGCACCACCAGCGGCAAGCGGCCTTTTACATTTCCAGTCAAAGCCTCGACTTCGCCAGCCAGCAATCCAGGATCACGCTCGTACCGCCTGCGAACCACCGGGGCAAGCAGGTTTAAGGACAGGTCCGCGTTCAAGTGTCGCGTCAACGTCGTCTTGCCGGTCTGCCGCGCTCCGAGTAGCAGCACCGATTTCCCCCGTTGGAGGGTTTGCTTCAACCGTGGCAACAGCTTCCGCGGGATGTATTCACCGGTTTCCATTTGCGCCGAAGATGGAAACCATACTATCCATCACTGTAAAGCCTCGATTCTCGCCGTTCAGCGATGAATATCGAATCCGGGAATTCATGAATCGCGCGCTGTTCTTGAACAATTGCCCGGTTCTGACACATCTCATTCCTTGGCACGGCGATTGCCATTGGGGGAGCATGACCTCGACGCATTTCCCTCCAAAACCCGCCCAAGCGATGTACACCGGGTAATTACTGCGGATATCGTCGACGTAAAGTTTGTAGGCGATTCCGATTTGCTTCTGATTGCTGATGCAGCTGGTCCTGATGGCTTGCGACTTCGCGCGGCCAAGCGCCAGCAACAACATGCCGGCGAGGATTGCAATGATCGCAATGACCACGAGCAGCTCGAACAGCGTAAAGGCCCGGCCAGCTCGACGATAGGCCGCGATTCGGTTTCGGTGTTATGGTGATTATTCCCCACCCTTCGGGGGGGCAACCTGGGTCAAGATCGTTGCGAATCCACGCAAGAACTCTCTCTCCGCCTGCCGTTTTGAATCCAGGGGAGTAGGCGTCGCTTATCCCGTTCATCAATGCATTCTCATAGGTCGTACCGATCCGGCAAGCAGGAACGCACCGCAGGCCAACACTAACGGCGTGGCGATTTTGCGGAATCTTTTGCGGGCCGTCCCGTCGCCAAGCTCTCACTCACTCGATACGTCACCATCCGGGTGATCAGTCCCCAGGGGATGGGTTTCCCCAGGGGAAACTTCACGGATCCCTTCGCGCTTTCAAAGGGTGTCAGCTCCACCTTGAATGCTTCAATCGCCGATGGCGTTGGGTAAAACCCGATGTGATTCTTAAACGCCGCGAAGTGAACCAAGTTTTCACCCAGCACAAACGTCGGCATCCGGTACTTGATCGCCTCTTCAGCTCGAGGTGCGGCCTTTTGGATCGTCGCTCGCATCCGGTTTAAAAGGATTTGAACTTCCATGGGGAACCCCGCGATGTACTCATCGACGCTGGATGAGGACGCTTGGGATCGGGAACTCTTCACAAGAGAATTCTAGAATCTCAAATCGGGAGAAGGGCGAGCAAAAAGGCAGCCAAATTTTGGATTCCAGGTTTTCGATTTTGGAATTTCCAAGGTTCGCGCACAGCGTCAGTACCTAGGGCAAAGGCAGTGTTTCCTGCATCCATCGTAAGTCCTGGATTTCGTCGCCTTTGACGTTTGCAGGCGTACTCATGTGTTGCTTGGGTGTTCGCCATCGGTGGAATTCGGCGTGGCCGTCGGTGAATGAAAGGTTAGCGCCACGATTGTGGCGGTCCGAGGGAACATCAACCCAGTGGTCCCCCATGTGCGGTCCGAAACTGAGACCGAAGACGCCGCTATTGATATGTTTCTCAGCGCCATCGAGGAAAGCATAAGCGGTTGTGGGATTGAGGACCTGGCTGGTCATCGTCTTTAGCCGAGCGTCAAATTCCGGAATTCCCAAGAAGCTGCCGTTGAGCACTTCGTCCAACATGTAACTCCGCAGGCGCGGCAGCTTCGAAGGACCATCAATCAGCGATCGATCGGCCGGACAGCGGTAGACGGTCGCCACCTTGAAGTACGGGTATATGGCCCCATTGGTGACGGTCGCGAGCGAGGCATCGAGTTTGGTATTCCCGATGACCCACGATCCCGGCAGGCTTTTTCCACTAAGACTAGTCCGGTTTGAGCAGATCAGGTCTCGGTTGTCATCCGCATATAGCTGCCAGCCGAGTTGGAGCTGCTTGAGGTGGTTGAGACAGGCGGTGGATTGAGCCTTGGATTTGGCCTTGGCCAG
This sequence comes from Verrucomicrobiales bacterium, assembly GCA_005793375.1. Taxonomy (GTDB): domain Bacteria; phylum Verrucomicrobiota; class Verrucomicrobiia; order Limisphaerales; family UBA9464; genus SXSK01. The sequence goes on along the minus strand of SXSK01000162.1, from coordinate 3,208 downwards.
CGACGGCAAGAGCATCCCTGCCAAGATCGCAATGATAGCGATCACAACGAGGAGCTCTATTAGAGTGAATCCACGAATGGGTCTTCGGACATTCAAATAGAGAACAGCCCTGTCGTGCGTTGATCAAAATATCCACATCGCTGTTTTCGGTAGCCTCGCCTCGAGCGACCGATCCAAACACTCGCACATCGCCTGTGCGGTAGCGCGCCGCCAGACCGAGGATCTCGGACCGCCGTTCCGCCAATGTTTGCAACGTAACCATGTGAACGAACTTAGCCAAAGGTCGGCTTAAAGAAAACGTCTGCTGAATGACGAGAGTGAAACCGATTTCTTCCTCGACGGTTGCAGCCACTGGATCCAATCCCAACCGAGCCATCGTTGGCGCCCTTCAGATAATCCATCCAAAATCTTATTCCCGATCGGGAACACATACCAACTCAGGAACGGTTTCAATGTCACAATATTCCCGAACGGGAATTGTATGATTGCAATCCGTTCAAAACGATAATAAGGTCCCGATCGGGAATATGAACATTATCGATTCCAAGACTCTCGGTGAGGCGATTCGCGCGGCCCGGAAACGCTTGAAGGTGACCCAGAAGGACCTTGCATTGGCTTCCGGCACAGGCCTGCGCTTCATCATTGAATTGGAACAGGGAAAACCAAGTTGTCACCTGGGCAAAGCCTTGGGAATTCTTCAGACCCTCGGATTGCACCTGAAACTCGTCGAATCATGAAACGACTCGTCGTCTATTTGAACGGCGTGCGGGTTGGGTTCCTGTCGGATGCCGAGGCCCCCACCTTCGTCTATGACCCGGAATGGCTGGCGACCGGCCCCGGTTATGCGCTCTCGCGACAATTGCCACTCCAAGTGGGACCGTTTTCGGGGCGTGCGGTGCGTGCGTTTTTTTCGGGTCTCCTTCCCGAGGCGGAACCTCGCGATCGAATCGCTTCCATCCTCGGGGTGAGCGGGGGAAATGATTTTGCGATCCTGGAGCGGATCGGTGGTGACTGCGCAGGAGCCGTGTCGCTGGTTCCCGAAGACATGCCGTTGCCTTCCTCGCGAGCCGGGAATCTTCGTTGGTTGGAGGAACCCGATCTGGCCTCGATCGTCGAGCGACTCCCTCAGCAGCCGCTCCTGGCAGGTGAATCGGGGCTCCGCCTGTCCTTGGCGGGGGCACAGACCAAACTTCCCGTGGTGCTGGCGGAGGAGGGAGCAACGACGAACGCGCAGATCGCTTTACCTTTGGAAGGGACACCCAGCACGCACATCCTCAAGCCGGAACCGGCGCGATTTCCTGGATTGGTTGCCAACGAGGCGTGGTGTTTGGATCTGGCTCGCGAGGTCGGACTGAGGGTGGCCGAATGCCATCGGCGACTCATTGGCAAGACCCCGTGCCTCATCGTCAAGCGTTACGACCGGGCTCGGACCGATGACGGCGGAACCCAACGCCTTCACCAGGAGGATTTCTGCCAGGCGCTTGGCTTTCCCGCGTCGCGAAAGTATCAGCAGGAAGGCGGTCCTTCCCTTAAGGATTGTTTCAACCTGATCCGCGAGTGGTCGTCGCTGCCGGTGATCGACATCCGGGACTTCCTGGACGCTGTCATCTTTGCCGCTCTGACGGGAAATGCCGACGCCCACAGCAAAAACTTCTCGTTCCTGTATTCCGGGAGGGAACGCCGCCTGGCGCCGCTCTACGATCAGGTTTGCACCCTGGCTTGGCCGGAACTCTCGAAGCATCTGTCGATGAAGATTGGGAATGCGGGAACCCTAGCCGAAGTTTCACCGGAGCATTTCCAGCAACTCAGCACCAGTGCCCGCCTGAGTTGGCCGATGGTCCGCGAACGACTGACCGAAATGACGGAACGAATTGTGGAGGCCTGCCGTCGGCCAGATAGATCACACACAGGCGCGGCGAAAGCGGTATTGGAAGCGCCGGGTTCTATCGTGATGGAACGTGCCGAACGAATGCTCCGGCTTGCGCGCAAGCGCATGTGATGGGCGATGGAGCAAGTAAGGCCTCGGCTTCCAGTTTGGCCAGAACCTCTCCAATAGCTGTGCCTGCGGGTGTTTTCACAACTATTTCCAATTGCGACACGAGTCCACAAACACGACAAAGTCGTCGTCTTGCATCACCTTGATTCCACTCCAAACCCGCTGCGGAATCGGCAACACAAAGAATTGCCACACATCGCGGCGTAAGCCCTCCGGACTGATGGCGCTCAGGAAATGTTTCAGAAAGGTCAGGAGGAACGAACGAAACCGGCCATCCTGATGCCGAAGATGGCCGAGAAAATTTTGCTCGAACAGGTGGGCGAAGAATTCCTGGGTTAGATCCTGGGCCATGGCCGGCGACTTGCCCTCGCGCACGATAAACCAATATATCGGCGACCAATAAGAGCGGCACAACGCATTCAGGGCAGCCGCGCCCGGGGTCACATCGCCGTCAGGAAGGGTCACTGTGGTAGGCGTTGATACCGCAGAAACAACTCGTCTCCGACCTGACGGCGATGGGTCAATTGATACATTGCCGCGTCTTGAAGCGGCCCTCCCACGCCATCCGCGATCGTTGGTGCCTCGCGTCCACCGGCGATCACTGGACAGATCGTCAGATGAACTTCATCCACCAATCCCTCACGAAACAACGCAGCATTCACCTCGCCCCCACCCTCCACCAACAGCCGTCGTATTGAAAATGTTTGGCCCAGCCACCTCAACGCCGACTTGAAGTCGAGTGTTTCACCCGGACTGACCCAGAGGTCGCTGGCCAGGGATTTCAGCGCGTTTAGTCTCTTAGCCGAGGCTCGCGACGTGACACACAATACGATCGGCGAGAACCGGTGTTTCCAAATCTCCGCCTCGGGCGAAATGCTGGCAGAACCGGACACCACCACACGCACCGGATATTCTGTCAGGCCCGCGCGCCGTCGGCGTTTTCGAAAACGTTCCCCACCATTTCCCAAGGTCGCCCGAGTCTCTTCAAGGGTTCGGGCTCCACATAAAATGGCGTCGGCTGTCGCACGTAATCCATACAAGTGTTCGAGATCGCGCGCGCTCCCAAAGGTATGAACTTCGTGCCCAACCGTGGCGATCTTGCCGTCCGCGGTCATCGCCATATTTACCAATACATAGGGTGTTTGAAGTCGGTGTTTTGGGGAATTGGAGCGGCGGGTTTTCACTGGATGAACATGGCATCGCCATAGCTGA
>SXSK01000017.1 GCA_005793375.1 Verrucomicrobiales bacterium | reverse complement strand
CGGCAGCTGCGCGGGAGCTGTAGTGGATTTCGATCTGGATATGAACGAGGTTTTGATCATAGGTCCGGAGCGTGTGCTCCAGACCACCCCGGGCGTCTACTTCGGCGAAGCCCCCCGCGCAGCGGCTTCGTTCAATCGTTGGTTCACGACGATTTGCAGCACGGTTGCGATTTGGTGGTCGGGGATGTTCCAGTTTCGCAAGAGTGTCAGCACGCCGGCAGCATCGGGGCAATGCATGGTGCTCATGACAAAATGGCCTGTAGCTGCGGCTTCGATTGTGACTTGAGCGGACTCGGCATCGCGCACTTCACCCACCAGTAGATAGTCGGGATCCATGCGAAGCATGGACCGCAAACCGGTGGCAAAGGTAAGGCCGTGGGTGGGATTCACCTGGATCTGCACGATCCCGTCGATGGGGTATTCTATGGGATCTTCGATCGTGACGATGGCATGCTTCGACAGTTCCAGTTCATGGAGTAATGAGTATAAGGTGGTGGTCTTCCCGCTTCCGGTGGGGCCGGTGACGAGGCACATCCCGGTGGCCTGACCCAGCCAATGTTCGAATCGTTGCAGGTGTTCTTCCTCGAGGCCGAGATCGCGGATATTCTTTTGAAGGCGATTGGGGTCCAGAAGGCGCAGTGCCAATTTTTCACCGCCAAAACAGGGCGCCGTTGCGAGTCGTAGATCCAGTCGACTGCCCCCGACAACCATCTGCATGCTGGCGTCTTGTGGAAGGTAGGTTGCGACTGGATCCAAGTTGGCGTTGGTGCGAAAATAACGGACCAGTTTCAGGCCGATTTCGGCGTGGATCTGTGCGGCATCGTGAAGGGTGCCGTCCACCCGCAGCCGCAGCCGCCATCCCTGGCTGAAGGGCTCCAAATGGACATCCGTGGCCCGGAATTGCAGGGCGTCCTCAAGGATGGCGTGTGCCAGAAAATCCATCGACTCGAGTCCCTCGGCCACTGAGCCGGGTTGGAGGAGTGCATTAAACCGTGGGGCCAGGCCCGGGTTCAGATCGGGCAGCCAAGTCTTTGATCGGTTCGAGGAGGGCATAATTAAACCCTGCCATCCGTATCCTAAGAGATGCAATGTTAGAGGGTTGGAATCCGGGGTGCCCGCCCTCAATGTGACACCAAAGGGGTGGTATAGCGGGATCGCCTTGTTCCGGTGAGAAGGCGACGTCGTCGCCTGTCCCCCAAGCTGTGGGTGTCGCTTCGCTCGACTCGGACGGGCTGAACTGCGTCAGAGCGGGCTAAGACGACCGCTACGGACTGGGAGGTGTTGCTGGGGCCAAACCATGAGGCACCGAGGGGGATGCGGGGGGAGAACGGAGTCGATTGGTGAATCTCACCAGTTGGGATTGTATGGCAGCTGACCATTCAATGCCCTCGCGCGACGGATCGGACGCCCGCAGTCGGACGATTTCTTCGAGCACGATGGTGTCCGTGAGGTCGGAGCTTAGTTGGAGCCAGGCTTTAACGGCTGCGCGTCGGACAGGGGCATCTGAGTGGTTCAGAAGTGTTCGTTTCAGGCTGCTCAGGACGATCGGTTGTGTGCAACGCGCGTCTACCAACACAGCATAGAGTCGGCGTCGTATCGCAACGGGTTGAGTTTCTGCGAGTTTCGCAATGGTTTCTGGGCCACCGGACGTTGTAGCGATCCACCCCAACCAGAACATGATGCTTGGTTTGTGAAAGGCGGGGGAATAGGGCTGTGGAAGTTTGAAGAGCCAGCGTTGAGGCAGATGATTTGAGAATCGCGCGTAGGCTTCGTGACGTTTTAGGGAATTCAGGCTGAGTTCATGGATGAGGAACGGCACGGCTTCCGGGCCCACATTTTTTGGTCCGTTGAATGCATTCACCGCTGGTGGTGGTGAACCGGCGATCCACCAGTGGGGGAACCAAGCACTGATCGGTCGACCGTCGTACCGCGGTTCCAGCCAATAGCCGCGTCGACGTGCCTGCGACCTGACACCCGTTGCGGCGCTGAGCAACACTAGAAGACCAAGCAGGATGAACAGGAACCGTTTCAAAGGAGTGAGGACCTCAGGAACCTAACTCAGGCGAGCGGATTCGACAAAAAAGGCCGCACGGAGCACGTGCGGCCTTTGTGGGATGGAAATCACTATTTATCGTTGGGAAAGGGTAGGTTTAAGGGGGATCCACCGGGTCTCGGTGTGTCGCCGGGCTCTTCGGTCTTTTTGTCGGCAAACAACTCGTGACGATTTTTGAGCAGCTGATCGACCGTCCACTTGCTGACCTGGTAGGTCCACTTTCCGAGGGCCTGTTCACTCTTCAATTTCTCATCGAGTTTGGTCAGTTTCTCTTTGAATTCTTTGTCCAGCTTCTCCTTATCTTCGGGCTTCTCCTCTTTACCAGGCTCGCGTTCGCGTTTGAAGTCGCCCGTGACCGCGAGCGTGAGAGGGTAGTTTTCTCCGTCGGCTGTGCCGATATTCACGGTGTATTTGAAACCCTCGGTCGTGGTGACGGTCGCAACGGTGGGCTTATGCAGGCCGAGTTCTTCCGGTTTCTTATCGAGAATCAGGTCGTTGAAACTAGGATAGCTCAAGACACTGCTGAAGCCGCTGCTCTTGCCGCTATCGATTTTCTCCTCGGCCCTGGCGCCTTCCAATTTCCATTCGCCCACATCGGAGTCGCGGGTGAGCGAAAACGAATTGGTGTCGACCAGATGTTTGACGGATACGGATTTGGCTTTTTCTACTTTAAAGAAGTCTTTGTTGATCCACTCACTGGCCTTGGAATCGGCATTGCTGAGCGGGTCATTGACCAAGGCCACGGCATCGCCCGCTTTGATGTAGCGACCATCGGGAAATCCGCCGCCGCCGCCGAATGGGGAGCTATCCCCACCTTCCTTGGTGTGTTTGATCCCTAGGATGACGGACTTGATGGGTTTGCCGGCACTATCCAGCAATTCAACGGTGGTACCGGTCTCTTTGGTCAATTGAAGGATTGGCAGGCGGGATTGGCTGATGTTCTTGGGAGCCGTGACTTTGAGCTCCCAAAGTTTCCGCGCGAATTCGCCAACGCTTTGGAAGTTCGCGGAGTAGCCACCGCGAGCGGGTACGATCCAGTCGTTGTCTTTTTTGAGGATTTCGACGGGGCTGTTTGAACCCGAGGAGATTCGGAGTCCCGCGACGGCGGTGAGATCAAAGTCACCCAAGACGCGATCCCCCATACGGGTTGTGCTGGCTTTGAAGTCGGAGTCCTGGGATCTGCGGACAAGGAGTCCCGCGCCGCCCAGCACGACACCGATGACAATAAGAATGAGAAGTTGTTTGGAGTTCATGGCTGCATTCCGTGGAGTGGAGCTCTGTTCAAATCGTTGAAAACGATTGGGGTTTAACGGGCGGCCTGTTTGCGGCGGCGGTTCATGGCGAGTCCGATGCCGGTGGCGGTCACAAGCAGTGGCATCGCGGCAATATTGGTCCACTTGAGACGGTTCTCGAGAGACTCTACATCCTGTCGCAGATTCTTTCGAACCGACTTCAGTTCCTTGCGAGTGTCGTCTTGTTGTTTCTGAAAGTTTTCGATGGCCTGTTTTTGTTCTGGAGTCAGGATCACTTTGGCGGTGTTGCCTTCTTTCTTAATCTGGACCTCGTTCAGTTGGCGCTGAGTTTCTTGCTGCCGCTTTTCAAGTTCCTCGAGGCGGCCTTGATACTTCATGCGCGCGTCGGTCTCGATCTTTTGGACCAGAGTGAAGGGCCGTCGTAGCGACGCGCGACTTCGAGCGCCGATCAGGTTGGCATCACCGCTGGCCTGTTCGACGAGGTTTTGGACCAATGCCAGGTTTCCGTTGCGAGGAATTGCCATGCGGAACATTTGGTTTACTTCGACGCTGAACTGGTCGGCGAGCATGTCGGCATCGCCGAAAAGGTAAACGACGCCGTCCTTCTTGGATTCTTTGAGGATCCCCTCCGCCGTATTGGGTTCTTCCTTCTTCTCACCGTCTTTGGGCTCGGCGGCTGGTTTTCCATCGGGGAAAGCGGTCTTAAACCTGCCAGTCAATCGAACGGCCAGCGAGTACACCACACCTGCGGGTTTCAGTTCGTCCATGACCTTTTGTCCGTTGAGTTGGGCCGTCACACCGTCGACCAGTTGGGCACGTGTGGTCGTCTTAAGCAGGATATCCTGCTTCAATCCATCCACTGCTTTGCCGGTGAAAGCGCCGGCGAACGGAAACCATATGTCGTCACTTTGGGAGGTTACCGCGTCTTCTTTGTTGATACCATCGGGGTTTAGGAAGAGGAAAGAAGGAACGATTTGGGGCCGACCATCGCGGCCTTGCAAGGTCTTGGCGAAGGTGGGATCCGCGATGACTTTGCTGGCTTCAAATTCGAGCCCCCATGCCTTCAGCAATTTGGGGATGGATGATCCACCACCCATGTTAAAGCCCATGGGATTCGGTTGGCGGTTGTCGACGAGACAGAGCGCGTCCAAGAAAGCGATCACCTTGCCGCCGCCAAGGACGAACTGATCAATGGCGAATTGAGCCTTGTCGGTAATGTCCTTGGGATGAACGACCATCAGGACTTTGATCTTGTCGTCGATTTTTTCCACGTCCATGCCGACCTGTTCGACCTGGAAGTCTCGTTTGAGTTCGTTGATGAAGATCCAAGGATCTTGGCCTTGTTGTTGCATGCGCATCATCATCTGCGGAGGTACTTGCATGCCGAACACCTGAAGCGGACTCATGACACCAATCACTGGCTTCTCCGTCCGAACTACCTGGGAGATGGCGCGAGCGAGGTCATACTCGAGAAGTTTTTCGCGCTGAGGCGACAGGAATGGAATGGTTGCCTTGTTAGGGTCGAGGCTCACTGCGAGTCCCAGGTAGATGGGTTGACCGGTATTGAGCATCTGGGGTTCGACTCCATCGAGCTTGGCAGCGTCTTCAGCGTCCGAATCGGGCTCCGGGTCGATCTTTTTGATGTCGATGTTGCCGCGGGCGTGGGCTTTGAACTCAGCGAGAAGATCCTCAATGCTTTGCGCGTAGGTTTTGAGAGCGCTGGGCATACGGTTCTCCCCGCGAGTCGAGTAAAATCTTACTTCGATTGGGCTGTCGATCTTGTCTAATATCTTAAGCGTGCCGTCGCTTAAGGTGTGTAACTTGTCCGCCGTCATGTCGATGCGAATGCGGACAGGACTGAAGATCAAATTGGCACCGACGATGGCGATAAATACCAGGACGATACCGAGGGTGGAATAAAGCAGAGTCTGAAGCTTGGACTGTTTCATGATGGGAAAGGTAGTGTTGGGTTTCAGGCTCCGCGAAGACCGCGGAGAATCACGCTGGTACTAAACAGACTGAAGATCATGACGGAGACGAAGAAGAGCGTATCGCGGATATCGACGACCCCACGCTGGAACCCAGTGAAATGGGGCATCACGCTGAAACTGGCGACAGTCTCGACAAGCCATTGAGGTGCCCATCGGACGAGGAGGTTGGTGACTGGTTCCCATCCGGCGAGAATCAAGAAGAAGCAGATCACGACGGACAGAATGAAGCTAATGACTTGGTTTCGGGTCATGGCTGAGGTGGCGACTGTGATGGCGAGGTAGGCGCCCGCGAGAAGGAGGCTTCCAAAATAGCCGGAGAGTATGGCGCCGATGTCGGGTGAGCCGAGGTAAGCCACGGTGGCGACCACGGGGAATGTCAAGAATAGGGCAAGGGCCAAGAATACCCAGCAGGAGAGAAATTTTCCAAGAATAGCCTGCCAGGCTGTAATGGGCATGGTGAGCAAGAGTTCCAGGGTTCCAATGCGCCGTTCCTCGGCCCAAAGCCGCATACCGGCAGCTGGCACCAGGAAGAGATACAGCCAAGGATGCCAGACGAAGAAGGCGTTTAAGTTGGCTTCACCTCGCTCGAAAAAGTTGCCGAGCATGAAGGTAAAGAATCCATTCAGCAGAAGAAAGATAACGATGAATACGTAGGCGACGGGGGAATTGAAGTACCCTCCGAGCTCACGTTTTGTGATGGTCCAGATGTTGCGTGTCGCTTCGTTCATAGGAAAAGTAAGATTGCGGTGTCAGTTTGTGACCTCAGTTGGATGCGGTATCGGAACCGGAGGTCGGAACCAGGTCGCGGGGCATGGATCGGGGGTGAATACTCGCCAGTTATTCGGTCTTGGAGGCGAGGGTGTCGGGGCGGGTGATGCCGCGGAAGACTTCGTCCAGACGTCCATCTTCAGTGTGAAGTTCATCGAACTGCCAGCCTTCTTTGGTCGTGACTTCGGCGATGGCCTTCGCGAGTTCGCCGTTCATGGCGCGATTCCTGGGGTACACACGGGCGTGAACCACGCCATCGACGAGTGACGCCGTGGCCTTTTGGGCGAGCATGAGGCCGCCAAGACGGCTCTTAACAGTTTCGGCGGGGGTTCCGTGAACTTGAAGGGTGACGGAACCGGCGAGATCGTGTTGGGCGCGGAGTTCGGCCGGAGTCCCGTTGGCTCGAACCTCGCCGTGATCGATGATGATGGCTCGCGTGCAACAGGCGTCGACTTCCTCGAGGATGTGGGTGGAAAAAACAATGGCTTTGTTTTGGCCGAGGCGCTTGAGCAACTGGCGCACTTCATGTTTTTGGTTCGGGTCAAGACCGTCGGTGGGCTCATCCAGGATCAGCACTTCGGGATCATGGATGAGCGACTGAGCAAGGCATGTGCGATGGCGGAATCCTTTCGAGAGTGTGTCGACGCTTTGGTGGAGCACACTCTCGAGCGAACAGAGTCCAACGACTCGCCTGACCGCTTCCTCTCGCTTTGTCCCGTTGATGCCACGCAGTTCGGCGGTGAAGTTGAGGAAGCCATGAACGCTCATATCTGAATAACACGGAGCACTTTCGGGCAGATAGCCGATGAGGCGTTTGGCTTCGACAGGGTTTTCGGAGATGTCGTGGCCCCCGACGGTCACCCGACCTTCGGTGGGCGGAATGAATCCAGTGATCATCCGCATGGTTGTGGACTTCCCAGCACCGTTAGGCCCGAGAAATCCCAGGATCTCACCTTTTTGGACCGTAAAGGACACGCGATTGACGGCCTTTTTGGTTCCAAACTCTTTGACCAAGTTTTCGACTTTAATCATGTCGGTCTCTGAATTGCTTTGCGTTCTTTGCGGATCTGCGCCGTGGCAAATGCACGACGTTATCGACCCGCTCTTGCGAACGGCGATTTCTTAAGTACCCGTAAATCTGGGTGCTTCCTTCGATCCGGGAAGAAGGAAAATGTTCAAAAAATGTGACGGATGCAAGACGCCGATAGATTTTTTGCGACTCATGGAAATGACCGGGTGCGAAGCGGGTTTTCCCTGCGGGGGAGGATTCGCCAATTCGCGCAGAAAACGAAGGGGTGATCTCCACGACCGCAATTGGAATAAGTGGTTGTTTATCAATTGGTTTAGTGGATTTTACTTCAAGCGTTTCAACGGGCTATCCACGCAACCACCGTGCGTGATGTTCCTCCACAAACGCGTTGTCTGTGAGCTGAGCGTCAGCGGCCCAGACTCGATCCAGTTCCCGGTTTTGGCTGGGAATCACCCGTTCCCGAGGGACTCAGTAGCGCCCGTCGCGAACCTCAAAGTGCGTGGGTTTGTTCCAAAGGGTGCGTTGATGCTTCACCCAATCGGCGGTGCACTCTAGGATGGAGTCCATCGAAACCAAGGGTGCCCCAAGGCGTTGACACAACCGTTGAGCGTTGCCAAGCAATGCCGTATTGGCCTCAGCATGGGTGAATCGCGGTGCTCGTCCCAGAAGTTCGCCGAGCCGAACGGCGGTGTCTCGGACTGAGAAGACCTGGGGTTGGCAAAGATTCCAGACCGAGGGAGGTGACTGGCAAAGGGGAAACGACCGGAGCACCTGTTCATTGGCATCCCGCTGCCAAATGCAATTAAAGAACCCATTGGCCAGGGGCAGTTCATCGCCGCGATGGATGATTCGGGCGATATCCGAGACCACACCGTAGCGGAGTTCGACGGCGTAGAAGAGTCGGAGCAGAGCGACTGGGGTGCCGAGACGGCGGGATTGGAATTCGAAAATCCGTTCGCGAGCGACAGCCGCGTTGGGGTATTCGCCGACAGGCGTGAGAGGGTCGCTTTCGAGAGAGCCGCCTTGAGCGACCGGTGACATGGGATAGACGTTGCCCGTTGACAGTGCGACAATGTTGGAGTTGGAGTAACGTTGGGAGACATGGTGTGGCACCAAGGTGTTCATGGCCCAAGTAAGCGATGGGTTCTCGGCAGTGCCGAACTTCAAGCCGACGAGGTAAATCAAGTTGTTTGAATCCGGCAGTCGGGCAACTTCGCTGGCGTCGAGCAAGTCGGCCGAGAGCGTTTCAATACCGCGTGCCTCCAGCCAAGTGCGGGCGTCGGGATTGCTAAACCGACTGACGGCAATGATCTTGAGCGGATGGCCGGAGTTGTCGGCGGCGCGGCGGGCTAATACGGCCAAACTCGGGCCCATCTTACCACCCGCGCCGAGCAATACCAGGGGTGATTGGATGGACTTGATTTCCCGAATCAGTGCCGGAGTGGGCTGAGTGAGGACGTCATCGAGAGCCTGTTCGGAGCCAATTCGTCGAGGAAATGGCTCCAAGGCAACCGCTGATGTATGCGTCTCGGGCATGGGGCAAACACCAAGCGAAGTTTCTGGGATTCGTCGTACTTACGGCGTCATCGGTTGTTTGCGACCCAGCCACGCACAAACCCCACGCATTGAGCGATGTCGGGAACAGAGTTGTCCCAATTGTACTCGTATTCGATGGAAATGTTGCCGTCGAATCCTTGGGCTTTGAGTTCCGCAAGCACGCCGCCGATATCCGCCTGTCCAGTTCCGAAAATGGCATCGTGCTGGCCGTGACCGAGTCCAGCCCGGTCCTTCATGTGCAGGCTGAGGACGCGACCTCTGAGCATCTTGAGTCCATCAATGGCGCGGATGCCGGACGTTTGCCAGTGGCCGATGTCAGCGCAAGCGCCAATCCGGGGATCGCGATTCTTGACGATTTCGGCAACATAAGCCGGGTTCCAAACCTTGTAGGAAGTATCCTCCACGGATTGGCCGTTGGCATCCTTCTTCATACGCTTGGCATGCTCGTGGATGCAGACCCGGAGGTCGTATTCCTTGGCGAGTTTCTCGGCGACATCCAGCGAATCCAGGGATTCGGTGGTGACACCGTACATGCCCATCTTTCGGGCGAAGTCGAAGATCTTGCGGGCAGCCGTTTCGTCCTTGGGAATTCCGACGACACCGTAATTTACGGCCCGGATGCCATGCTTCTTGAGTTTGGCTTGGACATCGCCAATGAGGGCGTCGTCGGCGTTGTGATCCCACTTCACGGTGCGGCGCTCCGGACTGAGCGCTTGTCCAGGGTAAAACTCGATGGTCTTGGAACCCGTCTGCTCAGTTTTTTCGATGGCCTCGAAAACTGTAAACCGGTTGAAACTGTAGGCTTGGCACCCAATGGCGAACCCACCGACGCGATAGTCGTTCGGGATGGGTTCGGCTTGAGAGATCCAGTTGATAGCGAGGACAGCAACTAGTGAAACGATACGAGTCAGGTTCATGATAGTGGTGACATGGGCAATGGCACTCGGAATGACGCGGCGCGTCGAGCGAGAATTCAACCTTGAACCTGAGTTGAGCACATTCGAGGTCTGCAACAGCGTTAGAGTTTATGGCTGTTGGAGAGGCATGCCGCATCGACAAGGTGAAACGGTGGGCTTCGAAAAACGACCTCGACGCCAGGAACTTGCATCAGATCCAGCGCGGACAGTTCGCGGTTCCAGCGTCGATGATTCTTCGCTCGAAGTGCCGAAAATTGGGTTCTCAAAAAACAGGGCGGTGGGATCCCTGGGATCCCCACCGTCCTTCGAGCGACTTCCTAGTCGGAGTTTTGGTGTTTGGAGCTGTTACATATGGGCAATGATGTTTTCCCCAAACTCTGAGCATTTGATCTGCGTTCCACCGTCCATGAGGCGCGCGAAATCGTAAGTGACACGCTTACTGCTGATGGCGCCGTTCAAGCCCTTCAGGATGAGGTCGGCGGCTTCGATCCAGCCGAGATGACGCAGCATCATTTCTCCTGACAAAATAACGGAGCCGGGGTTCACCATGTCCTTGTTCGCATACTTGGGCGCGGTGCCGTGTGTGGCTTCGAATATGGCGTGGCCGGTGATGTAATTGATATTGCCGCCGGGTGCGATGCCGATCCCACCCACTTGGGCTGCCAAGGCGTCGCTCAGATAGTCACCATTAAGGTTGAGTGTCGCTATGACATCGAAGTCCTCGGGGCGTGTCAGGACCTGCTGGAGGGCAATGTCAGCAATGGAATCCTTGATGAGAACTGCCCCCCCGGCGAGCGCGGCTTTTTGCTCCGCATTGGCGGCCTCCTCGCCCTTTTCTTTTTTGGTCTTCTCCCATTGAGCCCAGGTGTAGACCTGATTCCCGAAATGCTCGCTCGCGATTTGGTATCCCCAGTCGCGGAAGGCCCCTTCGGTGTTCTTCATGATGTTGCCCTTGT
>SXSK01000161.1 GCA_005793375.1 Verrucomicrobiales bacterium | reverse complement strand
TCGGCAGCTGCGCGGGAGCTGTAGTGGATTTCGATCTGGATATGAACGAGGTTTTGATCATAGGTCCGGAGCGTGTGCTCCAGACCACCCCGGGCGTCTACTTCGGCGAAGCCCCCCGCGCAGCGGCTTCGTTCAATCAGGACATGGCGCCATCCAGTGTACCCGTGGGTGGTCATCACAATGAGATCGGTCTCTAACCGAGCGGCGGCGGCGGCGATTTCCAGACCCGGATTTCCGTGGATCAACAGAGTGCTCGCCGACATGCCACCAACCACCGCAGGCAATGTCCGCTGAACCAATTGTTGTCGAACCTCCTCCTCAGTCTCGGGGTCGTACACCGAAGCCATGGCATGCGGTGAGTAGATTCCCGGCTCCAAAACGTGAGCGAATACCACCTGAGCTTGGAACTTTAAGGCCAGCGCGACGGCAGGCGCCATTGCCGCCTCTGATTCTCGCGAAAGGTCCAAGGGGACAAGGATCGATTGCACGGGCATCGCTGGCCGGGAAATTGTGGCGGGTTGGGTGGAAGTGGACGCTGCCGGAGGCACCGTCTGGACCCAGCAACCGGCGTGGCGCACGACACGTTCCGCAGTACTCCCCAACCAGACATGTTTCAAGCCAGTGTGTCCATGAGTCCCTAGGATCACCATGTCGGCAGAGATCACCGTCGCCACCTCGACAATTTCCTGCCAAGCCGCTTGCCCCTTGCCATAAGGCCAACCGAGCCGAACATGAACTGTTAACGAACCAGCAGGAATATCTGCCGACCCTCCAACCGCGATCCACTCGCCACGCAACTTCGACTCAATCGCCGACTGCATCTTTGAAAACTCCCGAACGGCATCTTCATAGCCGGGGGATCCGATGCCACCGACGTGCAAAATGTGCAAGTCGGCTCCCCACGCCTTGGCCCAAGTCGACGCGACGAGAAGTGCCTGCCGAGAAGTTTCAGAAAAATCGACGGGAACTAGTATCCGCTGGATCCGTATCGTCGAATGCCCTGCGTCTTTCCCTACTGAGGTTAATATGGGTAGGAGAACAGGCGCTGCATGGGGGCGTATCGGAGACGGTGTCTGTGGATGTTCAACCTCCACGGTTGCTGGTCCTGCTGAATTAGTTTTTTCGATGGCAGCTCCGATTCCTGTTGGCTTTCAGGAGCATCATTTTCAAGAGACGCACCCTGAATCAGGGTTCAATCAGCCGCCCACTTCAGCCCGGGCTTCAGCGGCGAGGGCCGTTGATAAGTAACGTTCGCCGGTGGAGCACGCGATGGTCACAAGGGTCTTGCCGCGATTCTCGGGGCGTTTGGCCACCTCAATGGCGGCCCAAACGTTGGCACCCGTCGAGATACCCACCAAGATGCCTTCCTCCTTAGCCAATCGACGGGCCATGGCGAAGGCATCGTCATTGCTCACTTGGACCGTCTCTGTAATCTGTGGTTCTCCGTTGGGCCCGTTCAGGTGAAGGTTCTTGGGGACGAATCCAGCGCCAGTGCCTTGAATCTTGTGGGGTCCGGGTTTGACGGGTTCACCGCGTAATGTTTGAGTAATGACAGGCGAGTCCTTCGGTTCCACCGCGATGGCCTGGAACGAGGGCTTTTTCGCTTTTAGCACTTCGTAACAACCAGTGATCGTGCCGCCCGTGCCAACCGCAGCGATGAACAAGTCGACATTGCCGTCGGTATCCTCCCAGATCTCCTGTGCGGTAGTGGCGCGGTGGATGGAGGGGTTTGCTGGGTTTTCGAACTGCTGAGGAATCCAGGAATTGGGAGTCTCGCGGGCCAATTGTTCCGCACGGGCGATAGCGCCCTTCATGCCCTCGGTTCCTGGGGTTAACACCAGCTTGGCTCCCAGCAGAGCTAGGAGTGTCCGACGTTCCAAGGACATCGTTTCTGGCATGGTTAGGATCAGTTTGTAACCCTTCGCTGCCGCCACAAAAGCCAGGGCAATGCCGGTGTTCCCAGAAGTTGGCTCGATGATCACTGTATCCTTCTTGAGGATCCCGTTGAGTTCAGCAGCTTCTATCATGGACATGCCGATACGATCCTTCACCGATCCGAGCGGATTAAAGAACTCACACTTCAGCAGGATGGTGGCTTCCAGTCCTGCGGTGACTCGGTTCAAACGGACGAGCGGTGTGCGTCCGACAGTTTCGACGATGTTGTTGTAGATGCGGCCCATAATATTGCTTCGTTAATTCGCGTTCCTGGTAGATGATTTCTGCGAGAGTATTCGCGTGGATTACCCATTTCGGGCAAGCGGGTTTTCAATATTCCTGACAACACACAACCTGTAAATCGCTCGCCGTTCCGGGCATTTCAACGCCGTGCTGGCGGCGCATTGGTGGGTACTGGCAAGGTATTCTTCGCCGCGCTTCGCGCCGGCTGATGCAGGCCGCTCCCCAGTCCCTGCAATGGATCCTTCTTCTGTTGGGTCTTCCAGGCACGGATCCCATACCCCAAGCCCAATGCCACAGCGATCACGATGATTACCGGAAAAACGATCTGCCATTTGACCCGGGATAACTGGAGCATAATCAGGTCCAAAGGGCCTTTGCGGCTTCCTGTCAGACTCGGATGATCCGCAAAATCTTTGGTCTGCGCTAGCTCCACCGTAAGCTCTTGCATGACTCGAGCGACATCTAATTTCAAACAGGCGGCGTAACTCCGGATAAAACCTCGGATGTAAACGGGTGCCGTGAAGGCCCGCCAATCGCTGTCTTCCAGCGCTCGGATATGGTCAGTCTTGATTTTTGTCGCATCGGCGACTTGGTGACCGGTGAGCTTTTGTTGCTCCCGGGCAGCTCGCAGCTGTTCCCCGACGGTTGGCATGCACACGGTCATAGCCTGTGGAAGCCGATCGGTGCAATCGCAGACCGCAAAATCGACGTTTTGAGTGTCTATTCAACCCTGGATGCAGTTCTAACCAGCCCGCTCTGACTGGCCGCTCTCACTTGGTTCAACCCCGGAATTCGGCTCAGCACCCACAAGGGCCTGTCGATCTGGAAGGGTCAGGTAAACCACCCCCCCGACAACACTCCAAACCAGATTGGCCAAATAGGCCAGCAATGAGAGCGACAACGCCTCCCCATGTTTTACCGTGAATGCAGGTACCGTGAGGAGCAAAACCAAGAGGTTTTCGCGCACCCCAAGTCCACTCGGAGTGATCGGCAAAGCGGCCAGGCAAACCACCATCGGCACGACCATCCACAATGTCTGCCATCCCACATCCAAGCCCAACTCCCTGGAAATCGTGCCAAAAGTCATGACAATGAGAAGATTGACAAGCACCGACCACCCCATCACCACGGGAAAGAATCCTCGATGCTTGCCGAACAGTCGGCAGGACGTCAGAGCGCGCGCCAAGATTTCGCCTTTGGGGAGGCGTCGAAATACCTTCGCAATTTTGCCGCCGTGCGCGAGGGCTTCACTGTAAAACCCAATCCAAACCAACCCCCCAACACCCAACATCATGGCAACGATTACGATGGAAACCCCTTGGTATCGGGCATAAGACTCAATCAGCGAATAATTGAAAGGAACCAAAGCTACCGCGAAAACCAGCAGCGCGAAAATTCCCATCAATCGATCCACAAACACACTCACAACCGCTTCGGCCTTTTTGTGATGTGTGGTTCGGGCTGCATACCAGGCCTTCAACACATCCCCGCCGGTGGATCCCAGGAGGAAGGCATTAAAGAAGTGTGCCACGAAGGAAATTCGCGTGGTCTCGCGGATGCTCAGTGAGAGGCCTTGGACCTTCATGACATAACGCCACCTGAGTCCTCCAATAAAAACCAGCGCCCCGCACTGGGCGAGTGCTAACACCATGGTTGCCGGGTCCAACCGTCGCGACATTTGAATCAAACGCTGCGGCCCCACCGTCCAGGACAGTTTCCGCTGTTCCCATGGGGTGAGTTGGCTCCAGTCCGTGCCCGATAACGCCAAGGTCAACTGCGCTTCGTTGGAAAAAATCCGGTGGAAAATCCAAAGAAGCAACAGGCCACAGACGGCAAACCGAACCAGACTACCCAATGATGTTCGACCACGGGTCATGTTCGTCGTGATCGCCCGTTCATTCTGGACCCCAGAATTCTCGAATTATTTCATAACCACGAAGAACGTCCTCAACTGGCACCCCCGGACTCATCTCCAAGACCTTGATGTGATCCGGTCGGACAAATTGCTTGAGGTTTGCCCAGCGAATCACCCCAGAACCCGGCGGGCAATGATCGTGTGCGCCGTCCGAATCGATCACGACGTCATGGATATGAAATCCGGCGAGACGCGGAGCCAAGTTTTGCAGGTGCATTTCGTGGCTTGGAATGAATTCGAGGTGCTCCTTGATCTGGGCGTGCCCACAATCGTGCCAGTACTTCACGTTCGGCGGCAGCGCTGCCAGGAATTCCTGAATCTCGTGATCAAAGGGGATCTCTTCAACCGCTTCTCGATTCTCAATTCCCAACATCAACCCTAGGGCCCCCGCTTGATCCGCCAGCCGATGGATCATATCCAGTGCGCGAGCCATCGGTTCTGATTTGTATTTGTCGCGCTTTTCTTCAACCTTTTGCACCAACCGGCGATAATCGTCCTCCGCATCTTCCACCTTGGACGTGAGTTTTCGATATTCACGCGTGTCCTGCTGACCCGAGGCTTCCAGACGGCGAAGGTGATCCCGCTTCTCGGATAACTCCTTTTTCATGTCCTCCAGCTTTTCATTGTAATCTTTCAGGTCGAGTGAACCCGAATGGAGAACCACCAAGCGCGCGCCGAACTGATGCGCTTTTTCAAGCGTGTTCAACGTATGTTTCCAGGCAGAATCGCGCTCCCTCGGATTTTCGGAGGAGAATTTGTAAAGATTGGGGGCCGCATGGTTCACACCCATCGGCAACGGACAGAAATTGTGGAGCGTGCTGATCTTGATCTCACCAGCCTGCAACGCATCCAAAATCCCGGGAACGAGACTCAATCGAATTCCATGGCTCAGTTCAGCATACTCAAAGCCTAGTTCCCGGATCTCGCGGAGCATGAGGCGTCCGTCGGTGTGTCGACCGGAGTTCCAACAGGTTGAAAGCGAATACATACAATAAGGAAAAAGCCGGATGCGTTCCGCTAAGAATGCATCCGGCCGAAATGATTTCAACGGACGTTTGGTCCGATTTTTGTCTTTATAGGAGAATAAGGGCGTCGGATCGGCTTCAACTGTGCAGCCAATAACCCTCTGACGCGCTTAGGCGTCAGCGTACCGGGCTGACAGCATGGCACTAAATCGCGCCACCTTCATCTTACGGCGGCGGCGTTCGCTCGGCTTCTCATAATGCCGATGGTTGCGAACTTCTTTCAGAGTTCCTTCGCGGTCGACCTTTTTCTTCAGTCGGCGCAGCGCACGATCCACTGGTTCGCCTTTTTTAAGTTTGATTTCGCTCAAGTCACATTCACTTCCTTTCCACAACATGGCCGCTGATGGCAATCCATCAGCACGGTCCATGTCCTGCCCTCGCGTCGCATCTTTTTGGTCAGATGCCACTCGGTCAGGAATGCGGACTTCTCCAGAAACTCGGAGAAGCTCAAAAGACGGGCTCGAAATAGCCGAATCCAGAGATTTGGCAAGGGTAGGTTTTGAAGATTTCGGGAACGGACATCGGATTGAGGATGGAAATCTCTAAGTGGCTGAGCTTGCCCGCCCAGAGTCGCGTTCGCTCAGTGGACGTCCATGTTTCACAACATCCTGTGGCAGAAGATGTTTGACTTCTATTTGCCAGATTACAAATGCTTCCCCTGTTATTGGTTGAAAGTGTGCAGTCTTTACCATTCAACATCCCGAACATCCTTTCGGCTCTAAACCAGACATGGCCATCCTGACAACACGCGCCCATCGTATCCGGGGTATTGTGACCTCGGTACCTCCGCGCCATTTCGATAATCTGTCCGACACAACCGCTTTCGAACGAGACGAGGTGGAAAAGGTCGTGAGGATGGCCGGGGTTCGGGCACGCTATGTGGCTGACGACTCCATCTGTAGCAGCGATCTGTGCGTTGCCGCCGCCCGGCGATTACTGAACCGCTTGCAATGGGATCCGCAGAGTGTGGATGCCCTGATTGTCGTTACCCAAACCCCAGATTATTTTCTGCCATCCACTTGTTGTGTGGTTCACCAACAGCTGGGCCTCGGTGACAACTGCGCGGCATTGGATATCGGGCTGGGCTGCTCTGGATATCCCTACGGACTCTCCACGGCGGCGACGATGATGCAGTCTTCCGGAGTGCGGCGCGCACTGGTGCTGCACGGGGAGACTCCCACGCGCTTCTCCGACCACGCGGATCGCGCGGTGGCATTGTTGTTTGGAGACGCCGGCTCCGCAACCGCCATTGAGTCGACCTCGGAGACCGATCCGCGTCGGTGGTGGTTTGCCTTGCACACCGACAGTTCGGGACTAACACTACAGCGACGTTTTGAGGGATTTCCATTTTTTGAGTTCTTTGAGGCGGCGTTTACGATGGGAGCGGTAGGCCTGATCGTTGCGCCGTGTGTGATATTTCACCAAAATCACCAGGTAGGCAGGTTCGCGTTTG
>SXSK01000160.1 GCA_005793375.1 Verrucomicrobiales bacterium | reverse complement strand
GAGATCGTTCCTCAGCTTGTTTCCCGGACAGATCCTGCTCATCCTGCTCACATGAAGCCCCGATTCGCATCGCTGTCCGTCCTCCTCCTCGGGCACCTCTCCTCAAGCCTGACTCTCGCCGACCAAGCCGGCCGGAAATTTGCCGAGAACTCTCTCCACGCCCTCCCTGCCCTCCAAATCACGGTCGGCCACGTCAATGCCGACATTCAAGGCACAGACAATCGAGCACTCCAGGCCGCGGTCGATTATGTGGCCAATCTAGGTGGCGGGTTGGTACTCATCGGTCCCGGACAATACCTAATGCGTGATTCCTTGCACCTGCGCAGCCGAGTCACAGTCCGTGGCCATGGGGCCGAAACCATTCTGAAAAAGGATCGCGAACACCGATCACCTCTCGCTGCGGATGCCGATTTCGGCGAGGCAGCCATGACCTTGCAAAATCCCGACGGTTTCAAGATTGGAGGCGGGGTATATCTTGCCTCCAAGACGCAGCGGAATTTTCACGGTGTCTGCGCCACGATCCTGAACGGACGGAGCAACTACTTTACACTCACACGTTCCATGAATGCCGATCTCATGGTCAACGATACCGCATTCGCCGCCACCATCTTCCCGGTCATCAGCGGCTACAACCTCGAGGACGCAGTCGTCGAGAACCTGACGATTGATGGCAACCGCGCCGAAAACCCCACTCACGCCGATGGCTGCCGCACCGCCGGCATTTTCTCTACCGCGGCGACCACACGTTCATCAACAACTGCGTGGTGCGCCACTACAACGGCGATGGGATCAGTTTCCAGCAATCCAATGATGTCCGGGTGGAGGCCTGCGTGGTGGAGAATTGCGCTGGATTCGGACTGCACCCTGGGAGCGGGTCACAACGACCTCTGGTAAAAAACTGTCGCGCCATCTCCAATGGGGATGATGGTTTTTTCTTCTGCTGGCGCGTTCGAGGGGGCGTGGCGGAGGGGAATTGGCTGGAGAACAATGGCGGGCACGGCATGTCCATCGGTCACAAGGACAGCGATAATTTCGTCCGGCACAACACCATGGTCGGAAACGCGCGCGGCGGCGTCTTCTGGCGCGCCGAGTCTGAACCCATGGCAGCCCATCGAATCACCTTCGAAGAAAATACAGTCCGCGATAACCATCGCTACGGGCTTTTCGTCGATGGCGCAACTCGCGACACCATTGTACGGAAGAATCTCATTGAGGACACCGGGACAGGTCGACAAAAAACCGGGATCCGACTAGGGAAGAACGCCGGACCGGTGATTCTGGAAAACAATACGATTCGTGCGGAAGTCCATCTCCAGGACGAGCGAAAAGGGGGCATTCAATAAGTGCTAATAGGTTCGCCGAGACCACAAAATTGCGCTCGCATGCGGGATCTGTCTCCTGCTAAGAGGGACATTCATGAACAAAAACACTCGCTCGAACAACACCCCCTCACCTCGACGAGTGGCACCAATAATATTGGGCATTCTGTTGGGTATCTCCTGCCCGTTGCAGGCGGGGATCGTGCTGGAAGAATCGTTCACGGCGTTTACCTTGGGCAATCCCTGGCGACCTCACGGGGCGGGGGCCCCGGACGTAGCTCTGAGCATTGTGGGAGGCATTGGCGCCGACGGTTCATCCCTGCGCATGGCGGCCGCTCCAGGTGCGGCTGGCGAGACGGTGGGCATCGAAATGGCGACCCCTATTCCTTTGGCTGGAGTTCAGTCGGTACGCGTCACAGCTCGAATGCGACCCTTGAACCAGACAGCGGCAGGCGATGGAGGGGCGTCCGACGCCTCGGCCGGCGTCGCGATCTTCAGCGCGTCCGGAGCCTTCGTTCGCGCGTCGGCAGGCGCCAACCGTCCGACCGCTCCCGACTGGGGTGATTTCTACCGGGATAGCGAAGGCAGTGCGGATGCGACGGCAGCGTTCCTGCATTTTCCGCCCAACGATCCAGCTGGCAGTGCCGAGGCATTCCGCACCTACGTGCTGGAGATCGGGCCCGAGGGGACAAAGCTGACCACGCTTTCATCGACTGGCGAACCGCTCGTCAGAACACCCTTCGACATCGTCAATCCCAACCTCACCCTGAAGGCCTTTGGCAACAGCGTCACCGTCGCCCTTTTCCAGGAACGATCCGACAACAATCTCGCTCCGGAAAACACTTTCGGCGATTTCGACAGCATCCAGGTCGAAACGGTCAGTGCCAGTGATGACACCGACAACGATGGCATGCCCAACGCCTACGAGACGGCCCACAGCCTGAATCCAAACTCGAACGACGCGCAACAGGATCTGGACAACGACGGATTGAAGAACCTGGCAGAGTTTCAACGTGGCACCGCCGCGAACAACCCCGACACCGATGGTGACGGATTGAAGGACGGGGTGGAGACCGGCACGGGCGTGTATGTCAGTCCGGCGGACACCGGCACCAACCCATTGAAGACAGACTCCGATAATGATGGCTTGGGCGATGCCGTGGAAACGAACTCTGGCACCTACGTGAGCAGCACGAACACCGGTACGGATCCGTCGAAGTCCGACACCGATGGGGACGGATTCTCCGACGGCGTGGAAGCCGGGGCGGGCTTCAATCCCACCAAAATGGAAAGCACTCCGGCAGGTGCTTCGAGCATCCGCACGGCCGTCGAGTTCCAATTCTTTGCCGCTCCCGGGGTGAACTATCGAATTGAAGGCTCCGCTGACATGCAGACCTGGACGACCGTGGAAGCCACCATCCCCGGCGCGGGCAATCGTGTCACCCGCCTCTACTCCACCGAGGGCAAGCCGCTCCGTTTCTTCCGCGCCGCAGCGAATTGAGGTTCGGGACAAATCTCCACACTAAGAAACACTCAGCCCATCTTCGAGTCGGGGCTTCCGGACAGCGGTTTCTATTACCTCGACCAAAGCCATCGCCAGGCCGGCCTGGCCTTCTGCCACCTCGCGAACCTTGAGTCGATCGCCTACTCCTGGATTTCAATCAGGCGGAGTTCACCGGGCGGAAGGTCGAACCGAATCCGCTGCCCGGTTCCCGTATCCCCAGTTTCGATCCGCAACGTATGCCCGTAGATCAGCTCCGACACCTGGGCGAACTGCCGCTGAAACGCGATGCTTACCTGCTGAGTCCCTGAAGAAACGATCACCGGCTTCTGGTCCACGTGCAGGTCCTTGGTGATCCCCTTGTTGTTGACGATCATCAGCGCCCAACCGTTTCTGGTGCGATTGATGAGGCTCTGCACATCGCCCTCGATTCTGAATGGCAGGTACTTCGTCGCCAGACTGGCGAGGAACTCATCCGGAAACGCCATTGCCTGATTGCGATGCGGTTCCGAGGTTCCTCTCGACACCAGTACGCTGCCTTTGTCGATGTGTCGTCGAATCAACCGGGCCATTCCGTCGCTCGACTTGAGCACGATTTGCGCATCAGCTGTCGGGGCAAACTGCTTGGACGCCAGGCCGAGATAAGCCCGGTCCCAACCGGCGATGTTGACTTCGTTCAGGGCGAGAACCCCGCCGTCCCGCACGTAGCCCTGGAGAAACTGGATGTCGTCTGAGGTCCATGGAATGTCACCTACCGACAGGATCACGGGGTACGCCCGCCACGAACTGCGGTCAGCGTTGTTGATCAATACGTCGAACGTGTCGCCGTAGGGCGAGGAACAGAGGTAACGCTCTTCCTTTCCGGGTCCCCGGGATTGTCCCGGAAATAACTGATCGAAGAATCGTTCCGTCATCTGGTCGCCAGGCGTCTCTTCCAGCCGTCCCCAGGGCTTGCCCCAGACGCTCCATCGGCCGTGATACTTGTTGATGAGAACGGCAAACGGAGTATACGGCACCCCGACATCCACGCGTTGCATCAGCATGGCCAATCGCCGGGCTTCGATTCCATAACGCGAGAGTTTCGCGTCTGCAGGAAACTCGCCGCTCCACGGCACCTCAAACAAAACCTGGGGGGATGCTTCCAACAGGATATGGTTCGCTCCGCCAAACCAGGAAGTGAACCAATGCCGCATGAGGTGACTGGCCGAATGCCCAGCATCTCCGCCGACAGGTGTATTGGGCCAGTGCACTATAGCCGATCTTGGCATGCCGCCCGACACGCTGGCTCCAAACCACACCGACACTTCCTCGAACCAGGGAATCCCGAATTGTCTAGCTGCGCCTCGTGCCAACGCCCGCTTGACCTGGGTTGCAGGGATCGTTTCAGACGTCTCGATGCCGATGGCGTCCAGGCCAACCTCAGCGAGGTGGGCGAGCATTCCGTATCCATTAGCCATCATCATCCGGCCACGAAGGCTACGTTTCCACCGTTGCGCGGTTCGCTCCAGCACCTCGTAGTTGCCCTTTCGATCCATTCCGCTGAGTTGTGCCGGCGACGCGCCATAAATGGCGGTAGTGTCCGTCTCCTTCTCCCAGTGACGATAAAACGTGTTTTCCCACTCGCAGACACCGAACGTGTAGAACCCTTGGTGGTTCTTCTCCACGTAGTCCATCCCAGCGAGCATCTGGGCATTGCTCTCCAGTTGATGGTGCTGCACGGGGGTGATGGTGAAATAGCAGCAAAGCGGGCGGGCGGTTTCGATGAATTGCTTGAGGCCGTCGTTCGGGAGCAGGTTCATCATCGCCCACGACCCCGATAAGCCAAAGCGCTCCAATGCTGCGATGTAATTGGAGCTCGATGAACCGGCGTTCAAATTGATGTAGTGCTGAAGGCAGGATTTGGTCTGACCTGGGAATAGCCGCACTTTCAAAGGCCCTTCGGAAAGTGTCTGGTAAGACGGCGAGCTTGGCCTCGCGCCAGACAAAATGGCTGCCTCTGACACTGGCTCGGACTGCGCAGAGGCCAATGCCGACAGAACCAAAAACCCAAAGCAGCCGAGTCTCATTTCCAAGCTCCATTTCGAACTATGAGGTGCATCGAATAAAAAGGCGCGCCCGTTGAAGGGCGCGACTTGCAAAAAATCACCGATAAACCGGTGACACGCGATTACTCGCTGGCCTTCTTCTCTTCGGCTGCGCTGAACGCGTGCTCGAGCGCGACGAGATCTTCGCCAGGCTTGAGGGAATCGAGCACCGCTTGCTCTGCCTTGAGCTGCTCCGGCGAGTAGTTCGCCGCCTTGATCGAGAGACCGATTCGTCGATCGGCGCGATCAATTTTGATGACGCGGGCGGTCACATCTTGACCAGGCTTGAGCACGTTCTTGATCTTGTCGACACGGTCCTCACTGACTTGGGAAATGTGAACCAAGCCATCGATTTCGTGTTGCAGACCGACGAATGCACCGAAGCTCGCGAGCTTCGTGACCTTTCCAGAAACCAAGTCGCCCACCTTGTAGAACTTGTCGATATTCGACCAAGGATCCTCTCCGAGTTGCTTCAGACCAACACTGATTCGCTGATTGGCCTTGTCCACTTCGAGCACCACGGCTTCGACCATGTCTCCCTTTTTGAGCACTTCGCTCGGGTGATTGATCTTCCGCGTCCAACTCATGTCGGACACGTGGATCATGCCGTCCAGGCCTTCTTCCAATTCGATGAATGCACCATAACTGGTGAGATTGCGAATCGGCCCCTTGACGTTCGTGCCAGGAGGATACTTCTCATGGGCGAGATCCCACGGATTCGTTTCGAGTTGGCGAATACCCAAGCTGATCTTTTGTTCCTCGCGGTTGATTCCCAAAACAATGGCTTCCACTTCCTGCCCCTGTTTGAGCACGTCGCTGGGCTTGGCAATTCGCTTGGTCCAAGACAGTTCGGTCACGTGAACCAAGCCTTCGACGCCGGGCTCGATTTCGACGAATGCGCCGTAAGGAACCAGGTTGACCACCTTGCCTTTGACGCGAACGCCAATGGGATACTTGCCCTCGATGTTGTCCCAAGGATTGGCGAGCTTCTGCTTCAGGCCAAGGCTGACCCGCTCTTTCTCGCGATTAATGTCGAGAACCACGACATCAATCTCCTGGCCAACTCGCAGCATTTCGCTGGGATGACTGAGACGGCCCCAGGACATATCCGTGATGTGGAGCAGACCATCGAGACCATTGAGATCGATGAACGCACCAAAGTCGGTGATGTTCTTGACGGTCCCTTTGCGCACATCGCCAGGAACCATTTCCGTGAGCAGTGCAGTCCGACGAGCATTTCGCTCAGCTTCGACCAATTCGCGGCGGCTAAGCACCACGTTTTGACGCTCCGGATTGAGCTTAACGACTTTGAATTCGTAGGTGTTACCCACGTAAACGAGCAAGTTCTTCGGAGGGAGAATGTCCACTTGCGAGGCCGGCACAAAGGCTTCCACGCCGATGTTAACAATCAGACCACCTTTGACCACTCCCTTGACTTTGCCTTGAACAGTTCCGCCTTCATTGCAGATGCTTTGGATGCGGTCCCAGTTTTGTCGGAACTCCGCCTTCTCCTTGGAGATCAGGATATTCCCCTCCCGATCCTCGGCCTTCTCAATTAGGACATCAATGATGTCACCGGCTTTAACGTCGCTGAAGTTTTCAAACTCAGAAGCGGAGACGACGCCTTCAGATTTGCCGCCGATATCAACCAAGACTTCCTTGGGACGGACTTCAATGATGGTGCCTTTGACAATGTCTCCGGCACGGAGGGACCGATCATACTGCGCGAGCAGATCGGCAAACGATGCTGTAGCTGCCATGATGTATTATGGAATACGCGGACGGGAGGCTTTGCGGGGCCAATCCTGGACACCCCTAGAAGACTCCATTGCCTGAACCAAACCGACGTTGCAGTGACAACGGAGGTAAAAGATTCGGTTACGCGTTAACGGTTTTTTCTCAGCCTAAATTGAGCTCGCACCAGCGAACTCGGGCGGGATGACCCTAATGGAGTCCTAGCCAGAGGCAAGATAGAACTTTTGATCCCCCCGGAAACCAAGAAGCCCCCCAGGCATTCATTTCCCTGGTGCCGGCCAGATCTGATAGAGGATCAGGTACACCAGGACTCCTGTCACACTCACGTACATCCAGAGAGGCCAAGTCCAACGTGCGATACGACGATGCTTCTCGGTATCATCCTTCAACCCTCGAACGATGGTAACCATGGCCAGAGGCAGAATGGTCATCGCCAGCAACACGTGGGAGGCGAGCAGCAGCAAATAGGGAACTCGAAGAAACGTCGGACCAGCAAAAGGGGTGTTCACCCCTTTCATGATAAAGATCTTGTGAATGAGGTAGCCCACGAGAAAAAAGCCAGAAGTGACAAATGCACTCAACATCGCCCGTTTGTGGGCTCCTCTCCTCCCGTTCTTGATAAAATAGAGTCCCAGAGTTAGGAACACGGTGCTCAAACCATTCAAACAGGCATTCAATAACGGGAGATCGTTACCTGACATCATCTTGTTTCTCCTTAATCAGGCGTTGCACCATTTCTGCGAGCAATCTAACGGCATTGGGTGTCTCACCCTGCACCACGGCTCTGAGTCGTCCGCGGGCGTCGACAACCGCAAAGAAATTACTGTGGATGAACATATCTTCGAACTTCGGATTCGGCACCGAGTTCTCCACCACGGTGAATCCTAAATCGGTGATCGCGGTTCGGTAAAGCTCAGCTTTAAGTCCTGTTAGAAACCACCAGTGTTCTGACTCCGCACCATAGCGCTTCCCATAGCTCAGCAGGACACTGGGCGTATCCACTTCAGGGTCGGCGGTGAAGGAGACCAGTCGCGCCAGTGGCTGTCCCTGAAGCAGCCTCTGTAACGCCGCCATTTGCTGGGACAACACATGGCATTGGGTGGGGCATCTGGAGAAGATGACATTGGCAACCCACACCTGACCCTGGAGTCGATCGTGAGTGACACCTTCTCCTAATTGATTCGTCAATGAAAACGCGGAGACCTGTCGCAACACAGGAAGCGGTGTGGGTTGCGCGGACACGAAGCGGAATACCACCCAAGCCATGACAGCCAGAAGTACACCCCAAACCGTTGCTTCAATTAACCTGCGGCTCACTTGTCCAAAGTAAAAGGCCGCTGAGCAGGATGCCAGCGGCCTTCACAAAATTCGCTCAACCGGAGTTAGTGATAATCTGCGGAACCAGAGGTCTCACTCAAACCCAGCGCCGCCACCAGCCTTCGACTTGGCGGCATACCAAGTGTCGTATTCCGACTGAGAAACCACTTTGAAGCTACCCTTCATTCCCGAATGCAAGTTCCCGCACAGCTGGGCACAGTAAATCTCATAGGTATTGGTAATGGTCGGTTTGAAATGCACCGGAATGCTCAACCCTGGAACGGCATCCTGGGTTACCCGCATCGCTGGGAGCTTGAAGCAGTGAATGACGTCCATGGAACCAATCTTGCAAATGACGTGGCGGTTCACCGGCACCAGGAACTCTTCTTTCAGACAGACCACATCGTCCTTGGCGTCCGCATCATTGGGATCCAAACCAAATGGATTGGTGGCAGCTGCAAACTGAATGTCCTGCTTTCCCCACTTGCCGTCCGGACCCGCAAAGTGGGCGTTCCACGCAAATTGTTGTGCCATGATATGCACTTCGATCGGATTGTCAGCAGCCGTCGGGAAATAATCCACTGCCTTGGCCCACAGCGGTATGGCAAACCCGATGAGAAGGACGCCCTCGACTACGGCAACACCCACTTCAAGGTACGTGTTGAGGTGACTCTTGACCCCCACATAATCCGCCTTGGGATTGGATTTTCGGTTAAACTTAAGTAAGACCATGATGAAATAGCCCACCCAGCCAATAAACAGGATCAGCATCAGGAGATGCACGTATCCAGTGAGTTCATCGAGGGCTTTTCCGTGTTCGGAGGCCAGCTCAGGCAGGCCTAAAATTTTTATCCAATTCATAGTAGAAGTCGCAGAAAACTACGATTCGAGCGGTCCTTTAGGGTGTTTGAACTCCGGGGCATGGATCGGATCCGACTCACCAGGCAAGGGAATTCGAGCAGCACGACGGGCGATAAAGACGAAGAAACTGCCGAATGCTACCCAGAGTCCGATGACGAAAACCAGCAAGGTCATAATCCCCCAGTTCATCCCCACGGCTAAGCGGGAGTCGCTGCTGCCAAAGCACGAGGCACAGGCCACGGCCTTGGCTGCAGAGCAAACAAACATCGTTACAACCGCCATGAGTCGCACGCTCATAAGATTTATAGAAAGCTGATATGCTTAAGCTTTTTGAGAAATACCCAACCGTAAATTACCAATGCCACCGAGGAAATGACAGATCCGATTCCGTAAAACAAATCCACTGGCCGCCCACTGACTTGGTAATTTCCAAAACCCCACACCGATAATCCAATGGTGAGTGCCAATGAGCACAAAACAAAAACGACATGGAACATCTTAAGGGACATAAAGTGTCTTTCGCTCAGTATGATTCGGTTGATCGTAACTGCCCCAGATGGTCAGGGCCATCAACCCGATCAGGAAAAACACCGTGGCCGCCAGAATGCCATAGATCATTTTCTTTTCGGACAACAGGTGCATGAAATAGCCCGCGACCAGGAATGCCTTGATGGACGCCACAAACATGGCGATGGCAATAGTGATCGCCACACTCTCGAAATGAATACTATACAAAGCGACAGTAATGACGGTCCCGGCAATCAATGCCCAAAACACTTTCCAGTAGGTCGGCAGATGGGAAGCCACATCATCGTGGCCGTGTTGCGCAGCGTGTTGAGTGGAATGACTCATGAATTCGAGAGCGTTAGAGGAGATACAGAATTGGGAAGAGGAAAATCCAGACCAAGTCGACGAAGTGCCAAAACAGGCCGCCAACTTCAATCCGGTTGATGAACCGTTCTGGTTCGGTCAACCACATTTTGCTGCCAGGAAACGTAAACCAAGCCAGAACCAACGCACCGCCCAACACATGAAACCCGTGGAGCGCAGTGATCAGGAAGTAAATGGCAAAAAAAGTGTGGTTCCTCGGAATGAACGCATCCAAGTGGGCAATGTCGCTCGTGGCGACTTCCATCACCTCATGCTTGGGAGTCGATTCATCATGCTTCTCACCCGGTTTCGCTTTGGGTGGATCTGCGGTGAACTTGACCTTCTCAACCTTATCCGTCTCCAGCCTGGCCAAGTTGTAAATGCTTCCAAAATCCCAGAATCCAGGATGTTTGCCATTCACTTCAATGTGACCTGTGTACGCCTTACCGCTCTTGAGGCGGAGTTCATAGTGGGTAAACTTCTCATTGTACTCGAAGCTCTTGATGCAAAGGAAGCCCAAGGCACAAACAATGGTGATCACCATGCAGATTCGGAACCGGGCAAAGTTGTTCATCTTCAATGCGGCCCATGCGAAGACGACCGTCACGGAGGACGTGATGAGCACCGCCGTGTTGAACGTACCTATGGGTATGTTGAGCAACCCATGCGGCCAAGCATTCTTAATGTTCGGCCAAACCCCATCGAGGGCGCCAACCCGCAACAGGATGTAGGCCGAAAACAAAGCGCCGAACAGTATCACCTCAGAAGCGAGGAACAGCCAGATACCTACCTTTGCATTATACAAACCCGTATCTGGGCGGGGTTTGACTGTGTATGGAATTTCCATGAGTCGAGTGGGCTACAACGGTCTGAAGTGAATCAAGCTTGCTGGTCCTGTGGTGAGAAATCCTTGGCCGCACCCGGAACGCTATATTCGTAAGGCCCGCGATAAACCACGGGCTCCTTGATGAAATTGCCGTGTGGAGGAGGGGTCGGTGTCGACCATTCCAGGGTCGTCGCTTCCCAAGGATTGTCCGAGGAAATCTTCTTCCCGCTTCGGATGCTCATAAAAAAGTTGATAATGAAAGGAATCTGAAACACAGCCAGCCCAATGGCTGCATGGCTGATAAAGGTATTCAAGCCTAGCACACTGGCATTGCCCGCATAAGTGGCGCCACCATCATACATGCGGCGAGACATACCCTTCATTCCCTGGATGAACATTGGCGCGAATACCAAGTTCATGAACAACAGCGATCCCCAAAAATGAATCTTTCCTAGGGTCTCGTTCATGAAACGTCCGGTCGCTTTGGGAAACCAATAGTAGATACCTGCAAAAAGACCGAAAATAGTCCCTGGCGCGACAACATAGTGGAAGTGACCAATCACGTAGTACGAATCGTGAAGATAGATATCCGTCGCATTCAATCCCAGAGGCAATCCAGTCAGGCCGCCAATCCCGAACATGGGAAGGAACGCGAGGGCAAAGAGCATCGGAGTGTTCATCCGAATGGAACCTCCCCACAACGAAATGAACAGTGCTGTCAAGATGATCACCGAAGGAATGGAAATCATCATCGTCGTGGTCTGGAAGAAGGTCGAGATCTTCGTGCCCATACCTGTCAGGTACATATGATGTGCCCAAACGATAAAGCTAAGGAATCCAACGCATAGCACGGAATAGACCAAAGACCGATAGCCCCAGATGGGTTTGCGGGTGTTGTTCGCTATGATCTCGCACACAATGCCCATGGCCGGCAGGATAAGGACGTACACCTCCGGGTGGCCTAAGAACCAGAATAGGTGCTGCCACAGCAATGGACTGCCACCGCCGCTAACTGGCAACTGGCTTCCGTTCACCACCAGACCGGTCGGCAGGAAAAAGCTGGTGCCAAAAAGATTGTCCACCAACTGCATGATGCCTGCGGCTTCCAACGGAGGGAAAGCCAACAGCAAAAGAAAGCCAGTGACTAACTGAGCCCAGACAAAAAATGGAAGTCGCATCCAGCTCATACCGCGAGCACGCAACTGAATAATCGTCGTGATGAAGTTGACCGCACCCAACAACGAGGAACTGATCAGCAAAACCATTCCTATCAGCCACAGAGTTTGTCCATCCACCCAGTGCGCCATATCGGCAATACTTGCGAGCGGTGAGTAGGAGGTCCAACCGGACTTCGCAGCTCCCCCCGGAATGAAGAAGCTGGATAACATCACAACGCCACCAAGGAAGTAAAACCAGTAACTGGCCATATTCAGCCGGGGGAACGCCATGTCCGGAGCTCCAATCTGAAGGGGTGTCACAAAATTACCGAAAGCCCCGAAAGCCAGAGGTACAATTGCAAGAAACACCATGATGGTGCCGTGCATGGCTCCAAAGGCATTGTAGAGATCGGCCTGCATCACACCACTGTTCACCATGTCTGTACCCAACACCTTCTCAAGAATCGGACCAATGACAGGGATCGGCTGATTGGGTTTCGCCAATTGTTGGCGCATTAGGAGCATCAGTATGAACCCGAACAGCAGGAACACCAATGCGGTGATTCCATATTGGATACCGATGACCTTATGGTCTGTACTAAAAATGTATTTGGACCAGAACCCGGGCTCATAATGGTGATGATCGTGAGCCTGATCGGCGCTGGTTCCGTGTGACGTTGTCTTAGCGTTTGCCATAGAGAGGATCCATTGTCCCAGCCCGCGAGATGTCTCGCCGAGTTGGAATTGAGTTCAACAGGATGCTAGATCGCAGTTCAAAGTTTGATTTTATCCAAGACCAGCAACCCTAAAATGAGTGGTAGATAGAGAATGCTGGCAAAAAAGAGCTGGCGAGCACGCTCGCGGGTGGTTGATCGAGAAAACTGGATGGCGCAGATCAAGAACAAGAGACCGAGCACTATAGCCCCGACTCCATAAATCTTGCCACCCAAATGCAAGGCCACCGGTGAAAGACTAAACGCCAAAAGAGCCAGCGTGTGCCGTATCGCTGCCGCGGCAGTTCGAGATCCATCGCTATCGTCGGCGGAAAGCATCTTGAATCCGGCATCCCTGTAATCGGTCCGATACATCCAGCTGATCGCCATGAAGTGCGGCAACTGCCAGAAAAACAGGATCGTGAATAAGGCCCAACCGCCGACTGAAATCTCGCCAGTAGCCGCAGTCCAACCCATCAACGGAGGCAAGGCACCAGGCACAGCACCAATCAAGGTATTCAATGTCGTCACCCGCTTGAGCGGCGTATAGACAAAAACGTACGTCGCCAATGTCACCGCACCCAGAACCGCAGTCAGTGGGTTGACCTGGCTAACCAGCTCCACCAAACCCAGGACGGACATCGATGCCCCCAGCAATAAAACCATCTGAGGCTGAATTAGACCCGCTGGAATTGGCCGATCCGAAGTACGCGGCATCCGAGCGTCCCATTCACGTTCCAAGTACTGATTGAGAGCGGCAGCTCCCGATGCCAGTAAGGCAGTGCCCAGCATACAATGCACCAAGAGGCCCAGATTAAGGGAGCCCGATGAGCCCATGTAGAACCCCACCAACGTGGTTATCAGCACCATGCTCGTGAGGCGTGCCTTGATTAGTTCAGCAAATACCGACGCGCGGGATCGCGCGGCGGACTCCGCAGTCAGTGATTGAACAGTCGCTTTCAAATATTTCGGCTAACGTGCCCCGCCCTCGGCGGCAACAGTTGGACTCGCAGGTTTTAAAAAGTCCTTAGCTCGGGAGCAAGGGCTGACTTTCGAAATTCTCACTTCGCATCGCATTCGGGAAGCAACGGTTAGAAGAATGCCCATCATTAGAGAAATTGCTCCAACTGCCACATGCGCCGTCGCGACATCCGCCGACTTGTTTGTCCAAACAGTTGCAGCCCCCAAACAAAATTGGATCAACAACAGTCCAATCCACAGCCGACCTAAACGCCCCAGCAATCCTCCCTGCTTCATCAGCACCCAGGATACCCCCATGACCAAAGTCACCAACGCCACTGCGATCAGTCGATGGACCATTTGAAGGTGAATGTGCAACGCCACAAGGTCACGTTCGTTCATTGGATCTATCCGTCGCGCATTGATCGTTGAAATCGTTGCCGGGTCGGTATCGGGCCAGATCTGACCATAGGCCAATGGAAAGTCTGGAATTGCCAACGGAGCATGTTGATGACGCATAGTCGCCGCCACCATCAACTGAACCAAAATCAATCCAACGATCCAAGGCAACCAACGGTCCACCGATAAGTGCGACCGAACTTCGGTCGCCACTTGGAATTGATGCCAGGTCGGCGACAAAACGAAGGCAATTAGCGACAGCGTGCTGAAGAACACTTGCCCTAATGTCGCGTGTGCTATCCCGAACCACACTCCCAGAGTGGAGGCGAGAAACTCCTTTTGATCCAGCATCACCCGCAGGCCGCCGAGCAAACCTTGAATCAGCACCATTACCACCCCAATCCAGGCCAAATTCCTCACCCAACGACGTGGCTCTTTGAGTTGAGCCCACACTGCCAAGACCACGACCAAAGCTCCCACAGTACTGGCGACTAGTCGATGCAGGTGTTCGTCGTGAATCCCCCCGATTCCCCACCACTTGTCTAAAGGAAGCCAGAACATGTTGTACCCAAAACTGGTGGGCCAATCAGGAACCGCCATCCCGACGCCCTTGCTGGTCACAACCCCTCCAAGGCATATTAACAGCAAAGTCGCCAGTGCACACAACACGGCATAGCTGAAAAGCCATCGATTTGGGGTTGGTTTCAATCGGAAATCAGGAATTAAATCAGGTTGCGTCAAGAAACTGGCAATTAACGTCTGTTTACTGAGCTTTCGGTCGCCCTTAGGTCACGTGGTGATCAGTCTCATCAAACGCCCGGGTCTAAATGGAGGGCCGTCCATTCCAACAGGCGTAACGACGGAGGAATGCCGACATTCACCTAAAAATCGTGCCGTTGCCTCTATGCAGAGACAACGGCACTTTCCAAAAACTTAAGTCCAAGTCAAATCGCCTATTGGCTACTTCGCATCGACCGTTAACGCCACTTCTTTGGCTGCTCCGTCGGCCACCTCAACTTCTTGGGTGAAGGTGCCGGCTTTGCGATGGATGAACTCCAAGGTGTACTTGCCCGCTGGGAGTTTAGAGCTCAGCTTGAATTTGCCATCCTTGTCGGTCACAGCAAAAAACGGATGATCAACAACTCCAATGTACGAGAACATCCAAGGATGAACATTGCACTGAAGCGTGACAAACGTCTCGGGGGTGGTAAACGACTTGCTATCAACCTGGCCCTGGCGGGTCTGGGCAATGTTAAAGGTCGGATTTTTTACCTTGGAGGAGGCGAGAACGTTGTGCATGAACGGATCGGAATTCTTGATCTCGACCTTTTGACCCACCATCACGCCAGCGATGTAAGGCTCGTACATGCAGGCAACCTGATCAATCTTCAACGATTCAGTTGCGGCATCGAATTTCTTCCCTTCCAAACCCTTTTTCACATAGACGAAAACGTTCGCTAAACCGCCGTCCTTAGAGGCCACATAGTTGCGGCTCATCACCGATCCGGTCGCGGCAGCGCCGCAGTTCTTGTCGGTCTTGAAAGCGGTGATTTCCTTCTCGGCCGGAGGTGTCCCCTTGAGAGTGACCTTGCCGGTAATATCGGCGGCCGTGAGTGTGCTGAAAGTGGAACCAATGGCGGCAATCGCCAAAAGACTGAGGCAATTTTTCATGACATTTCGGACAATAGTTATCGCAGGACGACGCACGCTAACACCCGTGTTTTTGGAGGCAAGCGATTTTGTGAAAGTTTTCACAAGCGTCGATCATCAGACGGACCTAGCCGCGCGTTATTCATGCCTAACGTCTCAATATCGCCGGACACATTCAGCGCATTTACTTATACACAACATATTCCTGATTAACCAGTTAAACGGAATCAGGCACGCCTCGATTCGCCCGCGCCTACCCCAACCTCATCTCAAGAGTTATTCCACCGGCAATCCTTTGAACAAAGCCGCCATTTCCATCGCGGTTCGCGCGGCTTCCGTCCCGCGGTTGGTCTCCTTCGACAGGCAACGCGCCGTCGCCTGCGCTTTGTTTTGTACCAACAAGACCTCATGAACGACAGGCAAACCCGACTCCAGCTGCAACCGCATCAAGGCATGCGTTATGGCATCGCCAATATGCTGAGCATGCGCTGTTTCCCCTTGAATGATCACGCCCAATGCAATGATCGCATCGGTGATGCCGCCTGTGCTTGCCAGCCAGCGGGCGATGGTCACCGGCACTTCAAACGAGCCGGGGACTCGCAGCACTCGAATGGATTCGGCACCCCCAAGTCTCAGCTCGGCTTCGGCCGCTTGCAACATGCCATCGACGTACTCGGCATTGTATCGGGCAGCGACGATGAGATATCTGCCACCTCGGAACTTGTTTTTCTGGGGGGAATTGCGTTTGAGCATGATTCTGTGAGGATCTACAGCGTGTGACCCATCCGGTCGCGCTTGGTTTTGAGGTACCGCTCGTTGTGGGGATTGGCGGGTATTCGAATGGGTAGTTGCTCGACGATTTCGAGTCCGTAGCCTTGCAAGCCGACAACTTTTTTCGGGTTGTTTGTCAACAAACGGATGCGCTTTAACCCTAGATCACAAAGCATCTGCGCCCCAATACCATAATCCCGAAGGTCCATCGGGAAGCCCAACCGCAGATTGGCCTCGACCGTGTCCAAGCCTTCTTCTTGAAGCTTGTACGAACGAATCTTGGGTACGAGCCCAATCCCTCTCCCCTCCTGGCGCATATACAAAATAACTCCAGCTCCTTCGCGCTCAATGGTCTGCATCGCCGCGTGCAGTTGCGGCCCGCAATCACATCGGCGGGATCCGAACACGTCGCCAGTCAAACATTCGCTATGCACTCGAACCAAAACAGCCCTAGAACGTCCGACGTCGCCCTTTACCAACGCGATATGGTGTGAGCCGTCAATGCTCGACTGGTAGAGGTGCAATGAAAAAACGCCGTACTCGGTCGGCAATGCGACGGTTTCGACCCGAGTGACGTGCTTTTCACGGATGCGGCGATATTTAATGAGCGCCTCAATGCTACAAATCTTGAGTTTGTGGCGCTTGGCGAATCGTTGCAACTGCGGCAGTCGAGCCATCGAGCCGTCGTCATTCATGATTTCACAAATCACTCCGACGGGGCGACAGCCGGCAAGCACCGCGAGATCGACTGCCGCCTCCGTGTGGCCCGCGCGCCGCAAAACCCCGCCAGGCTTAGCTCGCAGAGGAAAAACGTGACCTGGCTTCTTGAGATCCTCAGAACCCGTCCGCGGGTCTGCCATGAGTTGAATGGTACGAGCTCGATCGGCAGCACTGATTCCGGTGGTAATACCCGTCGACGCATCCACCGTGACCTGAAAGTCGGTTTTGAAAGATTCGCGATTATTGGCCACCATCTCTTCAATCCCCAATTGTCGGAGACGTTCCGCCGTAGCGGGTACGCAAATCATACCGCGGCCAAACCTCGCCATGAAATTGATGGCAACGGGTGTCGCTTTTTCAGCGGCCAGCACCAAGTCACCTTCGTTCTCTCGGTCTTGGTCATCCACCACAATAACCATCTTTCCGCGGCGCAGGTCGGCAATCGCGGCTTCGATCTCTTGAGAAACGCTGTCCTTCAGGCGAGGCATAAATACAAATCGTGTCGATTCGATCGACTTCCCTAAACCCGTAGCAGGCATCGTTGGCTTGCTCCACTTTGTTTGTTTGTGCAGGGAAACCGTTTGGCTAAGAGCCGGCCGTGCATCGGGCACTTCGCAAGCCAGCCACGGATTCCTAAGTCAGCGCCGAGCATAAAAAGGCCCCCGACAACCACCCACATTGCAGCATGCAACGAGGCCGGTCGAACGGGGGCACATCAGAGCTTCAGCCAGAGCCTGAGGCTCCGTGCCGTGACAACAGCCGACTTAAATCGCAGCCAACTCTTTGATGCTAAGAGCGTTTTTCTTCAACGTCTTCGCTGTTTTGGCGGACTTTGAGCAGGAACTGGCTTTTGCAGAGGTCTGGCAAGCGGAGGCGCAGCTCTTGTTGTTCGCGCTCGACACGGCCGAGGTTTTGACTGTCTTGTCGCAGGATTTTTCACACTTTTCCCCAGCCAAAGCAGCGGAAGCAAAGGCAAACGACGCAGCCATCGAGAGCAGAGCGAGTTTCTTCATAATTAACAGTAGTTCGACTTAGTGTATGTTTGTGGTGACTAGCTTGTGTGTCTCTTCGAGTCGTCGCCAATAGTCACAATCGGCGACGGCACTTCATGCATTAGACCACACTCGGATAGCGCTGTTCAAGACAAGGTTCCCTGAAGAATCATTTTCAGTCTGTCGATTGGCTCAGGGGGTTAAAGTTTGACAGGTGATTGTCAGATTGAGACTTATCAAGCAGGACTTCCGTCTTGAGTTTCACGACGGATCTTGTAAGCAGTGCATGGTCTTGTCCATCTTAACGCCATGGGGCTCGTACCAATCCAGTCTGACTGCAGCCAACCCGCCGAGCGCTCCTGTGCGCTCGGCGATTTAGCTCGTCCAGAGGGGGTTGCCGCGACCCCGTTGAGAACCAAACGCAGTCGAGTCAGCGCTGGTCTCCTCATGTATCGGACAAGAGGCAAGTCGATCGAAGTGTTTATCGCGCACCCTGGTGGCCCTTGGTTTCCACATCGCGATTTTGATGTTTGGACCATACCTAAAGGCGAATTGGAAGCCGGCGAAGCCCTATTCTCCGCTGCCTTACGGGAATTTGAAGAGGAGGTCGGCCTGAAACCAACTGGGCCATTTATTGAATTAGGCTCGATTCGCCAGAAAGGTGGGAAGACAGTCCACGCATGGGCGTTTG
>SXSK01000159.1 GCA_005793375.1 Verrucomicrobiales bacterium | reverse complement strand
GCGGCCAACAACCAGCAGGCAGCGTTCATGTCGGCATTGGCCTATACGGTCCTCTGGCATCAGTTACGCTGACGACCACACAGGTCTAACGGCCGAATCAAACACCGCAGAGAATGGCCGACGAGCCATTCCAATGGAGCTCTCTGCGCCTCATGCCGCCGCTGTGGTGCCATCCAAGCAACCCCATCAACTTCCTTCCTTTCCGTGCCCTCCGCGACCTCTGCGGTTCTTCAGGCTGGACACATCGGGCTGGTTTCGGTGACACCGCAGCGGCGGGATGAGGCGCAGAGGGGGAAAATGCGGATCGAAATCGTTGTCTTTCTCTGTGTCCTACCCGTCTCTGCGGTGTCGCAGGTTGTGTTCTGCATGAGGGATTAAGAGTCGGAGTCGGAGTAGGAGACCAAAATGGATAAGACAGAGATGTGCCGCGCGGGTTCTCCATGATGGATGGGAGTTTGAAATTTTCCCCCGGATAGGGAAAGGTTGCGAACTAGCATGCATGCCTTGATTCGCAACATCGCCATCCTGTCCGTCCTCTTGTTGGCTGCTTTGAGCTCGCTCGCAGCGACGCTTATCCCGCGCGGAGCAGAGTGGCGGTACTTCAAGGGCACTGCCGAACCCAGCCCGGGAAACATCGCTGGCTGGCGTCAACCTGGCTTTGCCGAGGCCGGATGGTTGAACGGCAAATCCGCTTTCTACTACGGCGAATCGGGATACACCGGGACGCAACTTGGAGACATGCGAAATGGCTACACCACGCTCTATTTGCGCACCCGTTTCCAGGTCGAGAATCCGTCACTTGTCACCAACCTCGTCTTGCGGACTGTCGTCGATGACGGCTTTATGGTCTGGATCAATGGCAGTCGGATGACGTTCACCAACGTGCCGAATGCGGTGAATCCCGCGTTCAATGCCGTCGCGAGTTCAGCTATTGAACCCTTTGCGTCAGAGATTGATCTCCCACCGTCCGCCCTCGTGGCCGGGGAGAACGTCATCGCGGTCCAGGTCTTCAATGGGGCCATCGATAGCAGCGACTTGGTGTTCGACATGGACCTGGAGTCCGAGGAAGCGCTCAGTCCAATTCCCAATGTCGTCGCCGTGTCACCCGCACCCGGGTTCGTCAGCAATCTCACCAGCATCACGGTCACCTTCTCCGAATCTGTCACGGGTGTGGCCGCCACGGATCTCCTGCTGAATGGCATTCCATCGGCGGATGTTACTGGTTCTGGTGACAAGTACACGTTCACGTTCCCGCAGCCTACGTTTGGTCCCATCGATATTTCTTGGGGGCCATTGCACAAAATCACTGACCTCGACACGCCACCACGGCGATTTGATTTTGGCGCTCTCGGGTCCACCTGGGCCTATCAGTTGATCGATGCCGACGGACCCAACCTCGTTGAGATCGTCCCGACGCCTCGCGCCTCGCTTCGCAGCCTATCGGAAGTCGAATTGCGGTTTAGTCGGCCGGTGCGCGGTGTCGCGGCAGCGGATTTGCTCATGAACGGCGTCGCGGCGAACACGGTCGTTGGCGTGGGCGCAGGTCCGTATCGATTCACTTTTTCAGCCGGAGCCACCGATGGACCGGCGAGCCTTTCGTTCGCCTCCAACCACCAAATCGCAACCGATGAGGAAGTTTCCGTTCGATTCTCGGGACAATCTTGGTCCTACTCCGTGGACTCAAATCGCCCGGCACCGGACATCGTGATCCATGAGATCATGGCTGAAAATCAAAGCGGCATCGTTGACGAGGACCGCGACGCCGAGGATTGGATTGAATTGGAGAATCGCGGGTCGACCGCGGTGAACCTCGACGGCTGGTCACTGAGCGTGGATCGCGACGAGGCAGGCCAATGGGTGTTTCCGCCGGTGACTCTCTCCGCGGGCGCGCGCATGTACCTATGGGCTTCCGGGAAGGATCGGCAGGATACCAGCCGGCGCCTTCACACGAATTTCAAACTAAACCCGAATGGCGACACACTCGTGTTGTTTGGACCTGAGCTTC
Source organism: Verrucomicrobiales bacterium (assembly GCA_005793375.1). Classification (GTDB taxonomy): domain Bacteria; phylum Verrucomicrobiota; class Verrucomicrobiia; order Limisphaerales; family UBA9464; genus SXSK01. The sequence continues at coordinate 12,667 of SXSK01000159.1, read as the reverse complement.
CAAGAGTGCCCGTGAGCGCGCTCGAATACCCCGCTCAATCGCCCAATCACTCGTACGGCCGCATCATGGAAGGAACCAATTTGGTCTGGCGGTTCTTCGCGGGGGGAACGCCGGGCGCCGCCAATGGGACGAGCAGCATCACGGGCAAAGTGGACGAAGTTCATTTCAGCGTGGAACGGGGATTCTTCAACGCGCCGTTCACTCTTTCATTGGCCTGCACGACACCAGGCGCCACGATACGTTTCACTACAAACGGAAGTCCGCCCACACTGACGAACGGCTTTCCTTATACGACGCCGATCTCGGTCGCAGCTCACCGAGTGATCCGCACCGCAGCGTTTGCTTCCAACCAGCTCCCGTCAGGTGTCCGGACACACACCTACTTGATGAATCTCGCGAACAATCGTCGCGGGATGCCCGCGCTTTCGCTCGTGACCGCTACGAACAATCTTTATGGACGCACTGGCATCATGGAATACAGCCCGCGCAACACGACGCAGCATGGGGCGGCGTGGGAACGTCCGGTGTCGGTGGAACTGATTCGGCCCGAGGACAACGGCGGATTCCAACTGGACGCCGGGTTGCGGGTGGCGGGTGGCGATTATATTCGAGGGCTTTACACGTACCGCGGTTCTTCTCTGCCCGAGAGCAAGTATTCGTTCCGGCTGTATTTCTGCGGCGACTATGGGCCGGGCCGGCTCAACTATCGGTTCTTTCCCGGCACCACGGTTGAGTCCTTCAACACGCTTCACTTGCGCGCCGGGATGAACGACCACAGCAACCCGCTCCTGAAGGATGAGTTTGTGCGAGCGTTGACTCTCTCTGTTGGCATTCCCGCGTGTCATGGAACATTCGTTCACCTCTTCCTCAACGGCGTCTACAAGGGCATTTACAACCCTGCAGAGCGCGTGGATGACGATTTCCTCCAAGCCTATCTTGGTGGCGGCCAACTTTGGGACGTCATGGGGCCTAACAGCGCGGCCATCCGCGGAGACACCGTCGCGTGGAGCCGTCTTCGCACGGCGGCGCGCAAGGATCTCTCGGTGCGCCAGAATTATCTCGACGTGGCCGCGCAAATGGATCTCGAAAACTTCATCGATTACTTGCTCCCGCTGATCTGGGCCGACAATGACGACTGGCCCCACAACAACACACGGGCCGCCCGCGAGAGGCTCCCCGGGGCGAAGTTTAAGTTCTATCCGTGGGACGCTGAATTTGCGTTCACGGGCCATTCGGTCTCCTACGACACCCTCGCCAACACGCTCTCCAGCGTCAATCCTCCATGGGGCACAACCGACTATCAGGCGATGTTCAATTCGCTGAAACGGACCCGCGAGTTCAAGCTGTTGTTCGCGGATCGAGTTCACCGCGCGTTCTACAATGATGGCCCGATGACGGATGCGCGGATTCGAGGCGTTTACGAGCCCATCCGCGCCCAACTCGCTCCCGCCATCTCCGGCTTCAATAACATTATCAACACATGGATTTCCGGTCGACGTCGCTATGTTACTAATTCCTTCTTAAAAGCGGGATTCCTGCTTTCCACCAACGCCCCGATGGCTTCGCGGAACGGTGGCACCGTTTCGGCTGGATTCGAGCTGACGCTCTCAAACATCGTAGGCGACATCTGGTATACGCTTGACGGCAGTGATCCCCGGGTGGCGTTCACTGACGCGGTATCGCCGACAGCCCGGAAGTATTCCAAGGCGCTCGCGCTCGAGCAACCCACCCGCCTGCGCGCCCGCTCGACTGTCGGCACGAATTGGAGCGCCATCATCGACTGGCAATACCACGTCGCGAGCATCGGTGTTCCGATCCAGTTCTCTGAGATCATGTACAATCCGCCCGGTGGCGAACCGTTTGAGTTTCTTGAACTTCAAAACACCGGCGCACTGCCCTTGGACGTGAGCGGCTTCTCGATGAATGGCGTTCGCTTTCGATTCCCCGTTCCCACTCCGCTGGTGCCATCCGGAGGCCGGGTCGTACTCGCAAGTGATGCCCGCACCAATGACTTCGTGGCGCGCTATTCCGGTGTGGAAATCGCTGGCTGGTTCGGCGGATCTCTTGCCGATAGCGGCGAACGGCTCGAATTGCTCGATCCGGACGGAAACCAAGTTGCCTCTGTGGAGTACGGCGACAACCCGCTCTGGCCGCAAGACGCAGACGGCAGTGGCGCGTCTCTCGAGCGCGCCGATGCTGGGGGAGAACCCGACAATCCCATCACTTGGATTGCGGGCAAGCCCGGCGGAACGCCCGGTGCTGCAAACAGTGCCAGCGTGCCCGTGCCAATCATTTTGAATGAGATTGTCGCGGGGACTGGTGATGACTGGATCGAGTTGCACAATCGTGGGACTGAATCGGTGGACATTTCCGGTTGGTCATTGAGCGACCGCGGCACTCAGGGCCAGTTTGTCTTCGCACCTTCCACGGAGATCCGCGCCGGAGGGTTCCTGCGAGTCGATTGTGACGGCGACACCCAAGCGGGTCCGCTCCATGCCCCGTTCCAGCTAAATCGCGATGGCGAAACGGTCGCTCTCTTCGATCGGTTGGAGAAGCGCGTGGATGTTCTTGTTTTTGGGCCAGCGGTGGATGGGCATTCACTCGGTCGAATTTCCGGCAATTGGACTCTCTGCGAGTCAACTTCCAGGGCTGCCAATGTGGCCTCAGAAATGGGCTCGTTGACGAATCTGACGATCAATGAGTTCCTCGCCGACTCCGAGCAGCGTGGCGATTGGCTCGAGATCCACAATACAGACGCGAACCCCGTTTCGCTCGAAGGGTGTTATCTCTCTGTTTCCAACGTCTATTCGAGGATCGTCTCACCATTGTTTGTACCGGCCGGCGGTTTTCTCGTCTTGCATGCCGACGAAAACACTGGGCCGGATCACCTCGAACTCAAGTTGCCCGCGACTGGGGGCGCGATTCGCTTGTTGGATCCCGCGGGCGTCTCTATCACGATAGCATCTTACGGGCGTCAGTCCCCCGGTGTTTCCTTCGGCCGAATCCCCGACGGCACGGGAGACTTTCGCCTTCTCCCATTCAGCGCAACTCCAGGCGTCAGCAACTACATCGCCCAGCTGGGATCATCGCTTCGGATCAATGAAGTGCTCGCCCGTGGCACAGACAACCACGACTGGATTGAACTGAAAAACACAGGCACCAACCCGATTGCGCTCGACGGCATTAAGCTTGTCGTGGATGCGCCGGGCGCGCCGCCTGTTCGCCACGTCGTCCCTGCCACGGCTAGCTTGTCGCCCGGGGCCTTGGTTGTGATCCACTTCCTTACTCGCAAACCTTCGGGCTTGCCTGCCTCGGAACTGGTACTGGCTGCCGATTTGCCAGACGAAGGCGCTTCGATCCAGGTGTTGAGCGCCTCGGAACAGGTTTTGGATCAACTTTCGTACGGGCCCCAACTCCTGGGGCGATCCGTTGGTCAAGCCGACTCCGGTATCGCCTTGCTTCTGGAAACTACACCCGCGAAGGAGAATGCTGCCATCGCGACCATCAGCCTTGGCAGCTCGGTTCGCATCAACGAATGGTACGCCAGCGGCAAGGGTACCAATGAATTTGTCGAGCTCGTCAATCCCGATGCGCTGCCGGTGAACCTTGCTGGGTGGATTCTCACTGACGATCCGACCATTCGGGGCTCCACCAACAATCCTCTGGGCCCACTTACATTCATTTCCGCCAACGGATTTCTCCAGTTCCGCACCAGCGACACTGTCGACGGTCGCAGCCGCCAATTGCCGTTCGGGCTCGACGCCTTAGGGGAGACCTTGCGCCTCATCAATCCTTCCGGGGTCATTACAGATACGGTGGGCTATCTGGTCCAACCGTTGGGCGTCTCGGAAGGTCGCTATCCCGATGGGGCATCGCTTGTCCTCGCGTGTCCGGGATCCGCGACGCCGGGCGCGTCGAACGTGCGACTCCCGCAGGACCTGGACCGCGATGGCATGGACGATACGTGGGAACGGCTCAATGGACTCCGCGAGGATGATCCGTTGGACGGTTTGGCCGACGCGGATGGCGACGGCATGACTAACGCGGATGAATTCCGCGCTGGTACGGATCCGCGCGACGTGGCCAGCGTCTTGCGAATCGCGATCGCAGCGGTGGACGCTTTGGGCGTGAACTTGCGTTTCACTGTGTTACCTCGCCGAGGTTACGAGATTCAGTCCCGAGGCGACCTGGGCCCCGGTGAGTGGAAGTCCGTGGATACGGTTGTTGCGTCAACACAAGAGCCACGGGAGGTGACGGTTCGGGATGCCACGCCCGTCTCCGGCAACACGGCGCGCTATTACCGCCTGGTGGTACAATGAGGGCAACTTCGGTTCAGTTGAAGAACGGAAACAGCCGCTTCAGTTCCACCTGGTCCGGTTGGCTGCCGTATTCGCAGAGCTCAAACGCCTCGGCGTGTTTCACTTTTGCGGCCGCCTCGCCGGGATACCACTTCTTTAATTCCTCGTTGAAGCGCGCGGCGATGGATTGATTGCGCTGGCTGAAACGAGTGCGCACCAACTGACGCCGCGCGGCCTGCCTCACCGGTTCGTCGGGATACAGGCTCGCGTTGCCATTCGCGCCGCCTTCTGCGAACTGCGAGATCATCACCCCGAGCGCATCGAGCTTCTTCTCCATCGTCGAATCGACGTTGATGACGATGTTGGGCTCGGACGGGTTCGGCTTCTGGAACTGATCGGTATAATACATGAACACCGGGTTCTTTTTCATCTCGGGCACGTCGGGACAGAAAAACGGCACGGTGACCATATAGGCTGCATCCTGCATCAACACGCCGGTGTAACGATGATCCGGATGATAATCGTTCGGTCGATGGCCCATCACGATATCGGCGTTCCAGTGGCGGATGAGCCGTGTCAGTGTGCGGCGATTCTCGAGCGTGGGCTCGAGTTCGCCGTCGTGGATGTCTAGCACCACGCCCTGGATGCCCAGAATCTCGTGAGCCTTGTCCACTTCGGCCTTGCGGCGTTTCGCCAGCGGACCGCCGGCTTCCCGCCAGTGACCGATGTCGCCATTCGTGACGGAGACAAACAGCACGTGGTGCCCTTCCTTTGCCCACATCGCCGCCGTGCCGCCGACTTGGATTTCGCAATCATCCGGGTGTGCGCCAAACGCGATGATGCGCAGCTTCCCGTCGTCCGGCGGCATCTTGATCCCGGAGATCTGGGCGTTGACCAACGGAGAGCTGAACGCGAATAGGTAAAATGTGAGCGCGGCGACGAGCGAAGGATAGGGTTTCATGGCTGGGTGGATTGTTGGCTTGTGCGAGTGTGGTGAATGCGCAGTGGTTATCAGAAACTCTGTGCGGTTGCGACAACCGATTAGAACCCGTAACTCGCTGCATTTCGACAAGCCCCGTTGTAATGACTTCTCATTGTTGCCGCTAATGGACTTGTTCTCCTCCTGGCCGGGAGGCAATCTGGTTGCGCGTGAATTGTTCCCCTGCTTTTCCCTCCCGCAGTCCGGCGGCACCCGGTTTTGACTTCGGGGTTTCCGTGGCGGTGTGGCCCAGGAACTGGATCTTAGTGATCGCAACAGTGTGCGCTCTTGCCGCTCCCGGGATCGCCTTTTGCCAAACTTTCCGGATCACAAGCGTCCAACATCGCGATGGCAGGGTTTTATTGGAGCACGAGTCCGACACAGCCTTCTACCACATCTTGAGCCGGCTCAATCTGGCGAGTGGGGCGCAGACGATTGTCGACTTGGAACCCGGCTCCCCGAAATCGGGTCGGCTCGAGGACCGTAACCCTCCCTCAGGTCCGGGTTATTACCGGGTAACACGAGTTTGCAACGACGATCCGCTGGATTCGGATGGGGACGAAATGGACGACCTCTACGAGATGCACCTTGCGGCGCTGGATCCCCTGGACCCCAAGGATGCGGGCAGGATCTCGCCGGAGACCGGTCGCACGCAGCTTGAGGATTATTTCCGAGATGAGTCCAACACCGTGTTGTTTCCCTTTCTGGTGGGCCGCGGGATTCACGATGTCACGGGTCCAGCCGCGGATGGCGGTATGATGGGCTACGCGGAGGGCGATCAGAAGTCGGCGGGCATTCATGACCGGCAGTGGGCACGGGCGTTCATCGCCAGCGGTCGCGGTGACGGTGCTGGCCGGGTTGCCTTCGTGGTGGTGGATGCGGGACAGATCTTTCACTCGGTGACGCAGGGCGTCCACGAACGGCTTCAGGCCGACGAAGAGTTGGGGCGGCACTACTCCTTCGCCAATATCGTCATGAGCGCCACGCACACCCATGGCGGTGCGGGAGGCCATTCGCATCATGTGCTGTACAATGCCACCATTGGCGGTTTCGCGTGGCAGACCTACGACGCACTGGTCCACGGAATCTTCATGGCCATCAAGAAGGCGCACCGGAATCTCGCCCCCGGCAGGATCCTTCTCAGCAAGGGCCAGCTCGATAACGCCAACGAGAACCGCCAGGCGGTGGGGTTCCTTCAGAACCTAGAGAACCGGCATCCGGCTTTGAAGAATCCATTCGGCAAGGACAACCGGGATACCGAGATGCTGTGCCTTCGATTCGAGCATTCCAATCGCAGGGAGATCGGTATGTTCAACTGGTTTCCGGTCCACGGAGTTTCATTCTCAAAGGAGAACCGTTTGTTGACCGGTGACAACAAGGGCCTAGCAGCCTACCTGTTCGAACGTGAGAAAGGCACCCATTACCCCGGGCATGGCCGTGTTGGGGAGTCGTCTGGATTCGTGGCTGGCTTTGCAAATTCCAATCCGGGGGACCTGACGGCAAATCGAAGAACCCTGGAGCCGGGAGGCTGGCCGAAGAACGGGGGGGATGACGAGGCACGCGCCTCCATGATCGGAGGCCGGCAGTATGAGAAGGCCCGGGCTCTTTACGAAGCGCCAGTCGGCATCCGAAAGCGCCTCTTTGGACCTGTAGACTACCGGCACATGTATGTCGCCATGACCTCGGTGGTGGTGAATCCCCCCAAGCTTTATCCGTACGATGTCCCGGGCGTCGGTTTTCCGGAGACCCAGGTAAATCCTCCCTGGTCCACCTACATCGGAGCCTTGGGTATCGACTTTGCCAAAGGAACTCTGGATGGGGAGGGTTTGTCTCAGGACGATGTGGATGAGTTCCGGAAGCTCAATGGCATCATCCCCGACCTGGTAACGGAAGAATTCGAGCGACGGCATGCTCCAAAGGAGGTGGTCCTGACAACAGGAACCCCTGCGATTGAAGGGCTGACTTGGACTCCCCAGATTTTGCCGATTTCGATCCTGCGCATCGGCAACCTGGCGATCCTTGCCGTGCCGTCGGAGTTCACAAGCATGGCTGGCTCGCGGCTGCGCAGGACAGTTGAATCCATACTGCCTCCCTGCACCCACACCATCATCGCCGGCTTGGCGAACGATTATTCGGGTTACGTGACGACCTTTGAGGAATACATCCACGAGACCGTCAGCGAGAACGGCGTCCCCAATCAAAGTTACGAATCGGCCTCCACGCAGTTCGGGGGGTTCACGCTCGCGGCTTACCAAACCAAATTTGCTGAGCTCGCGAAGTCGCTTGTGGATGGTGGTCAGATTTTCTCCGAGCGGATGCCCCGGACGCGAGGCCCTGAATCATTACTGCTGAAGGCGTCGGATCCGATTCTCGACCTGCCTCCCCTGTCCCAGACACGACCCGCTGATTTCAAGGAAAAGGCGGGATGCCTGGAGGGTCAGTTTTGGGACCTCCTTACCGGATCCTGCTGGAGCTGTCCGGCGGGTTATAGCCGGACTCTCTTCAGCGTGGAGGGCGACTCGGCCTGCGAGATTCCCGCGCGCCTCGAGTTTACAACCGCGACTCGCCACGGGAAAGCGGGATGCGGCCCCGGACAGTTCTTTGACCTCCTGACCGGTTCCTGCTGGAGCTGCCCAGCCGGGTACAACCGGACGATCTTCAGCGTGGAGGGCTCCACCGCGTGCGAGAAACCCGCGCGATCCGAGTTCATTGCAGCGCTCAGCACCCGCGGATCCGGAATCATTGGGACCGACTGCCCGGGTGGTTATGTGTTCGATTTCGCCCTGGGCCGCTGTTACCGCTGTCCGAGCGGCAGCAGCAAGTTCATCCTCAGGGCCTGGAACGATGCGGGGGCTTGCGAGCGGGTGATTGCTGCGGAGTTCAGCGGTGCGAGCCGCCACAACGAACTCTGCCCCACGGGACAGTTCTGGGACACTGGGACGGGTTTCTGCTGGAGCTGTCCGTTGGGCAACAACCGGACGATCTTTAGCGTGGAGGGGGGCTCGGCCTGTGACCGGCTGGTGCCGGCGGTCCTGGGTGGGGCGGCGAAGTACGGCAAGTATGCCTGTGCAGATCGCGGAGCGGACTGGTTCCTGGACATCGGCCGAAACGAGTGCTGGTCCTGCAACGGGTGGATTCGTAACCTGAATCTCGTGGACCATCCCGAAGCCTGCACCGGTCCCGAGGCATCATTTGGCAACATGATACTAGATCGCCATTGGCTGCGCCCCCAGGACGAGCGTCGGTATCGGACGGGACAGCGGGTATCGGTTAGCTTCTGGGGTGGACATCCCAAGAACGTCTTCGGCACCGTTGGGAATCGTAGACTCGATGCACTGTCCACTTTCCTGGAAGTCCAGAGGTGGGTGGGTACCGGATGGCAGACGATCCGAACTGACGCCGACTGGGACACCACATTCGGCTGGGAGCGGGTCGGAATCGCCACGTCGAGACTCACCATCACCTGGGACGTCGGGCCGGATGCCGCAGCTGGGATCCACCGGATCCTGCATCGCGGATTCTCCCTGGATATTTCCGGCTCTATCAACACGTATCAGGGCGAATCGCCCACGTTCCAGGTGGTGGATTGATTCTCGGGTCACATTCACACTACACAGGCACCCAGTGAAACTTCTGTCGTTGAGTCGAGTCGTCGTCCCGTTGGCCGTCTTGCTGGGGCTGTGGGGGCGGGTTTGGGCGCACCCGGGTCATGATGCTGCGGGCGGGCCGCCGCAGACGGAGGTGGTGGCGGTTGTTTTCTCGGACTTTCACTCCGTCGCCTGCTCGGAGGTCCATGGGCTTCTGGACCGGCTGGCCGAGGACCGGCATCTGAAGCTTCAGAGAATATTCAAGCATGCGCCCGCGCACCCGGATGCGCTGATGGCGCACGAAGCTGCATTGGCGGCGGGGGCTCAGGGAAAATTCCAGGCCATGCACGACCTTCTCTTTAAGAATACTGGGGCAGTAGGTTCCGCCTTGATTAACATGGCCATGACCCTCGGCCTCGACTTGAAGCGATTCGAGGATGCCCTGGATGAGCGGCAGTTTCGTCCAGCCGTGCTGAAAGATATTGCAGAGGCTCGCGGGCTGGGTGTTCGCACCACACCCACCGTATTCCTGAACGGCACGCGTCTCGACGGGCTGGAGCCGCTCCAGTCGTTGGTCCGCCGGGCGGCGCAACCGCCCCCTCCGGCCTGGGAGTCATTGCCTGTGGAGAATGTTGATCTGGACCTCGACTACTCGCCGGCGAGCGGCCCGGAGGATGCTCCTGTGACCATCGTGGAGTTCGCCGACTTCCAGTGCGGGTTTTGCCGAATGCATTCACAGACCTTGGGCCAGCTCACGTCCGCCTATCCCGGCCTGATCCGAAGGGTGTTCAAGCACTACCCCCTCGAAGTGAGGGACCCGGCATTGCTGCCGCACCTGGCCTCCATGGCAGCGCTGGACCAGGGAAGATTCTGGGATCTGCACCTGTCTCTCATGACCCGGACGCTGGATTACTCGAAGCCGGAATTGCAGGAACATATTCGCGCCCTGGGAATGAATCCCGTTCGATTTGAGGTCGCAATCGCCGGGACGCGGAGCCGGCAACTGGTTTTGAGGGATCTGGCTGAGGGCGAGAGTCTTGGGATCCGCGCCACGCCCACGACGTTCATCAACGGTCGGCGGCTGGTGGGGCGGCAGCCGCTGGAGGTGCTGGCGACGTATGTGGATCGGATACTAGCCTCCCGGGGCATCCAGGCGGCACGGGTGAGTCCTCCGGCAGCCACCACTCCGCCAGGCGGGCGGGTCCGCGAAACGCTTCCCGAACTGACGCAGTCCGGCGGGCCAGTGGGGACAAACGACTTATGCGAGCGGCAGCTGCTCTCCGAGTCGCGTCCGAAGTCAGGAGCTCCTGCTGCACCGGGGAATGCAAAGGATGCCGGCCCGGGTGCGCGCTGAGGTGTGCGGGGAAAATCTGGCCTTCGTATGGTATATCGGGTCTTGTCCGTGTCATGCGCCGGCTGATTGTCCTTGTCGCCTTCCTCTCCCAGAAAGCAACACCACCAACTCGGCCTCATCAACGTCTGTGTGGGAAACACCCGTCGCAAGACTTCGGCTGGTCCCCGGCACAGCTGACACCCCGAACCAGTCAAGTTACTGCGAACACCCAACGGTGAGTTACTCCGCCCTGCCGCGAAGGGTGGGGGGAGAAGGAAGCGGACTGACGGGCGTACTCACTTACAGACGTTGGGTGGTCTTACTCCAGAGCCACTCGATATCCTTGTTGTTCGCCTGATTGCCAGGTTCCCAATTGGAACGCTTCACCGGAACTTTGGTGCGAGGATCGAGCCACTTCTTGATCTCGGAATGGCCATCGGCAAAGGCGAAACCACAAGCCCCATTGTGATAACTGGCGGGGCCGTCGGGCAGGACAGCTCCTGCCAAATTCGGGGCAGGCTTCATGTCCGTGCAGAAAAAGCCGTCGTTAATGCTATCCGGATGTTCGTCAACAAACACCCAAGTGTCCGAGGCAGCGACAAAGTCGGAGTCTTTTAGGAACATTCGCCAAGGAGGGCTGTTTCCAAACCACGTGGGCTTTCCGTCATGCATTCCCACCCAGGAGTTGATCGAATTGCTTCGCAACCGCTGTCGCGTGGGATTCTTGGTGGTAAAGATGTCCGCCGAACATTTATAAATACGGGCAGCGCCCCCCGTATATTTCCAAATCGTACCCCTAGCCAGGGAGTTTGTAACGTCCCAGTTTTCACGGTTGTTGCCATCCCAATTGATATTTCCGTAGACCCAAACATTCTGGTTGGGGATATCGGAGTACGCCGGAGGAATTCTTCCGTTTTGATCCTCAATGTAGAGTTTCCAGGCGAGCATCAGCTGCTTGGTGTTGTTTAGGCAGGAAATCCCTTGGCCCTTAGACTTTGCCTTGCCCAATGCCGGCAGTAGCATCCCAGCTAAGATCGCGATAATGGCGATGACAACGAGAAGTTCGATTAGGGTAAAGCCGCGCGACAGTGCCAGATTCGAGAGAGTCTGCCCGCGAGGTTCGGCGTTTGAAGATCGGATGCGCATACTCAAATTATTGCTAAGTTTCTACTTTGACGATCATCGGTTGCCAAGAATTGGCTTCCGGCGGGACAGTAACTTTAAGTCACACTTCACCTCGGCTCCCAGCGCGTCAAGGCGTTTTTCATGGCGGGCGCCTCTCCGAGTTGGCCTGCGCTGTACCGGTCGGCGCCGTTTTGTTGCAGGAGAACTTCTCTGGCTTCTCCCCGGGGTGTCCCTCAACGTAAGCTGCGCCGCGATGCACGCTCTTGAGTTGAAGATTCCACCCGCTGTCCTGGGAGCGGTGGTTGTGTTCCTCATGTGGGTCGCGTCGCGGTGGGGGTCGGCATTTGATGTGCCGATCCCTGGACGTATTTCAATCGCCGCGTGTCTGGCCCTCCTGGGTGCGGTAATTGCCAGTTCAGGAATCCTCTCGTTTAGGCGAGCACGCACAACCGTCAATCCGACAAAGCCTGGGGCGGCTTCGTCGTTGGTTGTTTCTGGCATTTATGGATTCACTCGCAATCCGATGTATTTGGGCTTTGCTTCAGTACTCCTGGCGCTGGCCGTATTTCTGTCGAATGCGCTGGCTTTATTATTGATTCCGATGTTCGTCGCTTACCTGAACCGTTTCCAGATTTGTCCGGAAGAACGGGCACTTGGCTCACGCTTCCCAGAAGAATTTGCTGCGTACAAGGCTCGGGTCCGTCGTTGGTTGTAAGGCAGTGGCTCGACTGTCATGTCGCTGCGTGCTTCTGAGTTCAGGCATTTCACGCGATGGCAGCGGAATTCTTCGATGTTAAGTCCAGATCGAGGGCGGCAAGAGAGTCAAAAAATGCATAAAACCTCTGGAAGGTTCTGAACCGGTGCATACTGTCTGGCCGTTATCTTCGTTCTGTTCACGAAGACCCAAAGCATTCGGATAATATACTACGGAGGCTGAACTCCAGGTAGCTCATTAGGCGTTAAGCAAACAAACCACTGAATCATGTCAACCGAACCAAAGTGCCCGTTCTCAGGCAACGCTCTAAAACACACTGCGGCTGGAGCTCTAAGCAATGCCGATTGGTGGCCCAATCAACTGAACCTAAAGATTCTGCACCAGCACTCGACTCTGTCCAATCCCATGGACGAGTCCTACAATTACGCAGAACAGTTCAAGACTCTGGACTTGGAAGCTGTGATTCGGGATCTGCATGTCTTGATGACGGACTCGCAGGCGTGGTGGCCCGCAGACTACGGCCACTATGGTCCCCTCTTTATCCGCATGGCGTGGCATAGTGCTGGAACGTATCGCATTTCGGATGGTCGTGGTGGTGCTGGCACTGGATCTCAGCGATTTGCGCCGTTG
>SXSK01000158.1 GCA_005793375.1 Verrucomicrobiales bacterium | reverse complement strand
CTCGGCAGCTGCGCGGGAGCTGTAGTGGATTTCGATCTGGATATGAACGAGGTTTTGATCATAGGTCCGGAGCGTGTGCTCCAGACCACCCCGGGCGTCTACTTCGGCGAAGCCCCCCGCGCAGCGGCTTCGTTCAATCCAGGCTATTCCATTACCTAATTTGACATATCCTAATCTTTTTGAGATACTGGAGGCGCAGCCGAAGTCCGGCCCAACAACAGGGCGGGGCACGGGGGAACCACATGGTGCGGTTCTGCGAAAGCGGAACCCGTGGGGCGAACGAGGGCGTTAGGTCGCTTTCTAGTCCACTTCCAGGGACGAGCCCGTCAGCTAACCTCGCAGGCGCATTGGAAGGGTAATTTCATGGGACTTGCGTGGAGCGACCCGATGAATGCCCTGGCAGGCAACATTGGGTACGGATACCACATCCATGAGCGATACTGTCATTACTAAGCGCCGTTTGGCGACTCTGGTCATTGCCGCACTAGGTGTCGTCTACGGCGCCATCGGCACCAGCCCACTTTACGCACTTAAGGAGTGCTTCGACGCAGCCAACCACGGGGTCGCCGTGAGTCAGGCCAACGTCTTTGGAGTCCTGTCTCTCATTATTTGGTCGCTCATCATCATTGTGGCGGTCAAGTACATCGCCTTCGTCATGAGAGCGGATAACAAGGGTGAAGGAGGTATCCTAGCCCTTTTGTCATTGGCATTTCCTGAAAAACGGGGCGCCCGCAGCACTCGACTGGGGGCTTTCATGGTGTTGTTCGGGGTCTTCGGAGCCACCTTGCTCTATGGAGACGGTATCATTACGCCCGCCATCTCAGTACTCGGTGCCATGGAAGGTTTGGGTGAAGCCAACCGCAGTCTCACCCCATTCATCCTGCCAACCTCGGTGGCCATCCTGGTGTTGCTATTTGCCTTCCAACGGTTCGGCACTGAGAAGGTCGGCCGCTTGTTTGGACTCTGGACGCTCGTTTGGTTCCTCGCGCTTAGCATCCTGGGCGTTCGCGGTATTTTAACCCATCCGGCCATCTGCTCCGCCATATTTCCCACCCATGCCGTGGAATTTATCCAAGACAATGGCTGGAACGCCTTCCGTGTCATGGCTGCCGTCGTATTGGTGGTCACTGGAGGCGAAGCCCTCTATGCCGATATGGGGCACTTTGGTATGCGTCCAATCCGTCTTGCTTGGTTCAGTGTCGTCATGCCAGCACTTCTCTTGAATTACCTCGGCCAGGGGGCCTGGATCCTTGAGCATCCTGAAGCGGTTAGAAACCCCTTTTACAGCCTATGCCCGACCTGGGCCTTGTATCCGATGATTGTCATCGCCGCTGGCGCAGCTGTTATCGCCTCGCAAGCCCTGATTTCCGGCGCCTTTTCCCTAACGATGCATGCCACGCAGTTGGGCTTCATGCCCCGCATGATCATCGAACACACTTCCGAAATGGAACGAGGCCAGATCTACATGCCTCAAATCAACTGGCTCCTGATGGTTTCATGCATCGGGCTTGTGCTCGGATTCAAGACGTCCAGCAACTTGGCCGCTGCCTATGGCGTTGCGGTCACCATCACGATGAGCGTCACGTCCATCCTGTTCTTTTTCGCCGCTCAAAAACATTGGAACTGGCCTCGATGGAAAGCGGCCCTTGTAATCTGTGTGCCCCTGACCATCGAAGTGATCTTCTGCGCTGCCAACCTCCTCAAAGTCCCGCATGGAGGTTGGTTTCCGCTCGCCATTGCCGTCAGCATTTTCATTCTCATGACCACCTGGAAACGAGGACGCCAACTGCTGTGGAATCGAATGAAGGACGCCACGCTTCCGGTGGATACCTTCATCGCGGATCTGGAACGTCGAGAACGCCTGCGCGTCCCCGGGACCGCGGTTTATCTCGCCGGTAATTCCGACGGCACCCCTATCGCACTTCTTCACAACCTCAAACATAACAAGGTGCTCCACAAGCGAATCGTCTACCTCACAATCATCGTTGAGGAGTATCCACGCGTGTCTGGTGACGATCGCATTGAGGTCGAAAAAATGGAGGCGGGCTTCTGGAGAGTCCGCGGTCGATATGGATTCATGGAAGAACCGAGTGTCCCAGAGGTGCTGAAGCTTGCGGAAGCCCATGGCCTTGAGTTTCGGGAATCCGAGACCACTTATTTCGTGAGCCGGGAGACGATCATCCCATCCCGCCGACGCGGCATGGCACGTTGGCGCGAGGGCCTATTTTCGGTCATGGCGCGAAACGCACAAAGTGCTGTAGCGTTCTTCCGATTGCCACCCGATCGCGTGGTTGAACTCGGGATGCAAGTGGAGATTTAGTGTCCACCCACCCACGGGTGGTCCCAATCGATGTGCCCACGAATCAGGCGTGACGGTCATTTCCTTGGATTCCAAGCGTATGGATGTTTGCATTGGCATTGATTCCGCGTACGTTTCCGCGCTTCCATGCTCGACAAGGATGAACTTGATGAATGGTTGGAACGAGGAATTGCCGCGTTGGTGCTCGCACTGATGTTGTTTGCAGCCCTCGCCCTCGGCGGCGTTCGCAGCACTGAGTTCGCCATACTCACCGGAATAACGCTGGTGACGTTAGTGCTTTGGGTCGTTCGCTTCTGGTTAAATCCATCCCATCGCTTTCTGCTGCATCCCGTCGTCTGGCCGGTGCTCGCGTTTCTCGGATACGCCGCTTGGCGTCACACGCAGGCACCTGTTCTTTATGTGTCCCGTCAGGAATTGATGCATCTATCGGTCTACGCAGCCGTGTTCTTACTGGTCTTACACAACCTTCATCGTCAGGAACTCACCCAATGGGTCGTGATCGTGCTCGTGGTCTTTGGGACAGCGATTTCCTTCTACGCACTCATCCAACTCGCCTCCGGTTCAGAAAAGGTGCTTTGGTTCACCCGCCCAGCCAACTACACACGCCGCGGTGGCGGGACTTTCGTCAACCCCAATCACTTGGCGGGATTGCTCGTGACGATCCTGCCACTTGCCATCACCCAATTGTTCCTGGGACGGTGGAGCGCCCTCATCCGCGTTTTTTTTGGCTACGGAACCCTCGCCATTTGCGCAGGCATCGCAGTCACCATGTCCCGAGGCGGATGGATCGCCGCGTCGGTATCTCTTCTACTCTTGCTCGCCTGGCTCTTCCGTCGACGTCAATACCGAATCCCCGCTTTGGCCGGGGTCCTCGTCCTTGGATTGGGCGCTTGGTTTTATTTTAAGAACGTCGACGCCGCCCAACGCCGCATCAAGGACTTTGCGTCGCACGGGGTCCTCGACAGCGGTCAGTCTCGAGCCTACCTGATCGGCCCAACCTGGCAGATGATGACGGAACATCCGTGGTTTGGCGTCGGGCCTGGCCATTTCGACACCGCATTCCCCGCATTCCGCCCCCCGAGCATCCAATTGGCTCCTGGTTGGGCCCACAACGAATACCTCCAACTCCTGGCCGAGTACGGCCTGATCGGAGGCCTGATCGTGGCGATCGGCATCGGATTCATGATCTGGGGAGCGATCAAGACCTCCAAATTCGCCGAGCGCGGCAACGATCTCGGATTCAAAGCCAGCAACCGCACCGCCTATTTTCTCGGAGCAAGCATTGGGTTGACCGGTCTTCTGGTGCACTGTCTGGTCGAATTTAACCTCCACGTTCCAGGCGTCGCGATTACGGCCCTCGCACTCGCCGGCATCCTGGCTTCGAACCTCCGATTCGGAACCGACAATTTTTGGATCACCCCTTCGTGGTGGTCCCGCGGACTCGTCACCATAGCTACCATTGGATTCGCCGCTTGGATCTCACCCCTCACCGTTCAAGCCTATCGGGAAGGAGTTCTACTGAATGCCGCCGCCAAAGCCACGGAGGTCAATGAGGCCTTGCTTGGGCAGCTCAAGGCTGCCGCAGCCATCGATCCTCAGAATCCGCGCACTCCTTACGAAGTGGGCGAAAACTTGCGTCTGATGAGCTGGCAAGGCTTGGCAGACTACCAAGCGCAGGCGAACGAAGCAATTCAATGGCTCCAACGTTCCGCAGCCCTCAACCCCATCGATCCCTATCCGCACCTCCGCATGGCCCTCTGTCACCACTGGCTTGGAGAGAAAGAACTCGCCCAAAGAGCCTTTGATACGGCCCGGGAATTGGGCCCCAACGATGTCACCATCGCGAACCACTATGGATGGAGCCTCATGCTGCGCGGTGAACTGGACCGAGCCAGGGCCGTGCTTGTCGAGTCACTCCGCTGGAACGATTGGAACAACTGGATGGCCCGTCATTATTTGGAAACCCTTGAACGCATGGTCAAGGAACGAAGCGCCTCCGGTAATCCACCTTAATCCTAAAGCCTCTGTCGTCAGCGAGTTGACGCCAATTGTATGGCGTCGGATGGTTCGATGGCCTCCCAAAACGCTTCATCAATCTAGGCAAACCCATTCTTGACGCTCGAAAATGCCCTTCCTAGGTTGCTAGCTCTTTGTCAGGCCTCCGCATCGGCGGACCTGGCTTCATTTTATTAGCAATTCGGAAAAGGAATCACTGTGAGCGAGCAGAAGCAGCAACCGGCAGCCGCCGAAGGCACCGCCCCGGCCGTCAACGCGACGGTCGACGATCTGGGCGGGTGTAAACGACTGGTGCGCATCGAAGTCCCTGTGGGGATTGTCGACGGCATTCTCGAAGAGACCACCGCGCAGTTCGCGAAGTTCGCCCAATTGCCCGGCTTCCGCCCAGGCAAGGCCCCCAAACACATGGTCGTAAAGTCCTTTGCGAACCGAATCGAAGAGGAAGCCAAGAAGAAACTTTTGGAGGAATCGTTCCGCACGGCCACCGAACAAATTAAGTTGCGCATTATCGTCACCCTCAATGTGGAGGAACAGAGTTTCGGCCGGGGGATGCCCTTCAATTACACGGTCACCTGTGAAATCGCCCCAGAGTTCACCGTGCCCGAGTACAAGGCCCTCGCCGTTCGCCGCGAGATCGCCGTCGCCTCCGATGCCGACGTCGAGCGCGCGGTCAACATCCTCAGGGAACAACACGTTAAGTATAATGATGTCAGCCGCCCCGCTCAGGATGGCGACGTGGTAGTCATCAATTACAAGGCCACAGTCGACGGAAAGCCACTGACCGACGTCGCCCCAACGGCTCGTGGGTTGTCAGAAAAAACCGGCTTCTGGGTCGCTGTCGCCAAAGACTCGTTTATCCCCGGCTTCACCGAACCGCTTGTCGGCGCCAGCGCCGGAGACAAACGCACAATCCCGATCACATTCCCCGCTGACTTCGTTTCCAACGAATTGTCGAATCGCTCAGCCGTGTACGACGTGGAAGTCACGGGGGTGAAGGAGAAGATCTTGCCCGTTGTCGATGAAGCTTTCGCGAAAGGTTTCGGCGCTGAAAGTGTCGAGGAACTCATGGCCGGAATTCGTCGCGATCTCCAAAACGAACTCGATTCTCGTCAACGCACTTCCGTTCGCGATCAACTCTTGAAGTCGCTCCTCGGCGCCGTCGAATTCAACCTGCCCGAAAGCCTCGTCACCAGCGAGACCCGTAATGTTGTCTACGGAATCGTCAATCAGAACCAACAGCGCGGTGTCGCCTCGGAATTGATCGAACAGAAGAAGGACGAAATCTTTTCAAGCGCCAGTGCCAGCGCCAAAGACCGCGTCAAGGCCGGCTTCATTCTCAACCGCATTGCCGACTTGGAAAAGATCAAGGTCGATCAGCGCGAAGTGACCCAGCGCATTATCGCGATCGCCCAGCAACGCAATGAACCTCCGGAGAAGGTGGCCAAACAATTGAAGGAACAAAATGCCATTCAAGATATCGCCCACGATATCCTGACCAGCAAGGTGCTCGATTACATCGAACTCAACGCGAAGGTCGACGAGGTTCCTGTCACTCGGCCCTGAGATATCTCGGAGCCCGCCAACGGCAACTTTGGCGGCGTCGTTTGCTTTTCAGGCGACCTATAATGGGTCGCCTTTTTTGCGCCCCAACCGAGCGCCACACTCCATTTCGCCATCCGCCAAACTCCGAGAACGCCTCGACACGCCTCCTTTTACCCTCATCAGGCCGGTTTGGCAGCCGGAGGTAATTTCCTGAACACACGTGCAGGCAGATTTTCAATCACGACTTCGCTGGAACATTGCAGATTGAGCGTTGTTCGCTCAATTTGCACGACGTGATGCAAAACTTGGATCACCCCGGTTTGCTGGCACGGATTGAAAGGCGTTTCCGCTCCAACCCGGTCGTGTTGCTGCTCGGCCCACGTCAATCTGGCAAGACGACACTTGCTCGGCAGTTCGCCGCTGGGCGCGATGCGGAATACTTCGACCTGGAGTCGCCCGCGGACATGGCTCGGTTGGGTCAGCCGATGACGGCGCTAGAACCGTTGCGCGGATGGGTAGTGATTGATGAAGCTCAGTTGAAGCCAGAGTTGTTCAGCATCCTGAGGGTGCTGGCGGACCGGCGCCCGCTCCCTGCTCGTTTTCTGTTGTTGGGCAGTGCGTCGCCCGACCTCGTGAGCGGAACTTCGGAATCACTCGCGGGCCGCGTGGCGCTGGTGCCAATGACGGGCTTCGATTTGTGTGAAGCGGGCGGGAAAATGATGCGTCCGCTGTGGTGGCGCGGAGGTTTTCCGCGTTCGTTCCTCGCGGAGTCCGATGAGGAAAGCCGAGAATGGCGGTCGGACTTCATCCAGACGTTTCTGGAGAGGGATTTGCGCCGGTTCGGCGTGCAGGTTGCACCAAACACACTTCACCGTTTTTGGCACATGGTCGCCCATCATCACGGCCAAATATGGAACGCCTCGGAAATCGGCCGCTCGCTGGGCGAAGCTCACACCACAGTGAAAAGGCACCTGGACATCCTGTGCGGCGCCTTTGTCATGCGGCAACTGCCGCCGTGGTTTGAGAATATTGGCAAGCGCCAGACTAAATCACCTAAAGTGTATGTGCGCGACAGCGGATTGCTGCACGCGTTGCTTGGAGTACCGTCTTTCGCGGCCTTGGAAGCGCACCCAAACGTGTTCATCATGGGAACTGCTGGCTTCACTTCCTCCCGGTTGCACTCTGCCCATTTCTGCACCAACCTCCACCATCATGCCCACTTACTCGGAACTGAGAAACCGAACCGTGCTGGTCACCGGTGGCGCGAATGGCATCGGCAATGCCATCGTCCGGGCCTTTCACGCCCAGGGCGCCGCAGTGCACTTCTGTGATCTGGACCTCGATGCAGGTCGAAAGCTCGCCACCGAACTGGGAGGTTCCAACCACTTTTCAAAAGTCGATCTGCTCAAGGAACCCGAGATACATCGCTGGATTGATCGCATCCAAAAACGATCGGGAACTGTGGATATTCTCGTGAACAATGCCGCCAGAGATCCACGCATCCCGTTTGCCACCATGACCTGCAAGCAATGGGATGATCTCTTTGCGGGCAATCTGCGTGCCTACTTTCTCGCCGCCCAACGAGCTGAACCCCACATGCCACCAGGCAGTTCCATCATCAACCTGGCTTCCATCACGTTCCACAGCGCGCCCAATCAAATGAGTGCCTATGTGGCGACCAAGGGCGGTGTTCTCGGGTTCACCCGATCACTCGCCCGGGAACTCGGTCCCAAACGCGTTCGGGTGAACGCAGTCTCTCCTGGATGGGTTATGACCGAGCGCCAATTGAAACAGTTCGTCACCCCGGCCGTGAAACGCCTGATACGACGATCGCAGTGTGATCCGGACCTCATTCAACCCGAAGAAATTGCCAGCGTTGTGACATTCCTCGCCAGCGATGGAGCTCGGGCCATCACGGGACAAGAACTCCTCGTGGATCGGGGTTGGATGCACTCTTGAGCTTCTGACATGAACCGCTTCAACGAGGATCGGGCTAGCATTGCCACTGCTCGCGTCCGCGGCTAGGCTGGCGGGGATGCGGAAACTCAACCGCGCATTTTGGCAACGTCACCCCGGATTGATTTGGTCCAACCCGGATGCCGGCGATTCCGCGTATCTATGCGCCGCTCTGTTGCAGCCACGCTTCGATCGACTACTCGACGTTGCATTGGAATTCGGCGTGATTCGTCTGCGACAGGAGTGGCGGAGTCTGCTGGCTGAGAACACCCCAGAAGTCCGGAGGGCCCGACCCGCTGTGGAACGGATCCTCCGACATATTGAAGAAGGATTTCGACTTGCTGTTGCCCGAAACTGAAAAAGCGTGGGGATTCTTGAGGAACCAGCCGGCGCTCGCCGGGTTTGTATTGATTGGCGGCTCCGCCCTGGCCTTGCGCCTAGCTCATCGATTGAGCGAGGACCTCGACTTCGCTTGGCTCACTGAAAAACTTCCACGACGGAGATTGGACTCGCTCCTGCACGCGGCACGGTTGGCGGGACTGACTTTCGAGCGCAACGATCACGAGGGGGACATTCAGGAATTCTTGAACGGCGGCATAGAGTTGCACGATTACCAGCAAAATTTTCTGGTGAACCGCGCGGTCAAAGTCTCCTTTTTCACGGCGGACAATCCGCTAGTCAAAGTGCTTGACCAGCCACCGGAACATCACGCGCGCGTGGCCACATTGTCCGAGCTGTTCCACTCCAAATGCTTGGTTTCCGCGGTTCGTTCCAAAACGCGCGATTGGCTCGATCTCTATGTCCTGCTCCGGGAATACTCTTTTTCGCTCCGGCAATATCTGGAGGCATTCCAAAAAGCTGGCATCAGCGCGCAAGCCGATACCGGGCTGAGTCGCTTGTGTAGCGGGGTGCCTCAGGTCGGCGACGAGGGCTATGCCCATTTGTTGCCCAGCCCACCGACGCTCGAGCAGATGAAAAGCTTCTTCATCGCGCAGCGGGATCAACTCGAAATCGATCTGGCCGCCGAGGCGCGAGCGCGACGTGCTCCCCCCCGAGTGAATCCAATGAGTGACGTTTGACGCAGGCCGTATCACTCAAATGTTCAATTTGTCGAATAATGAGCTCTGACTCCGCACTTCCTCAAAACGTCATCACTCCGAGCTTTCCTTGATCCGGAGGAGTTGGTTGCTTTGGATTGGACCCGGCACCCTTTGGAGCCGCCCTGAGGGCCATTTCACCTGAATCTCCTGGACGGTTTCCGAGTCACCTAACCCAAAGTAGAGCGGCAGTGAGGATTGTCCCAGGTACCCCGATTTTCCGTCAGCAAACTGCATCCGACTGACTCCCCCAGCATTGACAATAACGCGAGCCCCGAGGCCCTCTCGATTGGATCGCGTTCCCTCTAACTTGACAGCCAGATACCGAAGCGTTCGACGTTCCGAAAGGTTGCTGAGGAGCAACTGGGGTCGGTCATTAAAATCGAGTGTCACCAAATCCAGATCCCCATCGCCGTCGAAGTCAGCGGCTGCCGAAGATCTCGAACTGAGGGTGCCCATGATATTGGTTAAGCCGCTGGCTCCCCCACAGCTCGGATGTCCCTTGTCGGCCCCACCACAGTCCAAGGTGAACCAAATTTTTTCCGTTCTCCCCTTGGCACGCGGCTCGACGCCCAGGAGAAATTCCGCATCCACAAACCGCTTGCCAGCCTCGTTGAGCAGCAACGAATTAATTGCGTAACGGAAGGGATATCCCATTCCTGCTGTCACGAAGATGTCTTCAAAACCATCCGCATTAAAATCCGCGATAGTCACTCCCCACGGCCAATAAGTTTCGACTCCCGACACATCCGAAACTTCCTCGTACTTCCCATCGCCCAGGCTTCGATAAAAGGCGTTGCCAAATAGATTATTGGTCGATCTTTGGTAGTAGGACTCAGGCCACTGAGCGGAGCACCAAGCGTCGCTTTTTGCTTTCTCCACTTCCAAGCCGAACGAAAGTGCCTTTTCAGTCTGCGGACGGGTCATGTCCGAATGCATGTCCGTTACAAACAAATCCAACCGGCCATCCAGGTTATGGTCAAAGAACTTTACTCCCATGGCACCCCACGGCGTCTTTGGAAAGTGGCGAGCTGTGCGCTCGATGAATCCCTTTCCGCCAGTGTTTTCGTAATAGTGATCGTCGCCCTGCATATTGACCAAGTAGAGGTCTGGAAACCCATCTTCATTCAAGTCCGTGAACGTCGCGTCACCCGACCAACTCCCATCCCGAAACCCCCACGACCGGGGCACCAGTTCAAATCGACGACCGTCCACATTGCGATACAATCGACTGTATTCGGTTCGAGCCGGATGAAAGTGCCCCTGAAACGCGTCGGGCAAAGCTAGGTAATAACCACCCGGTCCACGTCGCTCCTCCGTGTACACACCGACGTTGACCACCAATAGATCGAGCCGCCCATCGTTGTCCGCGTCGAAGAAGACTGCGCCCGAGGAATGCCCCACATATTCGAGACCTGCTTCTCGCGTAATGTCCCGAAATTGACCTCGCCCCTGATTCAGATAAAGATGATTCCCGTGGCGCACCGTCGTGACAAAAAGGTCTGGGTCCCCATCATTGTCGATATCAGCAAACGAGGCGCCGACACAGATCGAGTTAGCCAACCCAACCCCCGCGCTGGCGGTGAAGTCTTCAAAGCGCCCGTTCCCCAGGTTCCTCCAGAGCTGATTGGTACCCAGTTGGGTTGTGAAGTAGAGGTCTGGCTTCCCATCTCCATCCACATCCGCCAAGGCCAGCCCATTTCCGTGATCATAGTGTGCGGGCTTATAAGTGCGTCCGGCATCGTCCACGATACGATGGGAAAACGAAATTCCACTCTCCACAAGCCGATCGGAGAATCGAAAGTCATGATTCGCCCTAAGACGCCCGGAGGCTGCGAACGCTTCCTGTTGTTTACGTCGGGATTCCAAACGCTGAACCGCGAAGTGGTGCTCAGGGCTGTAGATCTCTGCCGAAGCGATCTCGACCCCAATCCAGCCACCAAGGAAAGCCCAGCCGAAAGTCATGACCCACTGCAACCGCGAGCGCGGAACACAGAGCTGGATAGCCACTTCCGAGTTTGTTATAGTGATCATGCGTGCTCATTCCTGGCAGCTAGGCAGGAATCGTAAAGACAAAACATCCTACGCATCCGAAGTGTGTTTTGGTATATCGACTGTTGGGGCGGAAAAATCGTCTTGAAAGACAACCTGAGTTAACTATGCATGAGCTGCGGTGGGCGGGATGATGCTGGCGATCAATGCAGCCAACACACCAAATGGCTCGTTACGTGTCATAAACTTGTGGGGATTGCATTCACCCATAGCGATTCGCGAAGACTTTGTCCCCAATGAATATTCCCAGTGCCACAGTGCTGCTTGTCGGTGCCTGCCTGATGGCGAACCTAGCGCTCAGCTTGGACTGGCAGTCCTTTGAAAACCACCGGCGAGCGGCCGTTCCTTCGAGAATCTCTAATCCTGCCCTTCAAAAGTCTGGTTTTACTTCTTTCACACCCACTGTCACCGGGATCTCGTTTACCAATCGACTCGACGAAGAGCGCTCTCTAACCAACCAAATCTATCTCAACGGTTCCGGTGTGGCGGCGGGCGATGTCGATGGCGATGGCCTCCCGGATCTCTATTTTTGCGGTCTGGATAGTCCGAATAAACTCTATCGCAATCTCGGCGATTGGCGATTCGAAGACATCACGAGCCGAGCAGGGGTCGCCTGTGCCGACCAAGCCTCCACTGGCACGGCATTCGCTGACATCGACGGCGACGGACACCTCGACCTCCTCGTCAATGCCATCGCTGGAGGCACCCGACTTTTTCTGGGGAACGGTCGCGGAAACTTTCGAGATGTAACCGATACTTCCGGTCTTGCAGCTCGCACCGGAAGCGCCTCGATCGCCTTGGCAGACATTGATGGCGACGGATTGTTGGATGTCTACACAGTAAACTACCGGAATGACACCATGCGAGACATGCCGAATTTGGCGTTCACAGTGGGGATAACCAATGGCACCCGGCGCTTGCTCACCGTTAATGGCCGTCCCGCTGACATCCCAGAGCTCGTAGGGCGATTCAGTTTTGATGCTTCGGGTGGCGTTCTTGAAAACGGCGAAACAGACGCCCTGTATCGAAATCGAGGTGGTGGTCGATTTGAGCGGATTCCATGGGGCGGTCAGGCCTTTGTCGATGAACAAGGACAACCCGTAAGCCCACCCTACGATTGGGGATTGTCCGCCATGTTTCGCGATTTGAATGGCGATCGCGCACCGGATCTGTATGTCTGCAACGACTTTCAATCACCAGACCGCATCTGGATCAACGATGGCCGGGGTCGTTTCCGAGCCCTGCCGAACTCGGCAATTCGTCATACCAGTCTCTTTTCAATGGGAGTGGATGTCGCCGATATCGATCGCGATGGTCACGATGATCTCTTCGTCGCCGATATGCTCAGTCGCGAACACATCCGGCGACAAGTGCAAGTGATGAGTGGTGATGCCGTCCGCCAAAGCCGTCAACTTTTCAGCGAGCGCACCCAGCACAGCCGAAACACACTCTTCCGAAACCGTGGGGATGGCACCTACGCCGAAATCGCACAATTGGCAGGTGTCGAAGCGTCGGAATGGAGTTGGTGCCCCGCGTTCCTGGATGTTGACTTGGACGGCTATGAGGATTTGTTGGTGACCACGGGTCACTGGCGAGATGCGCAAGACGCCGATGCCGCCAGAGAAATCGATACCCAGAACGAACTCCAACGCCGCAGTCCACGCGACCAATTGCGCGCCCGTGTGCGATTTCCCCGTCTGGCCACCCCCAACATTGCGTTCCGCAACCGCGGCGATTTTTCGTTCGAAGAGTCCGGAACCGCATGGGGCTTCGACTCCACCCGCGTTTCCCAGGGCCTAGCCTTGGCAGATCTCGACAACGACGGCGACCTGGATGTGATCATCAATTGTCTCAATGACGGTCCCCTGCTACTTCGCAACGACAGCAGCCGGCCACGAGTGGCTATACGACTGAAGGGAAAAGCACCGAACACAAGAGGTATCGGCGCTCGCATTCTCATTCGAACTGCTGGGCTCCCGCTCCAGTCCCAAGAAATGATTGCCGGGGGGCGTTATGTCTCGAGTGACGACCCCATCCGGGCTTTTGCAACTGTCACCGCAACCAACCAAGTGGAAATTGAAGTCATTTGGAGAAGCGGCCTGCAGTCGCGCATCACCCTGGCTCCCGCCGATCATCTGTACGAAATAGATGAGAGTGCCGCTGCGGCTAAACCCATTGCCGTTGCCAATAGAACTGCGGAAAGCCCTTTCTTCGAGGACCTCAGTGGAATTCTCAACCATCAACACGTGGATGATGCGCCCAACGAATTCGCCACCCAACCCCTGATCCCACATACCCTGAGCCAATTCGGTCCGGCAATTGCGTGGTTCGATTTCAATGGCGACAAATGGGAGGATCTCCTCATCGGAGCCGGACGCGGAGGGCGCATCGCGGTCTTTCGCAACGATGGCCAGGGTGGGTTCATCGCGCAGCGCGCGCAAGTATTGCAAACCCCATCCGACCGCGATGTTACCGGTCTGCTGGGCTGGCAACCTGGGCCAAATGAACTCGGGTTGCTCATGGGGTTCAATCAACACGAACCTGGCACCCGCACTAACGAATACGCCTTGCGCCAACTATCGCTTCTCACTGGCCAATTCGAGAACATCCCGTTGCCAAGCTCTGGACCCACCGGCCCATTAACTCTCGGCGATGTGGATGGGGACGGCGATCTCGATCTGTTTGTTGGGGGTAGCGCGATCGCCGGACGCTATCCAGAAACCACCGGCTCTGCACTGTTCCGTAATACTAACGGACGTTTCACTGCGGATACAAGTGCCTCCGCGGTGCTGAGCCGCGTTGGGATTGTCCATGGCGCTACCTTCACCGATCTAACAGGTGATCGTCGTCCTGAATTGGTGCTGGCCACACAGTGGGGGCCGATCCGTATCTACCGCCAGGAATTAGGCGACTTGACCGAATGGGATCCGCCCGTACGCGTGGTCGATCAAGGCATCACCAACAAACTAGCGCGGCTGAGTTCTCTCACCGGCTGGTGGAACTCCGTTGCGTCGGGCGATTTCAATGGTGATGGGCGCCTCGATCTGGTGGTTGGCAACTGGGGACGGAATACCGCGCGTCAGAAATATCTCCATCATCCGATCCAACTCCATTATGCCTCAATGCCTGGCAACAACCCATCAGGGCTCATCGAGGCCGGATTCGATGTCGTTCAAGGGAATTATGTGCCAATGCGAGACCGCAGCGCATATGCCACGGTCTTTCCGGGCATCGTGGAAGAATTCCCCACTTATGCACAATTTGCCCGCGCCAGCCTCGACAAGATCCTCGCCGCGAATCTGCCACACACACGTGCGGTTGAAGCCTCGACCCTAGAATCGTTTCTCTTGCTACAACGAGGTGACTCTTTCGAGGCTCGCCCACTGCCAACCGAAGCCCAACTAGCTCCCGTTTTCGGAATTGCCATCGGAGATTTCGATGGCGATGGGCACATCGACGCCTTCCTCGCTCAGAACTTCTTTGGGGTCCACCCCACCGAAAGCAGTTTGAACGCAGGCCTGGGTACTTGGCTTCGGGGCGACGGTCACGGGCAATTTCACCCCGTGACAGCCTCAGAGAGTGGTATTCGATTGGTGGGGGAAGGCCGCGCCGCTGCCGCCTGCGACTTCGATCACGATGGACGTCTCGATCTCGCCATCGGCCAGCACCGGGGCATTACCAGTCTTTTGCGCAATGTGAGAGCGAGGCCCGCCCTGCGTGTCACCCTGCGTGGCACTGTCGATAACCCGCAGTCTATCGGCGCCATTTTACGCGCCGAATATCCAGGGGGCCGACAAGGCCCAACCCACGAAGTGCGTTTGGGTAGCGGTTATTGGGCTCAGGAGTCGTCAACCGTGTTGCTGTCCGGAATGGGGGATGTCGACCCGGAAGCGGTGTTGATCCATTGGCCGCGGGGCGATAGCCAGCGCGTTGCGGCCCCGAAGGAGGAGTTCGAGATCGAAATTTCCATCCCGCCTGCGCCCCGGTGAGGTAAATCCTCATCAGAAAAAGTTCCGCGCCGATGCATCCAGCCTCGGGAGTTCATCGTTGTATGGTTTGTGGTCGATAGAACTCTGATGGCTCTTGGCTCATGAAAACCTTCCTCACTGTAACAACAATAGCAGCGCAATCACTCAACGCGGCACTGGCTTCCAGTCATCGTGAAGCCCCGCTCATCACCTCCACGCCCAAGTTGGATTGCACCGACTTTTATCTGTTTGGCAGTTACGAACCCACTCGGGAGGGATACGTCACCCTTGTCGCCAATTACATACCCTTGCAGGTTGTGTGCGGCGGCCCCAACTGGCATCAGCAATCCCAAGGATGGCACAATTCATTTCACCAAACCTCAGGACAACGCTGGCAACAAGACCTTCCCCAACTACTCCGAATACGCGGACGCCTACATTTACGATATCGCGCTTCCTGGCACCGAAAAGAAAGGCCGTGTTTTCGTCGGCCAACGCAAGGATCCCTTCGTGGTCAATCTGGGCGAGACTTTTGATCTGATTAATCTGAATCCGCTGGGCGCCGAAGACGCCAATACCGACTCGTTGGCGTATAAGAATGTCACCGCCATCTGTCTGGAAGTGCCGAAGGAATTCCTGCTTGCCGCGCCCGACAAACCCATCATCGGCGCTTGGAGCACCGCGAGCAGTATTTCAACCAACAGCGAGGGAGCGCCCACTTACCAACAACTCTCGCGGCTTTCCATGCCCCTCGTGAATGAATTGGTGATCGGGCTTAAAGACAAAAATGCGTTCAACGCCAGCGAGCCAAAAGACGATCTTCAGTTCGTTGACTATATTACCCACCCCACCTTGCCGGCCCTGATCAATATCTTGTTTAGCGTGCCCGCCCCCGAACCCCCTCGAAACGAAAGTCACAAGCACCCGCGACCGAATTGGTTTGGATACAAACATTGCTGGGAGAAATCGCAACCCGCCTCGGTGATGTCGCGGCGGCCGACGCACACTTCCAATCGGCCTTGGAGGTAGCCCCAGCCGATCCTTACTTATTGGGCGTCTATGCTGATTTTCTGCTCGATCAAGGACGGGCCAAGGAAATCAGCCGCTGGTTGGCGCCCCATGCCCGAATAGACGCCTTGCTCCTGCGACTCACCGAGGCGAACAGGCTCCTCTCGGGTTGGAATTCCGGAAAGGTCCAAGGACAGATCGCGGAACTTGGCGCCCGATTCGATGCCGCGAGACTTCGGGGCGATGCGTTGCATCAACGCGAGGAATCCCGATTTCAATGCCGGCTTGTCAAGAATCCGTTGGCCGCCATCCGACTCGCCCGCGAGAATTGGAAGGTTCAGAGAGAACCCGCGGACGCCCGCACTTTTCTCGAAGCAGCCCGAGCCGCGAAGGATACACAGGCGACCTTGGAGATTCTGGAGTGGGTTCGCACAACGAAGCTGGAAGACGTGACGCTTTTGGGGCAGTCTCCGCCCCAAACCGTGACGAACCTTTCCGAATGATACGAGTCCGCGCAGAACGAAGGACGCCCCTGCAGTTTCATCGCTGGCGAAGTTGCTGGGGATTGTTGCTGGCCGCCTTAAGTTGGGCAACGAGCGCCCAGGCACATAAACCCAGCGATTCCTACCTGCGGTTGGTTGTCAGCAATTCAGTCGTCATCGGACAGTGGGATATCGCGTTGAGGGACCTGGAGTTCGTGCTGGGGCTGGATGCCGACGAAGACGGCCAAATCACGTGGGGCGAACTGAAGGCTCGTCACCCGGATGTGTCGGGCTTTGCCTTGAGTCGACTCCGTTTGAGTACGGATACCAATCGATTAGACCTGAGGGTAACCGATCAACTGGTCGCTAACCACACCGATGGCACTTACGCGGTGTTGAAGTTTGAAGGGCAGGCGCCCCAACCGTTTGAACGTTTGGAAGTCGAATACCGGCTTTTCTTTGAACTGGACCCACTGCACCGCGGATTACTGAACCTCGAATGGCAGGGTGCCACCAATGCCATCCCCTCACTTCCAAAGGAGCCGATGGTGGCGTTCGGCTTAACCAATCAAGCCGCGCCCCACACGCTCACGAATACCGCAGAACATTCGCGTGTCGCACCACCTACCGTGGAACCGGGGGTCATTACGGTTGTCTTTAGTCCCGCTGAACCCATCCAGACGTTTACCCGGGCGTCCACTCGTGAAGACTCTGGCTTCTTTCAGTATCTCAAAGAGGGGGTTCATCACATCTGGATTGGCACCGATCACATTCTTTTCCTGCTCGCCCTACTGCTTCCAGCCGTGTTCTTCCATGCGCCCGCCCCAAAACGGCCCGGTGGGAAGCTCGAGTTCTTTCCTCACACTCGGTTCCGGCCAAGTTTCGCGAATGTCTTTAAGATCGTCACCGCGTTCACCTTGGCGCATAGCGTCACACTAACGCTCGCCGCCTTGGAGATTATCCAGCTACCGTCGCGCCTCGTGGAATCCAGTATTGCCGCCAGTATTGTGTTGGCAGCGTTCAACAACTTGCGACCCGTGTTCCAAAATCGTGCCTGGATGGTGGCCTTCGGATTCGGGCTAATTCATGGGTTCGGATTTGCCAGTGTCCTCGCGGACTTGGGACTTCCCAAGTCGACCTTGGTTACCGCGCTGATCGCCTTCAACCTCGGCGTCGAATTAGGCCAGCTTGCCATCGTCGCCACGTTTCTTCCCATCGCCTTTGCGTTCCGTCGCACTTGGTTCTACCGCCGTTTGGTCTTTCGCGGAGGCTCGGTGCTCGTGATTCTTGTCGCGATCATCTGGTTCGTTGAACGGGCGTTCGACACCAAAATATTCTGAGCCTGGAATCGCGAATTGAGCGCATTCGAGATGAGCAAACGCTCAATGACGGCCAACTCCTCCAATTCCCTTCCTGTCTTGGTGTGAGTTCGTGTTTCCTGGTGCATTGGCTTTTTTCTATCGAAACTTCTGAAATTCGGGCGAATTGCGCACCTGTTCGAACCGCACATCACTTGGAAACTGACCTCGCAAGTCCCGTTGGTTGGGATCTTTCGCTCGACGAGCGGCATCCAACACGAAAGCGCGGTCAAGATTTTCTGCGGCTTCTTTAGCCTTGGCCTGAGCCGCCTGAATCGCCGCCAGGTCGTACCACGCCTCGGGACTCTCCGCAGCAAGCTTAGTGTATCGCAACATCGCGGCTTCAACCTTGGTAACCTGTGACAATTGCCGGTAGGCTTCCGCCACGGACAACACGGTGCGGGCATCCGCGGCCGGGTTGGCCAACAGTCCATCAAGAATCCCGTAAGCGTCCGCGGGTCGTTGCATTTGGATGTAGAGCGAAGCCAAATTGAATGCGGTTTCCAGATTCGTGGGTTCGGTTCGATATTTTGTTTCCAGTTGAAGCAACCCGTTCGGCGATGGAACCGGCATGGCACCCGCGTTGCCTTTCATGCTGCGCAAGTTGTTCACCAAATCGCGAACCCCGTTATTTTCGGTATCAAACGAATAGCAGGTTTCCGCCACGACGACCGCATCCTCGATGCGACCATTTTCAGCCAGCATTTGTACGTAGCGATAGACAGCCTCCGGACTGTACGGGCAATACGCCCAAGCCTGCTTGAACGCAAAATCCGCTTCCTTGAGGAGCCGCTCCCGCTCCTGCGTGCTCTTCGACGCACGCAATCGCCACGCATAGACGCCGCCAATTGCGCCACGCAACTTGGAAAACGACTTCTGCGCATTGTCGTCGCGGACAAATTTCGGATCTCCTTTAAATCCCGAGAAATCGCGCTGTTGGTACACCCGCTTTGCGAAATCCGCGATCTCTGAAACTTTGGTATCGTAGGTGATCCAGTTTCCGATAAGCCGGTCGGAATACTTGCTCCAGAAGACGTGATCTTTACGCAATACTTCATCGGTCATTTCATCCAGAGGCTGGCGGTTAATCTTCAGGATAATCCCAAATGGCGACAGGTAGGGAAACATCCAATCGAGTGGAAAGCTTTCCTCAATGAAGAAGTCGTTTTGTGGATTCCGATCAAAGATCACCTTGCAAAGGAGGGCATTGATGGACATGACGGCCACTTGACCTGAGACCGACACCCGTCCATCGCCGGTCTGAGTGACCAACTCGCCGGGTTTGAGTTGATTCATGGACATCCGGCGCTGCGCATCGATCATGTATTCCTGGAAGCTCCGCGCGGATTCGTCGGGAGTGGGGGTTAGAACTTCCAAGTCTGGATAAAGCCCGCCCAGAGACTTGGCCACCAGACCTTCAAAGGCCTCTTCCAGCAGCAATCGGTTCAATCGAATCCGATTGTGGCTCGTTGGATTCTGTTGGGCGAATCGAAGGAGCCGGCTCGACAACTGGATACCCGCGAAACGGGAATCATCATAGAGCAGCCCCTTCTCCACGATTCGATTCAATCCGTCGGCGAGTGCCGAGGCGTCCCCCGTCGCAGCGGATCCCAATTCCCCCTTTAGGTAGGGAAACAAAGGGGCCGTGCCGCTTTGCAGCCGGTTCTTGAATCCATCCAGATTGATAAAATGATCGGCTTTAAAAAGTGAGGAGCCGGCTCGGCGTTCCTTCTCCAAGGAATCCCCCAGACCAATGAACAGACTGTCCAATGGCTTCATTAGCCGCGCCAGGAGATTGGTTCGACCCAACAACCGGTCTTTCTCCGAGCGGACAAACGGCAATTCCTGGAAAAAGGGTGGATCCTTTTGTGCGCTCCGATTGTAGTGCGCCCGGATGTAATCCAGGTACGTATTATCCGCCAAAGCGTTTTGCGTGATCAATGCAACATCCCGACGGTCGAACTTCGGATTCCGCCGCTGTTCTGGTTTGATGAAACTTTCGCAGAAGATCATGTAGGTCGGACAGAACCGACCGGGATCCGTGCCCCCAAACAAGACGGCGTCTCGTGTCATTTCCGGATAAACCGGTTTGCCGTCGTCTTCCTTGATCTCGGTCGGATCGAACATGTCATGGCCGAACCAAAATCCAAACAAATGCCCTCGCTGTTCGTTGTCCGACCAATGGGACAAGATCGAATCCATTGGGATCAAGGCAAAGACTGCCAAAAAAGGAGCCAGCACCACCTGTCGACGATACAGCAATAACAGCCCGATGAAGACGGCCGACAACCCGAAACTTGCCAAGGCAGCCCCTCGCATGATGGCAAACAGCGTGGTGTCGAAAACGGCATAGACTTCATACAGATTGAACGCCGCGACGACCGTCGCGCCTATCAACAAAAGATACCGCGTCCGCTGGTACTGCATCAGCAAGCAAGCCCCAATCAGTGTCACGCCATAACCCACCGCCATGGCGATCACGACGTGGGATGAGGTAAAGAACACCTTCACCAATTCACGCGCCTGCTTATCTGTCTGCGGATTCAGTAGGATCAGCAGCAGGAAGGCTAGGCAGAGGTAAATTGCGCTCAGTCCGATCAGCCAAAACCGCTCGCGCTTTTGCATCCGATTCCAAAACGCGAATGGCACCAATCCAATGAGCAAATTCCCTATGTTGAACTCCTCAATGGCTCCTTCGATATACATCCGGACCTGATTAAACAGAACCCCGAAGTCATTGGTTGGATTGGTCTTTTCGTACTGGCCGCGAGTGAACGCGTGGATGAATCCTTCGACCGTCCGCGGATACCCCCAGTTGAGAGGCGGGTTACTCATCGAAGCCAGCGGCATATACAGGTAGAAGCTGGAGCCAACCGCAAACGCGACGCCAATCCAGAGTAACGCTTTCCATTGGTTCAGTGCCGTGCGGGTCTGGAGGGTCAGCCAGATCGCTGCGCCGGTGCAGCCAATGCCAACAAAGTTAAAGATCAAATGAACCGCAGGATTGTCCTTCAACACACCCATGGACAATCCCAATACCCAGACGGCAGCACCGCCCCAAGAGAGATCGCGTCCCAATGCCTGATGACCGACAATGATGGCCACCAGCATGCCGATCAAAGCCACCACCAGTGTTTGGTGATTGCAGATACTGACGCCCATCCAGAAAAACGCCCAATACAGGTATTTGAATTGATGAGGGGCATACATCCACCGCATGAGATACGCCAGGACTCCCATGAAAGAGAGCACTGCCAAGGTATACACTTCGACAATAATTGCCTGACTCCAGATAAACCCATTGAACCCAAGTAGTGCGCCCGCCACAAACCCACTCACGACGCACAAGGCACTCTCCTTCTTTCGATCAATGTCCTTAAACCAATCAATGCCTTCCAGGATCATGCTGCTGCCACGCGAAACCAGGAGACCGCACAAACCACAGGCAAACGCGGCGGCGACGGCGGACGAAACAGCGACCCGCCAGGAGATGTTGGAAAACGGCAAGAGCTTGGTAAATGCCCATGTGTACAAGGTCCACACAGGATAACCTGGTGGATGGGGCACACCCGCGTACATGGAAGCGACCGCCAGTTCACCCGAGTCTTCCAACGTCAGGTCCGACGCAATGGTGTAGAGGTATCCCGCCAATGTGAGAACCGTCACCAACACAAATGTGAACCAATCGATCCGCCGGAACAACGGAGGCGGAGACGACTGGGGCGGAGGGGCAACAGCCGGCTTTCGCCCCCCGGAGATCGGGGCGTCAGAACGACTGGCGGGCTGGCTCGGGCGGCCAGAATTCGAACTCGGATTCTGCATAGGGATCAGAACGGCTAGTTATCGCCGGGAAACAGGGCGTTAGTGGAATGAGCGTGGGCTTGGTTTGTCCACGTAAAACTGGTGACCGGAAGATTATTGGCGGCGCTGTGTGCCGAAGCGGTCCGTAACGACGCATATACCGGCGTCCGCTCAAAAGCCCTGACTTGGGCAGCGTCAATCAATGCTGGAGCCAACTGACGCCCAGCCGGCACCCAACTGATCATAAAGGCTGCGACACAAGCCGCCGCCGACATCAGCCAGGTCGAAACCGCCCGCCACGCCGAAACATCGCAGCCAAATCCCACAAGATCCCCATCGGCTGTTCCGTCGCCGAAGAGTCGGCGCTTAAGCCTTGGGGATGGTTGGCGCGGAGTCCAGGAGGCCATCACTGTCTCCAAAGAATCTTTCCTGTTCATAAGCGTTCTCCGTCAAACATGCTCTCAATTTCTGGATCCCGTATCGATACCGCCCCGCGGCAGTATTTGGCGAGATGCCAGCAATCTCCCCAATTTCCTCAAACGTATGCCCATGCCAAATCTTCAGCACAATCACCTCGCGTTGCTCCTGCGGTAAGTCGGAAAGACATCGCATGGCGATGCGTTCCGGCAAGGACTCCGTCGGGCCCTTTTCAAACCAGCGCACCGATTCGATTTCCCGCAACACGCGTCGCACGAAGGATCGACGGAAGTTGATGGCACGATTTCGCAACGCGCGAACGGCGTAGTGAGCCGGTCGCTCCGGAACTTCCGGCATCTGCACCAACGCCGCAAAAATCTCCTGAACCAGGTCTTCCGCCTCCGCATGGCTCAATCCCAATGAGCGCCCGTACAAGATCAGGTTGCCCGCCTGTTCTTCAAACAGCCGTTCGCACCATTTCAAGTTGTCCGTTGTATCCAGCACGTCTTCGAGAACATAGACACTGCCGGGATGAGATTTGTATGGCGAGCGGAGAGTTTTTTCTGCCGTTGACGCAACCGAAGGCTTTTGCCGGTGTTTTGGAGCCAACTGACACGATGAAGCCTCACTTTTCGAATGCGCCGAAGCTCCGGATCCTTTACAGTGGTTCCATGAGTTTCAGGTTCCAACCGTCTTGGATGCTGGCAATCGCCGTGGCGGCCATAGGCAGCGCTGTATCTCAGCCAAGCCGGGCCGACGAAACACCGGTCGAAGACAAGAACCCATATCAAGGCATTTCGCGTCGTAACCCCTTCGCAATCAAACCACCAGAGCCCGAAGCACCAGCGCCGCCTGCCCCCGCGGCGCCACCTGCCCCCCCTTCCAATGTTTTTCTGACCGGCATCATTGATTTAGGCGACGGGAAACAAGCCTTCTTCAGTGTAAGTAAGCCCAACGATAAGGTGCCTGAGTTCTTATCCTTGAAAGAAGGCGAAACCCAGGGTGACCTCACGGTTTTGTCGATTGATCCAGCGAGAGAAACGGTGCGGATTCGAAACGCAGGCAATGAAACCTCATTGGATTTCAAGAACAACAGTCTGAAATCCGTCGTCGCTGCTCCGGGAGTTACACCACCTCCCGGAGCAGCGCCTATCGCAGTCCCTGTCCCGGCTCAAAATCCTCAGCTCAACCCGAGAGGTGGCGCCGCCGCCCTGCCAGGAGTTGGCGGAGGACCCGTCGTGGTCGGCAGACGCGGCGAGGTTCAGCAACCAGTCGTTCCGACAGTAACTCTGGATAATAACGCCGGCGCAGCAGGTTCGGCACCCAACTTTTCCCCATCAACCCCCCAGCCGATCCGCGAACTGCCCACACGTCGATCCCGTATCGAGCCCTACGTTGGCGGCGGAATTGGAGCCGGCCAGGGCACGACGACAGGAAGTGCCCCAGAAGGCGTGAAAGTCGTTCCACCACCGAATTATCTCCCGCCACTTCCTCGCAGCCCGTAAACGTTGCGTTCATGGCGGACCTTCTATGGGCAGGCGAAAGAAAGATTCGTGCCTTTGAAGGAGGCGATTTTTGGGTTGCTGGCAAAACAAGAGTAACACCTGGTGCCAGAAGCTGTGGTTGAACTGGCAGGTTCCAGAAGTTGACCCCGGCGAAAAAGTTTAGCCGGAAGATCCGCCTTTCCAGACAGTTGGTGCGCACGGCAGGACTTGAACCTGCACGCCTTACGGCACTACCACCTCAAAGTAGCGCGTCTGCCAATTCCGCCACGTGCGCAACCGCTGGAGTGACTAAACTAAACCAAACCAAAAGACCAAACCTCAGGTTGCGGAAGCAACCTCGAATCCAAGCGAAGTGGTCGGGGCGGTGAGATTTGAACTCACGACCTCTTGTACCCGAAACAAGCGCGCTACCAAGCTACGCTACGCCCCGAACCAATTGCCGGGCCAAAATGGTCAATGACCGTCCCCATTGCAACGGTTTTTTCAAACTACCCCGATAACGCACGCATCAACTCCGGAAACTGACATCCAGTGCAGCGTGAATCCGATCGGTCGCAGAAGTCCCGAACGACCTGCAATATTCCTTGCTGGATTGCCGCCGTTCTTGGGAGATTGGGTCTAACGCCACCGAAGAGTCGGTCGCGAGCGAGCCTTAACACCGCATTGTCCTCTCCGGCCGGCCACTCCAGGTATCGCTCTTCAACTCTGGCTCTCAGAGCGTCGTTTCGGGCCAATGTCGCCCGCACCCAAAACCAAGGCAAAATGACATTCATTGCCAAGTCGGTGGCGCGAGCGGCCCCGAGCAGTGGCAGACTGCGCTCCAGTCGCGCTGAAGTCAGTGTCCAATGCTTGGACCAATACGGGTCGGCCTGCCGCGGTTGCAGGATGGTCATCAGCGATTCAGCCGCCGCTGATTGGTCCAACCGTTGAGTTATCCAAGTCTCCAACTGCGTCCCTAAGGTCGTCATCTGCAACCAATGCGCTGCCAAGGCGAGTCTTCGGTGCGGATGATTGATGGGCCGAATCCCAGACCACCGCCAGACCGATCCCGGAAGTTCCATGCCTTCAAATTCATGGCGTTCACGCCACCAGACATCCCAGAGACTTCGCCAATAGGTCGACGGACGAGTCACCGCACTCGAAAGAAAACTGCTCAACCCAAAAACCCGGCCTTGGACGGTTTCCAAGTGAGTCCACGTTCGCGAGGCCATACCAGGACCACCTGGTCTCAGAACTTCGGCCAATCGGCGCATGGGCCAGGCATTATGTTTGTATCCCAGGGCAGCGAACAAGCCCTCCCAGAGCACCTGTTCCCAACCATGTTGACGGGCCTGCGCTTCGAATTCCGAACCCTTTCGAGCCAACCGAGAACGCGCCGCTTGCTCCAAAATCCGATGCGCTTCTTGCGAGGAAACCACTCGCAGCGGACCGGCGCACATCCCCGCCGTCGATGCAGGTAATCTCCAGGGTGCTTCGCAGGAGAGCCAATTCGTTAACTCCGAAAGCGGGGCATCCAGCACCGGCTCCAATTCCAGCACGGGCGGTTCCTTATCTCGAACTTCCCCAGCCGTCGTTTCGCTTGGCCGCGCCCGCCAAACGACTCGCAAGATCACTCGTCGGTAGGCTGGATTGCCTTGGTGATGATGCCCGCGCCATCCGGACACCGACAGATCGATCTCGACGTCACCTACCACCGAAAGTTCGCCCTCATACTGCAGGACAGCGCGCTGGAAATCCGGTCCCGCCTCACGATTCCAAAACCCGGGATGAAGCACACTCAAGCGTCGTCCATCCACGGTTCGGAGTTGATCTCGGCGAATCCGTTGATGTCGCCAGAGCTGTTGAAGCCAGACTTCGGGAGGGAGGCCTTCTTCGCGAAGAAATTCGGGTGCTGTGTGGTGAATGAGCCAATGAGTATAGGCGTCGCATGGCGGTTTGGGCATGCCATTGATAAGCGCGAATTGCGGTAGGGAGTCAAGTGCACGCGTCGGCCTGAAGGACGCTTCGGTTCAGGATGACGTGGGAACGCAAGACAAAGTTTGTCGGTCCGTTGACGGCTCCAAAGTCCAGGGCGATAGTCTGGACGTGAACAACGACATCACCCAGTTGCTCCTGAAATGGGATTACCAACCAGGGCAGGTCGCCGCGAGGCGGTTCAAGGGGAAGGACGGCAAAGAAAAGATTCAGCTGCGCGTGGATCTTGGCATCCTTCAGATGAACGCCGAGGGGAGGCCCGACGGCAAACGACCTATGGGGCAAGATTCGTGGTTCGATTTCTACCGAACTCGTTGGGAGCGAGCGAAAGCTGAAAACCCAGATGCCGACCCGAGCTTCCAACTAGTTGCTGAAGAATGCTCACGGCTCCAACAGGAAGCCATCCAGTACCACCACCGCTATATCTGTTTCTATCAATTGGAGGACTACGACGCCGTAGAACGTGATGCCGACCGCAATCTGGAAGTCTTCGGTTTTGCGCGCGCATTTGCCTCCACCGAAGAACTGGCTTGGTCCGTCAATCAGTTTGCCCCTCAATTATTGCTCATGCGCACGCGTGCGGTCGGCGCCCGTTCGCTCAAAGCCAAACGCCATACTGAAGCCGTCCGACGCATCGAGGAAGGCATCACCGCTCTCGAAGACTTTTATCACGAATTCAACCGTGAAGACCTGCTAGACCACAGCCCTGAAATCAATTCACTCCGCAATTGGCTTGAAGAAGTGAAGCATCGCAAGCCGTTGTCTGAACTGGAAAAGCTTCAACGCGCTCTCGCTGAAGCCATTCAAGTGGAGGACTACGAAAAAGCCGCCCAAGTACGCGACCGTCTCAAGAAGCTCCAATCCGCCAAATCATGAGTTTGCAACTTCGTATCACCGAGGAACTAAAAGCCTCCATGGTGGCCCGTAACGCCGACCGCACTGGAGCGCTTCGCCTGATCAAATCCGCCGTGGGCTACGCCCAAATCGAAAAAAAAACGGATCAACTGGCTGACCCTGACATTGTCGCTGTCCTTCAAAAGGAGGCCAAGAAGCGCCACAATTCAATCACGGAATATGCCGCAGCCGGTCGCGAGGAACTCGCCGACAAAGAACGCGCTGAACTGGCGATCATTGAGGAATTTTTGCCGCGCGCCCTGCCCGCCGATCAACTTGAAGCACTCGTTCAGGCCGTCATTGCCGAGATCGGCGCCACCAGCAAGAAGGATATGGGGGCAGTCATGAAAGCCGCCAGTGCACGAGCCGCCGGCCAGGCCGACGGGAAAACCTTGAGCACCATCGTTTCGCGCCTGTTGCCCTGACAACTTCGCCGCCCCATCCGTCACGGGTTAAGGATATTGGGGCCTTTCTTCGAGGCCCGAGTTGAATTGACCCCTTCAGCTCGTCCTGTCTTTCGGTTTATCGAATGTTTCACCGCTCAGAGTCGTCGTAACGAGGGGTCCCAGGTGTTTCCAGGACTCACGATCTTCAATCCAAATGAGCATCAGTCAAATTCTGCTGGAAAAGGGGCTGCTCACTCCCGAGCAACTGATCGACGCCGTCAATCTTCAGCGCGCCGAAGGTCTGCGCCTGAACCGCGCTATCGTCCAATTGGGATTCCTGTCCGAATGCCAGATGCTGCAACTCATGGCGGAGCAGTTGCAAATACCACTGGTGGACCTCACGGATATCTCAATCGACGCAGAAATCCTGCGTTCGCTCCCGTCGAAGGTCGTTTACCGGAAGCGCCTCATTCCCATCTCTCGCACCAACGGCATGCTCAACGTCGCAACAAGTGACGCATTCGATCTGTACGCCTTTGACGATCTCCGCCTGACCACTGGATTGGATATCCAACCCGTGCTGGCCCCACGCGACGATATCGAAAAACTAATCAAGTCTCATTATGGGCTCGGTGGTGACACACTGGATGAAATGGTCGGTGCCGATGGCCCGGATGTCGCCGGCAATTCCGTGGAGGGCGGGGAAGATCTTCTCGAGATGGCCCAGGAGGCCAGCGTCATTAAGTTGGTCAATGAGATCATCCTGGAGGCCGTGAACGAGAGGGCTAGCGATATTCACATCGAACCCTATGAATACAATATGTCGATTCGTTATCGTATCGACGGGGTACTCCAAGAGGCTTCCGTGCCGCCCCAGATGAATCGGTTCCAGGCAGCCATCATCAGTCGCATCAAGATCCTCGCAAATCTCAACATCGCCGAACGCCGCGTCCCGCAGGACGGTCGCATCAAGTTTCAAGTCGGCGGACGGCAGATCGATGTCCGTGTCAGTGTCATTCCCATGCTGTTCGGTGAAGGTGTGGTTATGCGCCTGCTCGACAAGGCAAACGTGCTTTTCACGCTCCAGCAATTGGGCATGGACGATAATAACTATGCCCTTTTCAAAGGACTCATTGACCGACCCCATGGAATCTTTCTGGTCACCGGCCCAACGGGTGCCGGCAAAACGACCACACTTTACGCCGCACTGAATGCCATTGTCGGCCCCGGTCTCAAAGTTCTCACCGTTGAAGACCCGGTGGAATACAACCTTGCCGGCGTCAACCAGATCCCCGTGAATCATCAAGTGGGGATGACGTTTGAAAAAGGATTGCGGGCTATTTTGCGCCACGACCCGGATGTCGTCATGATCGGTGAAATTCGCGATCTCGAAACCGCCAGCGCCGCGACGCAAGCGGCCATGACCGGCCATTTGGTGCTTTCCACGTTGCATACCAACGACGCCGCCTCGGCACCCATGCGTTTGATCGAAATGGGTGTCGAACCTTTCCTTGTCAGCAGCACCATGATTGGGTCCATGGCACAGCGCCTTGTCCGCCGCGTGTGCCCCAAGTGCAAGGAACAGTACGTCCCCGACCCCGCCAATCTGCCTCGCGACCTAATACTTGACCCCGGCGAAACCCTCGCCAGGGGGGTCGGCTGTCCTAATTGTCGCAATACGGGCTATCGCGGTCGAACCGGACTCTACGAACTCATGGTGATGACCGATGTCATCGCCGAGAAGATCATCGAACGAGCGCCGTCGCACCAGATTGTCGCCGCCGCTAAAAGCTCTGGCTTGTGCCTGCTACGCGAGGATGGCTGGATCAAGGTACGGGCA
Organism: Verrucomicrobiales bacterium; assembly: GCA_005793375.1. Taxonomy (GTDB): domain Bacteria; phylum Verrucomicrobiota; class Verrucomicrobiia; order Limisphaerales; family UBA9464; genus SXSK01. The sequence continues at coordinate 8,401 of SXSK01000158.1, read as the reverse complement.
GGCATCACCACACCCGATGAAGTGGTGCTCTGCACCGCGCTTTGAAGGCTGGAAGTTAGCAGACCTTCAGTTACAGTACGGGTGCTCCGGACGGTTAGACTCAACCGGTTATTAACCATCCCAGAGAACCCCTCTGAAAAGCAGAAGACTCAATGCCACAATTCCACTACATCGCGATCAACGAAACCGGTGCCCGAATGACGGGCACGGTGGATTCGGATAGCGAGGCTGGCGCGTTGCGCTCGTTGGAGGAAAAACGTCTGTTCCCAGTTTCCGTCCAAGGGCTTGGGTCGGCCAACAAGGACAAATCGGTCAAGCCCAAGGTCCGCACACGCGACCTCGGCACGTTGTACGGTCAACTTGCAGACCTCATCGGCTCAGGCGTTCCCTTGCTGCGCGCTTTGGATTCGCTCATCCGGTCCACCCCATCGCCTGGCCTTCGCGATCTGTTGAAGGAAATTCGAGCGGCCGTTGCTGACGGAAAATCACTGACGGAAACACTAAAACAGTATCCCGAAATCTTTCCGCCGTTACACACCGCCATGATTCAGGCAGGTGAACGCGCGGCGTTTTTGGAAGAAGTCCTCCGAAGTCTGTCGGGATTCATGGAGCGATTTGAGGAGTTGCGAAGCAAAGTCATGGGCGCCTTGATCTATCCAGCCATGCTCACAGGCTTGGGTACATTTGTCATGCTCGCGGCCCTTATTTTCTTCGTGCCAAAATTTGAACCGATGTTGGCCAACGCACCCAAACCTCTGCCTTCAGAAATTCTGTTCGGCGCCAGTAAGATCGTCCGCAGCTATTGGTACTTGTTGATCGTTGGCGGTGCCGGCGTTGGCGCCTTTCTCTGGACCAACCTCAGAAGCGAGGCCTCGCGCCGCAAGCTCGAGCGATGGCAGCTAAAGATTCCCGTTGTAGGCACTGCCTTGCGACTTCTCGCGATTACCCGCTTCTGCCGAATTCTCGGCACCATGCTCGCCAACGGTGTGCCCCTCTTGCACGCTCTCAAGATCAGCAAAGACGCGACCGGTTCCAGCATCCTGTCGGAACGTATTAGCGAAGCCACGGAGGCCGTACGCGACGGCAAACGGCTCTCTGAACCACTCTCCGTCGGCGGCTTTATTCCCGATCAGATCCTCGCCATGATCACCGTCGCTGAGGAGTCCAACAAATTGGACAAAGTCTTGGTGCAAATTGCCGACACCGTTGAACGTCGCACCAATCGGCAAGTGGACCAAGCCGTGCGTCTGATCGAACCCGCAATTCTATGCGTGGTCGCCGGTTGCATTGGTTTTCTCGCACTCGGGCTGCTACTCCCCATCTTCACCATGGCCAGCGCCCTGGGCTCCAAGTAACGGTTGCAACACCGTTACCGGCCAAAAGAATCTCCCCTTGCACCCCGGCCCCAGCTCAATAACGTTGCACGTGCATGGCGAAATCACCTGCTAAAAAAGCCTCCGCCAAACCTGGAGCACTGATTTTGGGAGTGGGCCTGGACTCCGATGGACATAAGCGGGTGACCAAAGGCCCTAACTTCGCCCTGGTCGGCGGAACCAAGGAGACGCACGCTGAAATGACCGAAAAGGCCGTGAAGATTAACGAAAAGCTCGCCAAACGTGGCAAACAACTGCACGAGGTCAGCCGTGAAGAGTTCGATGACATCGCCCACGAGGTGGGTCTCCGCCGGAACGAGCCGAACAACAACTGAATCTTCATTGCCACAGCTGGGAGGTCGAGTTGAATCGTTGTCGTCATCGGTTCCAAATAGCTCGATGGGTTTTTTTGGCGTGCTGGATTTGCAATGGAGCCCTTCTGGCCAACATCCAGATCAATGAACTCATGTTTCATCCGGCGTCCGAAGATGATCGGGACGAATGGCTCGAACTGGTCAATACCGGAACCAGTGGCGTGGACCTGTCCGGGTGGCGCTTCACCTCGGGAATCCGCTTTCAGATTCCCCCAGGCACCCGACTCAATGCCGGGGAGTTTCTGGTCGTGGCTGCGGACGCCGAGGCCTTTAAGGCCCGGTACACGAAGGTCACTAACTGGGTAGCGGGCTGGACGGGAAGTCTGGCGAATTCAGGGCAGAAGATTGAGCTTCGAAGCGGAGACGACGAGTTGGTGCAGAGCTTGGAATACGCCGATCAGGGGGATTGGGCCGATCGAATTCCTGGCCCGCTGGATTCCGGGCATCGGGGTTGGCAATGGTCTTCTGCCGCTGATGGTTTTGGGGCTTCCTTGGAACAGTTGCAACCCGGACTTTCGGGATCCAACGGACAAAACTGGAGGTCCAGTGTTGGGACCAATGGTACACCAGGTGCCCCCAATTCCAGATATACCAACAATATCGCCCCGTTAATCCTCGATGTGCGACACTCGCCTCTGGTTCCAAGGACGAATGAGCCCGTCTTGGTCACCGCGCGGTTCCTTGACGAAACCACGGTGAGTCGCGCGACATTGTATTGGCGGGTAGACGGCACTCCCAACTTCGTTGCGGAGCCCATGTTGGACGACGGATTGCATGGCGACCGATCACCGGGCGACGGACGGTTTGGAGCGCGTATTCCGCCTCTGCCGAATAAAACTCTGGTGGAGTTCTTCGTGGAAGCATCGGATGAGGAGGGGCGGCGGCGCTCTTGGCCCGCACCGGCGTTAGTTGCAGGAGTTCTCAAGCAGAACCTGAATGCACTCTATCAAGTGGACCAGGCCGCGCTGCCGGATCCGGGACAGGCTGGGACGTTGCCGCTGTTTCGGCTGATAATGACGGCGGCGGATCGGGCCGTTCTCAATGACATTAACCGCAATGTCGGCCGATCCTCCCAGAGCCAGGCTCAGTTCAATGCGACATTTGTGGCGTGCGATCCACGCGGTGACACGGTTCGGTACACCGTGGGCGTTCGCAACCGCGGAAATGGATCCTCGCAGAGGCAACCCCAGAGTTTTCGTATCAATTTTCGAGAGGACGATCGATGGAATGAGGTGGCAAGGATCAATCTGAACAGCCAATACACACCCGTTCAACTGCTGGGAAGCGCGCTGTATCGCAAGGCGGGGCTGGCAGCGGCGGCGGCTCGTCCAGTTCGGGTTCGGGTCAACGGCGACACGTTGAGTGATCGAACTGGAGCCCCAACATTTGGATTCTACGCGGCGAACGAGGTGATTGATTCCGATTACGTGAAGCGCCTGTTTCCAGTGGATGATCGGGGAAATGCTTATCGAGGCATGCGCCAATCGGGGCGAGGCGCGGATTTGCATAATGAAGGAGAGAAACCGGCGCCATATCGCTTGAATTACTTCAAGCGCACCAACGAGAGTGAAGACGACTGGTCGGATGTGATCCGACTCTGCCAAACCATCGGTAGTCCCGGTGCGGCGACACCGGCCTGGGCGTCGGCCATTCGAGAGGTGGTGGATGTCGACCAATGGATGTTGTATTTCGCCTTGGAGGCGATCGTCGACAATCGCGAAACCAATCTCGCCAATGCCAGCAATGGGACGGGCCAGGGCGATGATTACTTTCTCTATTTCGGTGTCGTGGATCCACGTGCCCGTGTGATTCCATATGATCTGGACACAATTCTGGGTCTGGGTGATTCCGTGTTTGACGCCAACGTTGGGTTATTTCGGATGAGCGCCAATCCGTGGCTGGCCCGATTTGTGGAATACCCAGAGTTCACCGCGGTCTATTATCGGACCTTGCAGCGGCTCTTGGACGGGCCGTTTAGTGCTCGAGAATTGGATGTATTCATCGACGAGGTGTTGGGAGGGCTAGGCGTGGCACCGCAGATTCAGACGATGAAGCAGTTTGCTCAGGCGCGACGGCTCAATCTGGACCGAATGATCCCGAGACACTTGAGCGCGACGAACAGCGAACTGACGTTCACCAATGGCGTTTACTGGACTTCAGGCTCCACGTTGAATCTCGCCGGCCGTGCCGATGCCGCGACGACTTTTGGTGTCCGTGTCGATGGTCAGCCCGCGCCCTATGTCCAATGGCGGACGCGTTGGACCGCGAAAGACATTTCATTGGCTCCTGGCCTAAACACCGTGCTGGTCCAGGCGTTGGATGCACAGGGGCAGGTAATCGAAGAATTGCGCCAACCGGTGATTCGTACGGGTGGGACATCTCAGGAATTGTCGGGAACATTGATCTCCGACCGGTTACTCCTGGCAGCGGAGGGGCCGCATCGGATCGTCGGAACATTGACCGTAGGCGCAGGAACAACCCTTTCAATACAGCCAGGAACAGTTCTCCACTTCGCGCCCGATGCGAGAATGGTGATCGCGGATGGCGGTCGATTGTTGGCGGAGGGGACTGCAGAACGGCGCATCCAATTTACGGGTGAACCGGGTGGCGAATCCAACTGGAATGGGCTCGTCATTGAAGGGTCGTCTGGATCTCCTGAATCGCGGTTGAGCCAGGTTCATTTCGAAGGCAACGCGACAACTTGTCTCAAGATTTCGAGAGGAACCTTGTTTTTGGATCACGCTACGTTTGGCACCTCGTCGCATCCGTATCTGGATTTGGATGGAGCATCGTTTGTGCTCAGCCATTGCGTCTTCCCATCGGCGACCGCTGTGTTTGAACCGGTGCACGGCACTCAAGGTATCAAGCCAGGAGGACACGGCGTGATCCGTCACTGCTACTTTGGCACGCCCATGGGTTACAGTGATGTGGTGGATTTTACGGGCGGAAACCGCGAACGCGGCCAGGAAATCCTCCACGTGATGCACAATGTTTTCGCGGGGTCCTCCGACGACATTTTGGATCTGGACGGCACAGATGCCTGGGTCGAGGGAAACATCTTCTTACACGCCCACCGAAATGGCGCGCCGGACAGTTCCAGTGCAGTTTCGGGCGGAAGCGACGGGGAGCGCACCTCCAATGTCACGGTGATTGGCAATCTATTCTTTGATTGCGATCAGGCGGCCACCGCGAAGCAGGGTAATTTTTTCACGTTGCTCAACAACACCATTGTTCGAATCACGCACGACGGTGGTGAGGATGTGGATTCGGCAGTGGTCCAGGTGAGGGATATTCCGACTAACGGCCCCCCCAACATCGTTGGCAAGAGGCTTTTATCTGGAAAACAATGTGATCGTGGACGCGAAACAGTTGGTTCGAAACGCAGATCCGGAAAAGTCGGTCGTCACATGGAATCGGAACATTTTGCCCATAGAATGGCAGGGTTTAGGGGTTGGAAATGTTGTGGGCGATCCGATATTGCTCCATGTCCCAACCGTCGCTGAAACACAGTTTCGTTCATGGGCTGAGGCGCAGGTGCTTTGGGCTTGGTTTTCTCTGAGACCTGGGTCGATAGCGTTGGGTTTCGGGCCTGACGGTCGCGGCGCTGGCGGAGTGTTACCCGCTCAACTAACGATCGAGGGTGAACCGCTTTCCTTGACCTCAGCGACCTCGGCAACCCTCCGTGTTGGGCCGCTGTATTCAGAAGATCGGATTCCATCGGAGCCATGGCCCCGTGGCTCGGGTTACATTGGGTATCGATGGCGACTGAATGCCGGTGAGTGGAGTGCTGAGATCCCGTCCGATACACCCATCACACTCCGGGAACTCAAGCCAGGAACATATCAAGTCGGGGTGATTGGGCTTCGAGATTCTGGGCGCTATCAAAACGATCCCATCTTTGGCGAACGCGCGGTGGCAACCTTGTCGAGGGCCTGGACGGTGGATCCTTTGATCCCAGTTCTGACTCCATCGCAGACGGTGCAATTGAGTGAGATTCAAGCCGTGGCCAGAACCGGCGCCAAGGATGTGTGGGATGCCATCGAACTGCGTAATTCGTCGGAGTTGTCGGCTGATCTGAGTGGCTACCGCCTCACTACCTCGACCAACGAATCCCGGCGGTTTGTGTTTCCACCGGGTACAGTGATGCCACCGAGAAGTCATCTAATTCTCAGTGACAATCCGCTGGTGGAACGTCCTGGTCTCTACATGGGTTTCGGGTTGTCGGTCAAAGGTGACACCGTGTTCCTCCTCGACCCAATGGGCCTGGTCCAGGATTCCGTTCAGTTTGGGCCACAGCTCATTGGAAGTACCATCGGGCGGGTGACGGATTCGCACGCGGCGAGATCCAATCCAGTGGAGGCTCACCGAACCGTATGGCGGTTGTGTGAACCCACGGTTGGCAGGGCAAATCGGGCGCGTTCGACGGGTGATCCACGTCGGCTGCGCTTGTCAGAATGGTTGACCAATCCCCGGGCACGTTTCCAGAATGACTTGGTCGAAGTGCAGAATACTCACTGGCTGCCAGTGGACATGGGCGGCTTGCTGTTTAGCGATCATCCCGTGGCCTTCTTGCCAGGAATGACCGATCAACTGGCCAGGGGACATCGAATGGCACCCCTGAGTTTCATTCCGGGTAATGGCCTGATTGTTCTTCAAGCCGATGGCAAGGCCGGGCAGGGCGGGGATCACTTGAATTTCCAACTCGCGTCTGATTCCGGAGTTCTGGCGCTTTACGACACGTCTTCTAGTCCCGGAGGGGGGTCTGCCTGGACCACCGGATCCCTCATCGATTTCATTTCTTATGGGATCCAATACTCGGACACCTCCCAGGGTCGTTCCCAAGGCGCGGACGGTTTGCGTTTCTTCGCAGACCCAACTTTTGGGATCTCGAACTCAAGCACACCCGAAACGGTCGTCTTGAACGAGATTCTGAACCACAACCGAGGATTGCGCGAGGCCGATGGGCGCTTCCCGGATTGGGTAGAACTTTACAACCCCAGCGATACGGCGCTTGACCTGAGTGGTATGCGGCTGAGCGATTCGATTGACGAGCCAAACAAATTCATGTTTCCGAACGGCACACAGATGGCAGCCCATGGGTTTTTGCGGGTATGGTGTGTCCCCGATGATGGCGTGGACGAGCGTGAAGGACACCTGGATCCCAGGCTGCCCCACCTCATCGCCCCCTTCGGATTGGGTCACTTGGGTGAACCGGTATACCTCTTCGACCGCGCCGATCGCAGCGATCGGATCATCGATCAATGGGCCGGCGGGTGGTTGCCTCCAGATTATTCTATCGCGCGGATTCCAGACGGAACCGGCAGTTGGCGACTTGGAGTGCCTTCACCCGAGCAAATAAATATCGCGACGGAACTTGGGGATGCCACCGATGTGTGGATCAATGAATGGATGGCCGATCCCAGCAATGGCGATGATTGGTTCGAGCTCTACAACGCCGGCAATCGGCCGGTAGACCTCTCCGGATTTTATCTGACTGACGACCTTTCGGATTCCCGGAAACATCGGATTCCGGCTTGGAGTTACGTTGTGGCGCGGGGTCATTCCCTATTTCAGGCCGACAATCAGTTGGACAAGGGACCCAATCACGTGGGCTTTCAATTGTCCGCTCGAGGCGAATCCATTGGGTTGGCGGATCCAATGGGCACATGGGTGGATAGCGTTACTTTCGGCACTCAGAAACCGGGTCAAAGTGAAGGTCGATTGCCAGATGGCGGATCGACCATCAGCACATTTGTGCGTCTGAACACCCCGGGGCTGACGAATCAGATGGACCTCGATTCCGATGGAATGAGCGATGACTGGGAGCGATTGCATGGTTTGTCACTACAAGACCCGGCAGACCGTGAAACCGATCCGGACGGCGATAGTGTTTCCAACGAGATGGAGTATTTGGATGGCACAGACCCTGCAAATGCAACGAGCCGTCTCGGGATAGCATTGCAATTGGAAGCCACCGGTGACGTGTGGCTGCAATGGCGCGCAGAGGCTGGCAGAGCCTACTTCTTCCAGGCTCGAACAGACCTGACCGCAGGCGCTTGGGAAGACATGGCATCGGTAAATGCCCGATCCGTGGAGCGCAACATGCGGGTTCGATTAGGCCGATCGCAATCACAGCAACGCTTCTTTCGAATCGCGGTTGAATGGCATTGAATGGCGTTGATAATCAACGGGTCGCAAGGGTTGGCACAGGGCGTCGACAAGGTTTACGCTCGACGATTTACTTAACAAGTCAGAGCACCCCATTGGGTTACTTGACTCATAGAAGGAGCGCACTAGAGAGTGTCGGATTTATTAACATCAAAGTTGGTCATCTAACTGAATTCGTCGCGAGTATTCTAGGCAGGGATATATTTATGGGACGCAATTTTGTAGGGGTGCGACATTTGCACTCCTTCAGAGGGGAATTCGGCATCTTGGCATCCCCGCTGCTTGTGTGGAGAAGACCGTATTGATACGGCGCAACGAAAAAAGCAAACAGACGATAAACCTAAACTCGGCTCTTCAGCAGAATCTGTGGGTGATTTGGAGTGGAATAGGGTGTAAGTCGATGACTTTTGGGATTGGATTCAGGTTGGTGGGGTAAGCGGCGAACTGGAGGTGCTGGGTGTCCAAGCGCCCGACGGCGCGAGCTTT
>SXSK01000016.1 GCA_005793375.1 Verrucomicrobiales bacterium | reverse complement strand
CGTTTGTTGCTCGTGCTCGGGTAGCGTAATAGGCTCGGACATGCCGGCAGTTAAATAAAGTCAGCGCCTTTTGTCCAGTTTTATACCGCCTTTTGTTTCACCTGCCTCCTTAAAGTCGAAATCTTGAAACTGCCCTGGAGCTTGCCCGACCAGGTGTTATCGATGCCGGTGCGAGCGTGCATCGATCGCTGGAGATGCGGCCAAGCATCCAATGGCAAGGCTGCTAGATTACTCGAGTCAGGCAAATGGTGCTCGAAGGCAAAGCGCTCGCTCGAGGTCTTGATCTGACGCGACAGGTCGCCCTCTTGATACCCGGCGACGCGATGGCGCAAGATGTGATCCTGCATTCGTCCGCAAACGTTGATGGGGTCGATTTGCACAAATCCCAAATGATCCAGTGCTGCTCCGATGTCCGCGAAACGGCCATCAAGACCCGTGGCAAGGCGCACGAAGCGGCGGGCTGTCAGTGAGGAAATCGTGAGCATCACGGCGAGATTGTAGGCCCTTTTTGACTTTTTCCGCTACATCTCACTCCAGCGAGGGGTAAACCCAACACTCATGTCACCAGCCGCAAAGTAGTTGTCGGCGGATGAATCGCTAGCGAACCGAAAGATATATTTGCCCAATAATACACCGCTTTTATCACATACCTCTCACAAGCTGTTGACTACTCTAGCTGAAAAGCCGCCATGGAAATGCCAACCAGTTGACTTTAGATAGGCGTCTCAAACATGTAGGGTTCTTGCTGGCTGCCGCGTTGCATGGCGCACTGTTGACTTGCTGTGTGGCCGCTCCGGAGTTGGCCGCAACGAGTGGGTCCCACACAAACACGCAGATCCTGCGCCAGCCGCTGCATGACCACACCGCGTGGCGCTTGTCCAGCCACGACAGGATTCCCGCCCATGAGCTGGAATTTTCCGCAGCCGGACTCGTCATCTCGGTAAAGCGCTCTACCATAGCGCTGGTCTATGCGCTGCCCGGTCCGCTGCGTATTCGCTCCGTAAAGGTCCGCGGGCAGCTTGCGGGGCACTTGACGATTCCTGCCGGGCGTCAGGGGCAGAAGGGTTTCGACGGCTACGGGCTCCGGGTTGGATTGGTGGAGCCCGGAACCACGCGGCTGACTTCCCGCTAACGCCGGACGGCTCCTCCCTGGGTGCGGTCCCTCTTCGACCTGGCCTCGCCGGGCCGGGGGATCGCCACAGTGCATTTTCTGAAGCTGGCAACGGACCATGCGCAAGTGGGCCAGAAGCGCCGCCATCCCCGGAGCGACCATTTTGAGGAGGAGGTGTTGGCCTCGCCGGACACGGAAGGTCACTTTGACCTTGGACAGACCTACCTGCCGCCGTTGGAAACCTGTGAGGTGTGGATCGCGGTCGATGGCGACGATTCCAGCTTCACCTTTAAGACCACGCTCACCCAGCTTGAACAGGAATATGCCAGTCCCTGATTCAGCTGAACTGTGTTCCCGCCGACTGGCGACACACTCGCTCAGACCGGCTGTCTGCGCGGCCAGTCTGCTCGCGCTCACGCTTGGCGTGGCGCTCTACATCATCAGGTCCAGTCGAGAACCAAAACACCGGCCTGCAGGAGTTCCAAACCGAGGGCATCGCCAAAGTTCGGGCAGCGGCGAACCGCGCCAAGGCATGGTGGTTGGCCCACCGAGCCGAGTATCCGGAGCCAAGCCGGTTGCCCCCGGCAAAGCTGACCACCCGGGGTTCGCGACTCCGCGCGCCCGATTTCGTGTTGGAGCAGGCCCGACGTGACCCCGAGCTAGGGCGCTGTTTAGCCCAGGAGCACGCGTTGGACGCTAGCATCAGCGCCCGGGTCCAGACCACCCTGCCACCGCCACCTTTCCTGAAGGCTCGGCTGCTTGCACAGCGGGTCACCGCTCGTCCGGTGCCCTGGTGGCGACCTCGTGACGGGGAATGTTCAACAAAGTTCGTAGTTCCCTCCGGTCGCGTTATTGGGATTACTTCCGTTGCACTTTTCGCATCTCCGCCTGATCCATTTGACCGCGAGTAACACCAAGTTGAGGGTCCAGGCGAAGTTCCCGCCAGAGTTCTGTTCCGGATAATTCCCCGCGCAACAAGGCTCGATAGCGAGCGATCGTCGTGGCAACTTCTTCGGGGGTTTCCTGAACGAACTCAATCCGGAATTGGCGGAGTCCGAGTGCCAAAAAACGATCGAGGTATTCGGCACCAGTTTGTGCGCGGGCATTGAATACGGTGTTGCGACAACCGGCGTCCGCTTTCAACGGGTGCTCCCGCCCGACGCGGTCCTTGAGGCTGACTCGGTGTCGATCACAAGGGCGCCCGCAGTTAGTGAAGTCTGTTCCCGAAGTTAGGAAGGCGCAAAAGACACAATGCTCCATATGAAACATGGGCATGTGCTGGTGCAGAGTTACCTCCAACCAGGAGGCTGGAACCGATTGAGCGAGGGATTCGAGTTGGGTGACGTTGAGGTCGTAAGAGATGGTGACCCGTTCGAGTCCGTGTCGTTGAATGAACCATTCGGCCGTCAGTGGATTTGCAACGTTCAGAGAAAAATCGCCCACCCGGCGATGTGCGCTGAAAAAATTCAGGTGATCGGCGTTTCGCACCAGGTAGCCATCGGCATCGCTCGAGAGTACCTGTTTGAGTATCCATTCCTCTCCGGGTTTGGTGATTCGGGGGGGCGCTACCCAGACCGTCCGACCGGGTCCATCGCAAGGGTTGGATTCACGGACACTGCGGACGGCATCACGGTACTTCTTGGGATCCTCAAAGTCGCAGTAGAAGGTCTCAACACCGCATTGGATCGCCGCCTCCAATTGGGCTAGATCGCGAACGAGAACGATCAGTTTTTTCTGAACTTCAGTGGGTACGGTGCTCGCGGGGGGAGGTGGTGTGTCAACCACATGGACGGTCGATTCTGGATTTAATATCCAACGATGCGGTTGGGCCCGAAGCACTTCCAACTGTTTGACGGCATCTCGCCGAAGTCGATTGAGCTCGCTGATCGGCAGGATCACCTGGCCAGTCAGATGGTTTTTCAGCTCGGCGAGTTGGAATGGTGTTCCCCCGAGGCGCCCGAGTTGTTCCTGGAGTTTTTCGGATGTTAACGGCTGGCGTTCGGCGATCGCTAGAAGGACAGTCGATTCAACTTGCGCCACGTGGCCTTCGGAATCGCGAGCGACGAGGGTTAGGGGCGACCCGCTGTGCCCATGCGCCTCCATCGTCAACGGGCGTTGGTATTTTGGCTGTTCCCCTTCATAGGTGCGGCGGATTTCGCGTTCCAATTCGGGGTCGCTGGTTTTCCAGATGCGGTCTCCGGGTCGGATTTGACTGAAATCCACGGCATCTCTTCCGAAACTGAGACAGATTTCGCGAGGTATTTTTTCGGCTGCCGATCGAGGATCGGGGTGGATCCCATAGATGCGCCCCCCCTGTTCTCGTTCCTCGGGCCTGCCGGCATCGAAGACGACACCATCCCCCAGTTTCACCGAGCTTACCGGCTGAAGCCAGACCGCAGAAGGATCCACTCGGGTGATCTCACCGACGAGCACGCCACGCTTTTTTCCGAAACGCGCGTGAACCAACTCCTGGTTATTGATGCCGCGGAACCACCCGGTGTGGAGTCCTCGAGAGAAGGCCATTTCCATTTCGTAGCGGACAGGTGGCGGAACCGCTGAACCGGAGGAAACGTTGGGTTCGGAGAGGCGGTTGAGTTGAGACTGATCCCGGATTCGATTGAGGGCGTTACGATAAACCCGGGTGATGCTGGCAACGTATTCTGGAGACTTGAGGCGCCCTTCGATCTTGAGTGAGGAAACCCCAGTGCGGACTAAATCGTCGAGAACCTCGAGCCCGGCTAGATCTTGGGGCGAGAGCAGGTAACGGCGGTCGCCGAGGTCCACTTGGCGACCATCCGATATAAGCTCATAAGGAAGTCGGCAGGCTTGGGCGCATTCGCCGCGGTTGGCGCTTCGTCCACCCAGCGCTTCGCTCGTGAGGCACTGACCGGAATAGGCCACGCAAAGGGCGCCGTGAACAAACACTTCCAAATCTACCGGGGTGGGTACATGGGTGCTGGGTTGGCTATCTGGAGTGACTGGCGCTGCTCGTTGCTGGGCCGATTGGATGGCCTGTATATCCCGGATGGAACTTTCTCGAGCCAGCACAACCAAATGACAGCCGAGTTCGCGTGCGAACTCCACGCCGGCGAGGCTGGTTATGGTCATCTGGGTGCTGCCGTGGATCGGGAAATCTGGAGAGAGTCGTCGGATCAGGCGACAGATGCCGATATCCTGAACAATCGCTGCATCGACACCAGCGCGGATGATAGCGCGGAGGTAATCGGCAGCGGCTGGCAATTCTTCAGTAAAAACCAGTGTGTTGAATGTGACATATCCACGCACGCCGCGACCGTGCAGGAACTCCATTAATGCGGGCAGATCCGCTTCAATGAAGTTGTGGGCGCGCATTCGAGCATTGAAACGGTCCAAGCCGAAGTAAATGGCGTCGGCTCCATTCTCGACCGCTGCCCGTGCGCATTCCCAATCGCCAGCGGGCGCCAGTAGTTCGGGAATTCGGGGCAAGCCGTGAGACACCACTTCTTGTGAGGAATGGGTTTCTTGGGGCTCCGTGATGGTCGATGGTACAGCCACGCTCGTTCAATGTGATGGGTGGAGGGAAATTGTCCAAAGATTGACACGCGCCCTGGGTGTCCATGGATAGTGAGGAATGTCGCGCAGTGTGGTACAAGCTGGAACGGTCCGATGCGAGCAGTGCCAACTGCCGCCGCGATGGTGCGTTTGCGGTGCGATCGCACCGGTTATCAGCGACTTAAAGGTGGGGGTGCTCATGCATCATCGAGAGCAATGGCGTCCAAGTAGCACGGGGCGGTTGATTGAACGGGTTTTTCAGGGTGCCCGGAAACATGTCGTTCGGCGCGATGCGCCTCCAGAACGTTCCGTGGTGGTGGAGCCAGGTCGTGATTTGTGGATCTTGCACCCGCGAGGGGAAGCGATCGTGCGGGAACAGCAGGCTCCAGTGGCGGTGGAGCGGGTGCAGGTTTTGCTGCTGGATGGTAGTTGGAGTGAGGCAACCAATCTTTTGCGCTGTGTAAGACCTTGGGGCAAGTGCGTCTCGGTGGGTTTGGCCGGCAACAGCCGCTACTGGTTACGGCAGCAAATGGCTCCTGGCCAACTGTCAACTGTGGAAGCGTTAATCGGACTTTTGGAGGCCCTCGATCTTTCAGAGGAGGTAGCCAGGATGCGGCTGCATTTTGAGCTGCATGTCTATGCCTCGCTGCGAGCGCGAGGGAATACGGAATTGGCAGCGGAATATCTCAGGGAGTCACCGATTCGAGAGGCATTTCCTGAAGTGCTTGCCCGGCTTCGGGAGCGCCGACCAAATGCCGAGAGTTTGGAGTCCTGAAAGGCCACGATGGACGTGCACAACAGGACGAGTTAGACGAATTGAGTGCTGGATGGTTTCGATCGGATTCGAATTGGTGGATGATCGCGGATGGCGCTTCTCACGCGGCCGATCCCGAGGCAGGGTCTGTCTATGATTCATGTTGGCATTATCGGAACTGGTTTCATGGCGGCGACACACTTGAAGGCCTATCTCAAGAGTCCCGGCGTGCATGTTTCAGCGCTGTGCAATCCGAGCGGCAGGAACCTGGACGGAGACTTTTCGAAGGTCAGCGGCAATCTCGACACGGGAGCTCCGCTTCGCTTGGAGCCGGGGTCGTTTAGGGCCTATCGATCCGCAGTGGAGTTATTTGCCGATGCGCAGATTCAGGCGGTAGATATCTGCACACACACCGGGACGCACGAGTCGTTGAGCTTGGCTGCATTGGCTGCGGGAAAGCATGTACTCTGCGAGAAACCGGTGACCCGCACCGGGGCGAGTGCTCGCGCAATTGCCGCGGCGGCGGCCGAGTCCAACTCGATTTTCATGCCGGCGATGTGCTTGCGATTTTGGCCGGAGTGGTCGTGGTTACAGGCGGCCATCAAAACCAGCGTTTACGGACGGGTGTTGAGTGCCAGATTCCGGCGCGTTGCTGAGCCGCCGGCATGGGGGCGAGCCAACTTTTTCAATGGGGCGGAGTCCGGTGGAGCCCTGTTTGATCTGCACATCCATGACACCGATTTTGTTCAATTCTGCTTCGGCCGGCCGCGGTCAGTGTTTTCGACAGGCTACACCAAGTTCAGTGGAGCAATCGATCATGTCGTCACTCAATATTTTGTCCAAAGTGGAGCGATGGTGCATGCGGAGGGGGGTTGGGCGATGAGCAGTGGTTTCGGATTTGGCATGAGCTACACCGTCAATTTCGAGCGGGCCACCGCGGATTACGATAGTACACGCGGAGCGGATTCGCTGCGGCTGTGCGTCGAGGGGTTGCCGGCGACCACACTGAAATTGGATTCATCCGATGGGTATCTGGGAGAACTGAAGCACTTTCTTCAGTGTATCCACAACGGCACTCGACCGACCGTGGTTACGGCGGAAGACGGCGCATCGGCCGTTGAGATCTGCGAGGCCGAAGAGCGGTCGATCCGGTTGGGGCAGTTAGTGACCTTGGACTAATGGCTTCCAGTCGACAGTGGAGTCTGTCGGAGGGCATCATGAGTCATGTGCACGCGCCCGTTCGAGTCCTGATGAGGTCTTCCTTCGCCGGGATGTGGCATTGGAAGAACTGGGTCCAACGTTGTGGATTGGTGATCCTCCTTGTGGGGACCGTAAGGGGACATCCCACCGGAATCTTTGGGGCGAACCAACTGGAAGACTCGTCTCCCTACTTTGTTCGGACTCTGGCTGGCATCGGCATTGCCGGATCCTTGAATCAGCCCGTTGGACTGGGTGGGGCCGCCAGGTTCTATCGTCCGGAGGGTCTCGCGGTCGATATGGATGGCAACGTGATCGTGGCGGATACGGAGAATCGTACCATTCGTCGGATTCGTCCCAACGGCGAAGTCACTATCCTGGCGGGTGAAGCGCGAGTCGTGGGCTATCGAGATGGACCTGGCATACAGGCGCGGTTTTCGGGTCCTTCGAGTGTTGCCGTCGATCGATGGGGCATGATTTATGTCGCCGACTCCACCAGTCACGTGATTCGGCGGTTGGATACCAATGGCATGGTCACAACGCTGGCCGGTCGGGTCGGGCACCCGGGATTTGCGGATGGCCTGGCGAGTTTGGCGCAATTCGATATTCCGGCCGGAGTTGCAGTGGATTTGGAGCGGAATGTTTATGTTGCGGATCGACTGAATCATGTCATCCGCAAGATCGATCCGGCCGGGAATGTCACGCTTTTGGCGGGTGTTCCCCGGTCGGCTGGATTCTCCGATGGTGTTTTGGGAACGGGTCGTTTTAGGGGTCCGACCGCGGTGGCCGTGGGTGGTGGTTTCGTCTATGTGGCCGACACCGACAATAGCTCGGTCCGCCGCATCGATCCTGAGGGACGACTGAGTACGATCGCAGGGTTCGAATCTCGTTATGGGTATCGAGATGGACCGGGAATCCAGGCTTGGTTCAACTATCCGCGGGGCCTTGCTGTTGATGAGGTCGGCAATCTTTATGTGGCGGACACGGCAAATCATTTGGTCCGAAAGATCAGTCCATCGTCTGGAGTCACCACTATCGCTGGTTTGGTCGGCCACGCCGGGCGCTACGAAGGGACTGGCACTTCTGCACGCTTCAATGAAGTGCGTGGTGTGGCGGTGGACCCTGACGGGGCGTTGTTTGTCTCGGATACTTGGAACCATCAGGTTCGCAAACTGACACCCGGGTTGGAGGGTGGCCGATTTCATGTGACAACATCGAGTCTTCGGGTTGGGCAGACGCTCGATGTGGCATTTGAGCCGGCGGGGTTGGGCTGGACCTGGAGTTGGATCTATCGTCCCCCACGTTCCACCCTGCCGTTGCCAGCGGAGGGGTCTACGCGGTTCCAATTGATTCCGGATGCCATTGGCCTCTATGTGCTGCGTGCGGCGACCACCAACCGGCTCGGGGCGATCCACTGGCGGCATTTAGAGTGGCTGACGCTGGAACGTGCTGGCATCTCTGCCCGCCGGGTTTTGCCTTCGGGTCAGATCTCCATGATGGTACCTGGGGGGCCAGGAATTGCCGGGCATGTTGAGGGTTGGATCTTGGGCGGTTGGCACTTCCTCAAGCGTCTTCCGCTTCCAGATCCTATCAATGAAGTCGAATCGGTTCCGAATCCTTACGAACCCTCCGCGCTATTTCGGATTCAATACTTCCCGGAATCGGTGGTGCTACCCGAATGAGCTCAGGCGGGTTCAGCGGTTATCGGCGGTTATCGGCGATCCGGAGTCGATCCCGTGGTCGGTTCGGAAGCCGCTGAGGATGGGATGGCTTGACCTTCGATGGCCACGACGATCCGCCGCAGTCCGTGCCCCTGAAATGAGTATCCGCAAGCAATACATTGCGTTACGAGTGTGCCGGGCTCGGGGGATGTGCCGTCGACGGTTTGGTGAAGATTTGGATCGAACGCGTCCCCCGGATGCGCGTCGTGCGCGACTAATCCGATTCGACGTGTGGCATCCAGGCAGGCGGCCCGAAATTGGCCCAATTGCGCGATGAGCGGCTCTTGCCCGGAACGAATTCCGGCCTGGAATAGCGCAAAGACATGATCCAGGAGATGGACGATCACCTGGAGAGTGTCTTGTTCGCTGCGGCGGAGTTTTTCGAGTTCCAGGCGAAGTGTTTGTTTCTCCCGTTGATCGGCCTCGGTCAGAAAGGCGCCAAAGGTTTTGGTTTCCGCTTGCATGCGCTCGACGAGGGAGTTGGCGCTGGCGACGGTCTTGGCTGAGGTCTCTTGGACACCTTGCCACTGCGACGTGGCGAGTCCGATCTTTTGGGCCACACTTTGGAGTTCACCAATTTGGGCGAGAGTGTCCGAGAGACTGGCCTGCTCGTACAATTTGACGGCGGCTTGGTGATCCCGGAGGAACGGTGTGACGCCCACCCAGGCGGCGATGCTGCCCAATACGCTGACACTGCCGATCTCCATCCAACCAAAAGGCGGCTTGGCGTGGTGAAGAATATAACCCGCGATGACCAGCAGGATGGCATCCAAAGCGAGGAATGGCCATTTGGCGGTTTGCGGCGGCTTTTCGAACATCATGTTGTGCGGAGCTTAGAAACGAGAGTGACAGGCGGAAAGGCGGAATTGCATGCCGTCGTCATAACTGCCAGCGACGGTAGTTCCGGAAGCCGATGGGGCGTTAATGAGGGCATTGGAACCAATCGCGCATGGTGGCGGCGAGGGATCCCCAATTGCGTGAGCGATAGCGAGCCGTGAAACGCTTGAGCCCGAATGGATCGATCCCGGCGGTGTTGACACCGGGTTCCACCGTGCATGCCGTTTGAAACCCCGCCTCTGCGACCAAGTCCCGGACTGCGGGGCTCCAATCGCCGTAGGGATAACAGAAATGGTGGATCGGGCGGCCGAAGAGATCCTCGAGTTGCCGGCGTGACCCTTGGATTTCTTCGCGTGCCTTTGAGATGGGGATTTTGGTGAGTTGAGGGTGCGTTCGAGTATGGGCGCCGATGTCATGCCCTGCAGCCAGCCATTCGCGGATCTGGCTCACATCCATCAGCCGCACCGGAGCTTCCTGGGCCAGTTGTTGTTCCCAGTCATTTTCTGCTCCCAAACGATCTGAGATGAGAAATTGGATGGCGTGGAAACCATTTTGAGCGAGGGGGGCAAGCCCATACTGCAGGATATTCTCAAACCCATCGTCGAATGTAATGACCAGTTGGCGTTGGGGAGGCGACGCTTCATGGGTGAGTGGGGAAGGCGACAGCTGTGTGGTGGTCCACCCGGCCTGAGCCCATTCGGTCAACTGGCGTCGGAACAGTGATTCGCTGACGTACAACCCCTTCATTCGGACCTTGGGAGGGCGAGGTCCGATTTTATGGTACGTGAGAATGGGCAGTCCGGTGTCGAACACACTCCGGAAGTCGCGCAAGGACGTGTAGAATCGAGGAAGGCCGTTCACTGGGAGATGCGCTGTCAAAGCACGTTGTTGGAATTGACGTCAATGCCAGTCGCTCAAAAACGCGAGAAAGGGTGACGCTGAGGTTCAGCGTCACCCCTTCGTATCAGCTCTGATGATGAGCCAAGATGTTGCGGGCGGCTACGCCTTCTGCTCGTCGATGTGGACGGTCTTATAGCCGCCGATCGATTTGAAGTAGAGGAGGATCAGGAGGTAGATGATCGCCATCGTCAACGGGATGAACGAGTCAGCTTTGAGTGTTCGGCGATCACCTGAAATCCCCGCCTCGTGGACAGTGCGCTCGTCCGGTGTGAGCTTTTGGAGGGCGGTGACGGGGTCGCCACCGGCTTTCACAACTTCGTCGCGGGCTTTCGCTAGTTTTTCTCCGATCGCACCGAATTTGGCTCCGTCGAACCCATAGGTGGACAGGGCGTTGATTCCCAAGAATGTGCTGGGTTTGGGAGCCTTGTATTGCTCGTACAGTGCGGCATTGGACTTCTGCAGTTCTTCGCCAGAGAAGCGATCCTTGCCGTAGCCCAATCCCGGTCCTCCGATGAGGCCGGCGGACAGCATGCCGATGCCGCCCATGATACTGATAGCGACGGCGCCTGAGCGAGGGAACCGATCTGAGGCGACGGCTAGCATGGTAGGCCAGAAGAAGGTTTTGCCGACGGCATAAACCGCCAGGGCGGCCAGGGCGGCACCGAAGCTGTTGATGGCGCTAGAGAGGTTGAGGCCGATGCACGCCAGGACGGAGCAAATCAACAGCAAGCCAACGGGCGAAATCTTCAGCTTCTTTTCTATGAAATCAGCGCAGAACCTCAGGCTGAACATAATGGCAGAGGTCCAAAGGAACAGGAATTTCCCCTGCTCAGACGTGAAGAGGTTACCGGTGATGTTTTGGATCCAATTGTCCGTGCCGAGTTCGACGGCGCCCACCATCGCGTGTGTGATGAAGAGCACGAAGAGGAGAAACGAACCCATGGAGAACTTGGTCATGACGCCGACGGCAATGAGGAGGGCACCAGCAACGCCGTAAGAAACTTGAGAACTCATGCCGAGGGCGTTGGCGAAAAACAGCGAGAGGAGATAGCACACAATCACGGCTCCCAGCATGCCGACGTCTTTGAACATCTCTCCGAGGCTCACGCCTTTTTCAGACGCTTCAGATTTGGGCATGCTCTGACCCAAGAACATGAGGCCGTAAAGGATGGTTGGCAGAAGGAATAGACCCAGCTGCATTTTCCAATGCAGGTGCATCTTGTCGTCGAGCACCCAGCCCATTGCGGTGCCGATGATGAGCCCAGCCGGCCAGCTGGCGTGGAGAATGTTTAGATAATGGGTCCGGTTCTTGGGAAAAAGTGTCGCGACGAGCGGATTAGCGACGGCCTCGAGGGTCCCATTGGCCACTGCGAAGATAAACGTACCCCAGGAAAGCATATTGTATGCGTTGCTGGGAGTGGCGGTCAGTGTCACAAATGCCGATAGGCAGTGCAGGGCAAACGCCGCGATGACTAGTTTGCCGTAGCCGATTTTGTCGGCCACGACACCACCGATGATGATTCCGAAGCAGAATCCGGTGAAGCCTTGGCCACTGATGGCGCCTAGTTGAGTTGCGGTGAAACCGAATTCGGTTCCCCAATTATCCAGAATGCCACCCCGGATTGCAAATCCGACGCCGGCGGCGAGGATCGCCATGAAACCGGCCCAAAGTAGGCGCATCGCGTTGGGCGCGGCGCCTGGTGAGTTTCCATTGCTCATATGATTGTCGCTGGTGATAGGGTATGTTGTTGTGGGTCTCAGATTCCGCGGAAGTTTGGAATGTAGATTTTTTCGCCACCGCGCAGTGCGGACTCATGGGCGAGGATGCCCACCATAGTCCAGTTTACGGACTGATGGACGTCGGGGAAGCTGGGGCGATCCTCAAGGATGCTCATGACGAATTCATGGGCGAGATGGGGGTGACTGCCACCGTGGCCACTCCCTTGAATGAAACTCAAGTGGGCGTTTTCGGCCAAGTCATAGACACACTTGGTGGTAAACTCCCGAATGCCCTCGGGGAGCAGGTGAGCGTAGTCCGGGATCTTCACCTTCTCGACCTTCTCGCCGCCGACGTGCAAGACAGGATCATCGTGTTCAGTGAGCTGCCATTCGAAGGAAGTCTGCGAGCCGTAGCAATCGAAGCTTTCGATGTATTGGCGCGCAGAATCGAACAAGTAACGCGTCACTTCGCCGGCGACATCCTGATTGCGCACTTTGAAGTGGGCGGTTTCGAAACTGAACGGTGAGCCGTATTTGGCGATGAGTTTTTCGGCGATTCGCCCGGAGCCGAGGCACGAGACGAATTCGGCCTCGCCACTGACAATACCGAGGCAAGGGCTCACGCAATGGGTTGCGTAATGCATTGGCGGCAAGCCTTCCCAATAACCGGGCCAACCGTACATGTTTTGCAGGTGGCTGCCGCGGACGAACTGGATCCGGCCGAGCTGGCCGGCATCGCGCAATTCGCGCACATAGAGATACTCGCGGCTCCAGACCACCGTCTCCATCATCATGTATTTCTTCCCGCTCTCTTTGGCCGCTTTTACGATTTCGCGGGCTTCTTCCAAGGTGGTACAGGCTGGGACGGTGCAGGCCACATGTTTGCCGGCGCGTAAGGCGGCGATGCTCTGAGGGGCGTGTAAATGGATGGGTGAATTGATGTGAACACAATCCACTTGGGGATCCTGGATCAGATCCTCAAAGCTGATGTAGCGCTTTTCCACGCCGAACGCCTTGCCGATCTTATCCAGGCTCTCCTTATTGCGTTGGCACACCGCATACATGTTCACAAGTGGATGCCGTTGGTAGATGGGGATAAACTCGGACCCAAAGCCGAGGCCGACAATGGCCATGTTCAGTTTGCGACTCATTTCAACGTGGTGTCTGTGCCAGATTCATTCCTACCGCGGCAATGCCAGTCCCGAAAGGGGATCGCCATACAGCGGATGATTCGCCGTAGTGAAATCGGCGTTGGAAAGAAGCGTCAACGGGAAACTCCGAGTTCTTGCGGGAATCCATCTGGCTGATTTGCATAAACGCGAAGCCGATTTTCACGATTTGACGCGTTCGAAGGCCGGTTTTGCCGCTGATACGGTCTCCGGAAAAGGTTCCTGGGGAAGGTGATGTCGAGGTAGCTTCCTGACTTTCTAACGGCTGGTTCGGTCTTTGGCTTGGCCTCGCGGTCGCGTTCAGTTCATTCTTTGGTCCGTGAACCCCGCCCGAATTCTGGAGCTTGAAGCGGCTGTTGCAGAACTGCCTGTGATGGATGTCCACACCCATTTAGTGGGAGGCAACCTGGGCGCTAAAGGCCTGCACGATGTTCTGCTGTACCATATGGTCATCAGCGACTTGTATTCCGCGGGCTGCCCTAGCGGCGCCCGACTTACGCAGTATCCTGGCTGGCCGGATCGGCGAGAGGCACGACAGCGGATCCAGGAAGCCGTTCCCTTTCTCCCAAGCATTCGGAATACCTCCAGTAGTTGGGGTGTGCGGCTGATCTTGGGGGATTTGTACGGCTGGCGGGTGCCTGTAACTGCTGAGAACTGGCGCTCATTGGACGACCGCATCCGCGAGCGTGCCGACGATCGAGCCTGGCACCACGGAATTCTGGACCGGCTCCGAATTCGCCGGACGGGAACCGAGATTGCGCGGCGAGAGTTGGGTCAAGACGATCACCGACTCCAGTACGCGCTGGAATGGGGATTCTTCACCCGAGCACAGTGGGGGGAATTCGATACGGCTCTTTACGAACTCGAACGATGTTGGGGGAAGCAACCGGGCAGCCCATCGCCGATTGGCGTGGGGGGGCGTCCAATACCAGAACGAACCATTCGCTCCTTAAGTGATGTCCACGAAGCGATGCAGCACTATGTGGAATCGATTCCGTATGACCAGATCCTCTCCACGGCAACTCACATTTCCACTGACATCGATTTTAGGCTGATCCCCGCTGGAGAGATGGAATCAGCCTTGAAGCGCCGAAGTCTGGCGTCGGCAGCGGAACGGGACATTTATGCGAGTTACATCCAGGAACTCTTTCTGACGGAACTGGAGCGTCGTGCGGATCGGATCATCTACCAGTTTAGTTTCGGGGCCGAACCACTGCCTTACGAGACGGGCAGCCGACTCAATCAGCGGACGATTGCGCAGTTGGCGGAGATGATTGGGCGACATCCCAGACTCCGTTTCCAGTGCTTCTTGTCCAGCCGCCATGCCAACCAATCGCTGTGTACGCTCGCGCGGGAATTACCGAACTTCAGTCTGGCGGGATGTTGGTGGCACAACTTCTTTCCGGACGCCATCCGCCAAGTGTTGACTGAGCGATTGGACATGTTGCCGTTGAATCGGCAGGTTGGTTTTTTTTCGGATTCCTACTGTGTGGAATGGACTTACGCCAAATCCATCCTGGTGAGAAAACAACTGGCTCGCGTGCTGGCGGAAAAAATCGATTTGGGTCAATGGAACCGAGACGAGGCATTGGGTGTGGCCCGCGCAATCCTGTTTGAAACGCCTCAAAGTCTGATGGGATTCCGAGCGCGGACGACCGGATCGACATAGGGCGGGGGCAGTTGGGGACGCTTGGCTCGATGATCACTACGAGTTCAGCGCTCGCCTCAAGCAGCGCCAAAAACGGACGATGAGTCAGGCCAGAATTCCTTCCACCAGTTTCCCATGGATATCGGTGAGACGGAAATCCCGGCCGGCGTGCCGGAATGTGAACGTCTCATGGTTGAAACCGAGGAGGTGAAGGAGCGTGGCATGGAGGTCATGGACATGCACCGGGTTCTCGGCAGCGGCGAATCCAAATTCATCGGTGCTGCCATAGACGGCTCCGCCTTTGACCCCGCCACCGGCAAGCCACATGGTGAAGCCGTGATTGTTGTGGTCGCGACCGTTTTGCTTACCGGCGTTGGAGCCTGGTGTGGGCAACTCGACGGTGGGTGTCCGGCCAAATTCACCGCCCCAAATCACCAGTGTATCCTCGAGCATGCCGCGTTGCTTGAGATCGGTCAGCAGGGCGCCGATCGCTTGGTCGCACTGTTTGGCCAGGCGACGGTGACCTTCTTCAATGTCGTCGTGGTTATCCCAAGGTTGACCTGAGCCATGCCAAACCTGGACGAAACGAACCCCTCGTTCCACGAGGCGCCTGGCGATGAGGATTTGTCGTGCCTGGGTTCCTTGACCGTACAGTTTCCGGATATGCTCCGGTTCGCGGCTGATATCGAAGGCATCCGCAGCGTCCATTTGCATGCGGTACGCCAGTTCGAAACTTTGGATTCGAGCTTCGAGTTGGGGATCGACGGATCGAGCCTGGCGATGTCGTTCGTTAAGCTTCTGGAGGAAATTCAACTGAGCCCGTTGTTCTGTGGCGGATTGGAAGCGGTTGGAAATATTCTCGACGAGTTTCTCGATGGCGGTGTGCTCGGTGTTGATGTACGTGCCCTGGTAGACACCGGGAAGGAATCCACTCTGCCAGTTTTGAGACTCCTGAATGGGATATCCCCCGGGGCACATGGCGACGAACCCGGGCATATTTTGGTTTTCACTGCCCAAACCGTAGGTCACCCAAGATCCGAACGAGGGGCGCACCTGTCGGGCTTCTCCGCAGTTCATGAGCAGCAGGGAAGGCTCGTGATTCGGAACATCCGCCTTCATGGAGCGAATCACACACAGATCGTCGGCATTGGCTGCGGTTTTTTCGAACAATTCACTGATCTCAAGCCCGCTCTGGCCGTATTTGCGGAACCGGAATGGAGAACGGAATGCGGCCCCAGTCTTTCGTTCCGTGGCGAAGTGGATGGGGATAGGTTTGCCGTGATAGGTATCGAGTGAGGGTTTGGGGTCAAACGTGTCGACGTGCGACGGACCGCCGTTCATGAACAAATGGATCACCCGCTTGGCTTTACCGAAGAATTGGGGTCCGCGGGCCTGCAGCGGGTTGATGAAATTGCCTTCGGCGCGGGAATTGAACTGCAGCAGGCCCCAGGAACCCATGAGGGAAGACAACGCGACCGTGCCCATCCCCATGCCGCATCGCGCCAAGAATTCGCGGCGGCTGCCCGTCGGATCGGCTGAGTTATCGGATTGAGTGTTCATGCGTTGACGAGTCCATCATCCACCGACGAAGCACCGTGACCACGGATTCGAACTGGATTCTGGGAAGCTGTCCAGCGCTGTGAAGGGTTCGTGATGGATTGGTGGAGTGCGGAGTCCGTTTTTGGATCTGGGGATGTGAAATGATGCGCCATTTATGGGGAGAGGCACAGGGGCTGGAAAGTTCACTGAACCGTCACAAACCTGACGGATGACCGTGACAATTCCACGGCTAATTTAGCCCTGGAAGTCCAATTTTGTTCTGGATGCCGTGATGGATAAACAAACGATTTCTTTGAAAGGCGTTTGGGCTTATGATTTGCGGCGCGGTTGTCGGTCATTTGGCTGGCTTTACTGAGTGCGTGCCAATGGGTTATTGTGAAATCAGCAAGGTGCCACTTGGGTGAGTCGCCGCGGGGACGAAACCTCTAGCTTTGGTGGAAGTCGTCCCTGCTCGAGTCGGGTTTGCCGAGTCGCCCTATGACAATGGAATTCCAATTCAATGGACTATGCCAAATGCCGGTGAATACATCGCGGGCCTCAGATGTCGGCGCCAACTCTCTCTCGAATGAAACAACGTATATTGGTAGTAGACGACGAACCGGATGTTTTGGAATTGGTGGAATACAATCTGGCTGGAGCAGGCTATTCCGTGATTACCGCAGCGGACGGCGCGGAAGCCGTGGCCAAGATTCGAACCCACCAACCGGACCTGGTAATCTTGGACGTGATGATGCCCGAAATGGATGGCACCGAGTTATGTAAACTGCTTCGGAGAGATCCAGCCACCGCGGATATTCCGATCATTCTGCTGACGGCTCGGGCGGGCGAGATTGATCGAGTCCTGGGATTTGAGCTGGGCGCTGACGACTACGTGACGAAGCCATTCAGTCCTCGGGAATTGGTGTTGCGAGTGAGGTCGTTATTGCGTCGCGGCCACCAGACAGAAGAAAAGGGTGATTTGATGACCTTTGGGGATTTGGTGATCGATGTTCCGAGGCATCAGGTATCGGTTCAAGGAAAGCCCATCTCGTTGACGGCCACTGAGTTCAAGCTGCTTACGACATTGGCACATCGCCGTGGCCGAGTACAATCGAGGGACAAATTACTTCGGGATGTTTGGGGGTATCAAGAGAGCATCGATACTCGGACGGTGGACACCCATATTCGGCGGCTGCGGGAAAAGTTGGGTGCAGCGGCCAGCTGCTTGGACACCGTTCGCGGAGTAGGTTATCGGTTATTGGAGAACTAGCACGGGATGAATGAGTTGCTTATTGTTGGGATTGCTGTGGTCGGGTTGCTTGCCGGTCACTTTTGGTGGATGGTGCGATTCAGCCGTCTGAAGGCGGACCATGATTATATGCGGGAGCGGTATTCCGAGTTGGAAAGTCGTTCACAGCGGTTTCTGGCAGAGGAGCATACGCGCTTGGAGACCATCTTTGATGGAATGAGCGAAGGGGTGGTTTTGCTCAATGCGGCGGGACAGGTGGAATTCGCCAATAGCGCTATCCGGGAGATGTTTTCCCTGAACGCCGAGGTGCGTGGCAAGACGATGGGCGAAGTGATTCGTGAACCGGAGTTGATTCGCCTGCTGGGGCAATTGAACAACACGGGGCGGATCGATGATAAGGAATTAACACTCGTCAATGGAGAAGAGCGGCATTTCATTCTAAACGGAGTGCGGTGGCGGCACGAAACGGCTCGACCCAATGCCACACTTTTGGTGTTTCATGATGTCACAGCGTTGCGAAATGCGGAAGCGACGCGCCGGGATTTGGTGGCAAACGTCAGTCATGAGCTGCGCACCCCACTTTCGCTGATCAGCGGCTTTGTCGAAACGCTGATGGATGGCGCACTGCAAGAACCCCAAACCGCCATGCGGTTCTTGCGCACCATTAAGCGGCATACGGACCGATTGACTTTCTTGATTCATGATCTGCTGCAACTCTCACAACTGGAAAGTGGCCGGATCCATTTGAGGCGCGAACCGGTGGATATGAAGGAATTGGCTCAAACGTTATGCGACGATTTTTCTGCCCGAGCCGCGGCCCGGGGGATAGGTCTACTCAACCGGGTGCCCTCTGATTTAGTTGTGTCCGCGGATGCCGGACGATTGGAACAGGTGTTTTCCAATTTGGTGGACAATTCGATCAAATACGGCAAGCGGGGCGGGTTGATCGAAATCGGCGGTGAACGGGTGGACAATTCGATGGTCCGTTTGTGGGTTTCAGATGACGGCCCCGGAATTCCATCGGAGGCCAAAGCCCGCATCTTTGAACGATTCTACCGTGTGGACCGAGCACGATCGCGGGAATCGGGTGGAACCGGCCTTGGATT
The DNA here is from genome assembly GCA_005793375.1 of Verrucomicrobiales bacterium. Classification (GTDB taxonomy): domain Bacteria; phylum Verrucomicrobiota; class Verrucomicrobiia; order Limisphaerales; family UBA9464; genus SXSK01. The sequence goes on along the minus strand of SXSK01000016.1, from coordinate 1,746 downwards.
ATCGATCGTAAAACACATCGTTCAAGCGCACGGCGGGCAGGTTTCGGTGGACAGTGAATATGGTCGAGGAACTCGATTTCATTTTACGTTACCCATTGCGGGGACGTCAGATATTCCGCCGCTCGAGTGAGCTTCCATCGGGCGCCAACCCAAACTTACTGCTTAGTAAGTACTTAAATGGCCTTTCGGGTCGATGTATCAACGCTTTGGGCTAGGCTTATTTGACGATTACGTAAATCGATCAAGTGCGATATGTAATGGGCATACACGCGGGTCTGAACGGGTTGATTTGGTTGACGTATTCTGGTTGGACAACGGTTGCAGATGTCCGGTGTTCGGGATCAGGAATCATACGTCAGGTTGAGCCAAGCGTCGTTCAGATTAGAAGTTGCGTGTGGAAAGAATCGCACATGCTACACGAGCAACATATCATTGGGGCGCCGGCTGGAGGCGCTACCGCGGAATCCGCTGGGACACGGGTTCGCAGGTACTCGGTCAAGTCCCTCGCTGAAAGTCATGGGATCGGTATGCGCCAATTACAGCGTATTTTCCGACGCGCGCGTGGAGTCTCGCCCAAGAAGTTCTTGGAATCACAACGACTGGAGGAGGCTCGAGGTCGCCTGCTCCGGGGGGATGGCTTAAAGGTCATCGCTGAAGAATTGGGCTACTGTGATGTCCCACACCTCTCTCGAGCCTTCCGGCGCTTCTATGGCATCGGCCCGGCTGATTACCGTCGCCGCGCACGCATGTCGCCTGCCGACCTGCCGCAATGCAGTGTGGGAGGCTTGCCCATCGGCGCCAGTGCGCCGGCCTCCGCTCCATCGATGGCCCCACCTGCACACCAGACTCCTTCGGGTCAATCCATGCCGCCGACGGCTTCCTGACTCCTATCGAGTTCTTTCAAATCGAGGCTTCCTAAAACACCTCGCAAAACCCCACCGGCAAGTCCGTGTGGGGATTTTTTATTATTGGCCTCGCTTCTCCGTCAGCCTCCGACACTCATGCGGTTCCGGTTCGCGAATGCGCTCCATTGGCGTCTCCAGAGTTACTGCGCCAATCATTGCAACAAACTGTGACACTTTGACCTTTTAAGGCACAGTTGTGTCGCAGTTGGTTGTCTGAATTCCGAGGCCTCAGTCCTCTAAACCACTTGTATTCATTGGGATTCAGCAGGTTTTTCAGATTCTTGAGGGTTCGGCACCCGACGTGCAAGTGATGTGGTAGCTTTGTTGCATGTGGCAGCGCAGCATCTGCGAGGAACGACTATATGGCTAAGGTATTGGGAATCGATTTGGGCACGACCAACTCTTGTATGGCTGTCATGGACAGCGGAGAGCCGCTTGTCTTGGAAAACTCGGAGGGGAAGCGCACAACGCCGTCGGTGGTTGCCTTTGCTAAGAATGGCGAACGACTCGTGGGTGAGGCCGCCAAACGACAGGCCGTTACCAACCCGCGCAACACGATCTATTCGGTCAAACGATTCATGGGACGGAAGTTTGACGAAGTGACTGAAGAAGTGAAGCGTGTCCCCTACAAGGTGGTGAAGGCGTCGAATGGCGATGCTCATATCCAGGTCGACGTAGAAGGTAAGCCCAAGTCGTTTAGCCCGCAGGAAATCAGTGCGATGATCTTGGCAAAGCTTAAGGCAGACGCTGAGGTTCGCCTCGGCGAGACGATCACTCAGGCGGTGGTCACTGTGCCGGCGTATTTCAATGATTCCCAGCGACAGGCGACCAAGGATGCCGG
>SXSK01000157.1 GCA_005793375.1 Verrucomicrobiales bacterium | reverse complement strand
CCAGCTCTAACCGCTGAGCTACGAGCCCAACACGCTGAAGGTAGAACGGTGGGGTTTAACGCTCCCGGCAGTAGCCACGTCTTGGCGCCGGTCGGATGAAAGCGAGCAGCACCCAATAAGCATCGGTGCAATAAGTCGCCGCCATTCTGATAAACCGCATCCCGTCAAAGGCTCAGTCTGCCCACGCCCACAATGGGGGCAAGCTCATTTGCAATTCGATAGGATAGGGGCATCGGCGAATTCAATCGCTGGGTTGGCAGAAGCAACTCGTCTGGATTTGTAAGTCAGCGTCAAGCCGCGGTCAAAGGCGCGCTGTGCCACCGTGGATGCAGTTCCAGCCGCATAGGAATGGTAGCCAAGGTGGAAAAGACGGCCGCTCGAAGGCGGCTCCGTTTCATCGCGAACGGCAGTACACCCTGTGACTAACCATGCCGCAGCGATCAAGTGCTTCACGAAGCGCCCACACTCACGGAACAGATCCGTCCGAGGCGTGGGGACTCGGCAAACCACCGTGTAAAAGATTGCCATTATGTCGAGATGACCATGGCGCCACTACCAGGTGAAGAGTGGAACCTGCCGCCCCACCAATCCTACCGGTCGAGTGTTGATACCACCGGAGACGACTCCCACGAGCACCGCACATCGGGTGACCCCCCAGACAACTCTGGACTTCATCCATCGGAATCCCATTATTAGGGGCATTACGTCCGCGTGCACTTCCAATCTGCCGACCCCCAAGTCCACTCGCTCTGGGCCGTGGTCTCGAAGGCGGTTCGTTTCATCCACACTCGTGGGTTTGGGGTGCCTCCCCTGGTATAAAACCGCCCGGGCCGCCTCCCTGGATCAATGCCCGGTCGCACTCTTCAGTAAGGTCTATCAAGAATTACAGCTTGATTTCGATGCCAGCGCCGAAGTCACTGCCGAAGCCGGTTTGGATGGAATTGACTGCCCGGTGCGACCCGGTGGCCAGGTATTGCCCGAGCGTGCCGCGGAAGATCTTCCTCGATATGCGGATGCCTTGGCCAGACGCAAGGTCCGCCTATTGCTTCTGACGACCGGAATTCTCAATCCCAAAACACCTCACGCCGAGAGCATTCTTCGCACAGCGCGCCAGCTGGGTGTCACCCACTACCGCCTCGGTTACTGGAGTTACAAACAATACGCCTCGCGTGAAAAGCTGCAGTCGGAGGTTCGGGCCCAACTGAAGGATCTCGCCGCCCTTAATCGCGAACTCGGAATGTGTGGCGTCTATCAAAACCATTCGGGACGCGAAAACTTCGGAGCTCTCGTGTCGGACATTCGTGAAGCCATCACCGACTTGGATCCTCGCGAAATCGGGCTGGCCTTCGACCCTAGCCACGCCTTTATCGAACTGGGCTCAGACTGGAATTCTGAGCTCGAACGATGCCGACGCCATGTCCAACTCGCCTACGTGAAGGACGTCAACACGAGCCATAGATTTGTGAAGTTCGGCGATGGGATACTGGGGGGCAGCGGGTGGTTCACCTGGCTCAAGAAGGCCGGCTACAATCGTCCCATCTCCATGCATACGGAATATCATTGGGCACCGCCAGGGTTCCATAAAACACGCGACCGGCTTGTCAAGGCCTTGCGCGCAGACCGCACCCTACTTCGAACCTGGATCCAGTCAGCCTAGATTTGGGGTCACATCTCAAATTTTGACAATTTATCCTTCAACTTTCGCAGTTCACGCTTGAGGTCACCCTCCTCCATCCGTTTCTTCATACGGCTCACCGCTGTACCAACCACGGCATAGTCCAAACCCCCAACCGCTGTTGCCAGCTCCCCAAGCTTCATTCGACCCATGTGCCGACCCAGGTAAAGTGCCGCGTCTCTTCCCCAGTCCCCATGCCGATCCCGAAATCGCTCCCAGGATTCGCCCTTCACAGCCTCAACCGATTTCACAATCTGGTCCCACCGGATCTTTCGTTCCAAGGCTTTTACACCGGGCTGTTCGCGCCGATTACCCTTCAACTGGCGGCGGAGTTGATTGACGTACTCTTCACTCCCCAGAACCGATCCTCCAATCAAGCGATCCCAAGGCGATTCGACCACCCCCTCTCGGATGGGTCCCTCCACGTGCCGACGCAATGCTTCCATCCTCTTCCGCGTCGATAGCCCATCGTAGAGTCCGCCAAGAACCTCTGTCGTCAACCACGACGCAGCATTGGCAGTTCCCACATAAGCGGGGTAACTGCTCCAGGGATACTCCCGCAATAGCTGCAGACGTTCTTGAATCAATTTTTCGGCGGTCTGGATTGCCGCGGCACTCCGCTGTCGCGCTTGATCGGATTTCGAGAGCCCGAACCGACCGACCCGCACCGGGTTCAAATGGAGATAACGAGCGACCTCCCGGACACCAAGATCATCCTCAATCAGATGGGACTTGAAGCGCCCTTGGAATAAATGGCCGACCCGTTGATGGCGTCGATTAAACCAGACCCCGTAACTGAGATTGAGCCACTGTCCCACTCGGCTGAGATTCGGCTCCGGGGTCTCGAGCAGCAGATGATAGTGGTTATCCATCAGCACGTACGCATGCACCACACATCCAAACAATTCGGGTAATTGTTTTAGAAGCTCGAGGAAATGCATCCGATCCTGGTCGTCTCGATAGATCGAGCGACGCTCGTTTCCGCGAGAAGTAAGGTGGTACCGTCCGCCTGCCACTTCAATCCTTAATGCACGTGCCATGAAATCACACAGTCTGCGATCGTCGATTAATTGTCAAATAACGAGATGTGACCCTTATGACCCTTAAAGAACATGACAATACACGAAGAATTCCGTTCCGCGCACCCAATGGCATTGCCATTTTTGGAACAGACCAGAGCCCATCACCACCGCATGCTCAGCCGGCGTATTGTAGATCATCCAAAGGGCTCTCGGATGCTGGCGAAGAGACTGCTTCAGGTTTCGCAGCACTTGCTCTAGAATTACCGAGTCGAACGGATCGAACAAGAAGCACACGCGGTCGTCTTTTTGAAACACGTACTGGGTGACATCCGATTCAATAATTTCGACCTGCGCTTTTAATGCATGGCGCCGTCCATACGCCACCAAGTTTTTGCGGTTGATTTCGCACAAGGGTCCGGAGAACTCAATTCCTACCACTTTCCGAAAACCCCACTCCGCCGCTAACAAGACCACTCGCCCTTTACCGGATCCCAAATCCACAAAGGTGATGTCTTTAGGAAGGTTCAGCTGTTTCAACAGCCCGAAGAACGGCAATGCTCGGGTTGCTCCATAGTAGGAAGAATGAGTGCGGTTGGCGGAGTCGGTTTCGATCCGGGTTGGATGGATCCGGCGGGTAGTGTCTGTGCCATTCCAATAGTCAAATCCACTATCGAGCGCAGCATACCACGCCACGCGTAATGCATGAATAACGCCACGAGAGCGCACCGTTCGCCGCCACCAGGCGAGGGGATTTTTTCCGAGGATTCGGAATTCAGGCATTCGGGTTCAGCCTTTGGTGATCGTTTCGTCGAGATTGAGGATCGCGCTGGAAACGATGGTCCAGGCGGCAAGCTCGGCGGGATCCAGCCCACCAACTGAAGGCGATTCACCAACGCCCAGAAGGCGGCCAGCGTTCGACAGGTTGCTTCGATAGGATGACAATTCTTGGCGGTACAGTTTCAGCAGCAGTTCGGTCTCGGCCACCTTCGGAAGACGGCCGGTGGCAAGTCGAAAGGCGTGAGCCAATCGCCGCGGCTCATCCGTGGCAGCGAGCATGGCGCGCTCCGCCAGCTTGCGGGCTGCCTCGACATAAGTCGGATCATTCAAAAGTACCAACGCCTGCAACGGGGTGTTCGTCCGCGGCCGGCGTACCGTGCACACCTGCCGATCCGGTGCATCAAACGTCGTCATGTTGGGATGCGCCGAAGTGCGTTTCACGAACGTGTACATGGAGCGCCGATACAATTTCTGCCCTCGATCTTGGACGTACTTTTGCGCTGTGAAATTGTCGCCGTCCGCACGAGCCATGAGCTCTTCCCACAATCCGGAGGGCTGATAAGGGAGGACGCTTTCGCCACCGATTCTGGGGTTTAACAAGCCACTTACACTCAAGGCAAGGTCCCGGATGAATTCGGCTTGGAGACGTATTCGAGGCCCGCGCCCCAGCAAACGGTTTTCCGGATCTGACTCCGCCAATTCCTGCGGCGCCGCGCTGGACTGCTGGTAGGTGGCGCTCATGACAATGCGTTTCTGCATTTCCTTCACATTCCATCCCGAGCGGACAAATTCGGTGGCCATCCAGTCCAACAACTCGGGATGCGTTGGCCAATCTCCCTGCGAACCAAAGTTTTCCGCTGATTTCACCAGACCAACCCCGAAATACAGCTGCCAGTATCGGTTGATCGTCACACGTGCGGTGAGGGGTTGCTCGGGAGAGACCAACCAGCGAGCCAGGCCCAGCCGGTTTGGCGGTTGATCTTCGCGCAGCGGTGGCAACGCAGTGGGGGTTCCCGGTAGAACGCGGTCGCTCTTTTTGTCGTATTCTCCGCGGACCAGCATGAATGTTTCCCTCGGTTTCTCCTGTTCCACCATAATCATGCTGGATGGAATGCGCTTCGCCAAATCATCCCGGGTCTTCCGAGCGCTTGCCACCGCATTCTTGAGGGCCCGGTATTCGGTCGAGACGTCGTTGCGGTGATGATTCCGAATTGCCTTCCGTTGTTCTTCGGTGCGCGAACTCCCGTCGGTAGCCAGGGCCAATCCGACAGGTTCCGGCAACGGTTTCGACACAGCCGGCGCCGGCAGCGACGTGGTGGTGAGTCGAAGTCGTCCAATCGCGTGCCGCTCAAATTCAGACTGAAACTCCAGTGCCACCTCCAAAACCCCAGTCCCACCGGCAAATCGAACTGGCTGCTCGAATTCCAAAACCAACTCATGTGTCCGGCCTACTTGGGGCATGATAGCCCACACAGTATCTTTCCGTTCATCCAACACATTCTGCACTGGATGCTGCTCCTGGCTGTGGTTTGCAGAAACTTTCCGAACCCTCACAGCTTCACCCGCTCGGACCCGGATTTCACTCAACGCGATGTTTCCGTTGGAAGAACGACCTGGCCCCTTGGACGGTAGACGATCGTCCGCCATCGCTTCCAAGCGCAATCCCGTCACTTCCGCCAATCCAGTGCGTATCCGAAACCGGTAGGTATCGGTGGCGGGATTGTTTCCGGATACCAGCAGCGAGTTATCTTCCTGCCGGCTGAAGGTCGCGCCGCCAGCCGACGAAGACTCCACCCACTCAACTGGCTGCCAGCCACCGCGCGTGGTTTGGGCAACTTCGGATTCCCAGAGCTTTTGCGAGGCATCGATCGCTTCCGAAGGTTCGTTGAGACGACTTTCCGCCTCTTTCAAGAGCTGGTTGCTCTTGGCTAACGCCGCTGATTCTTCTTCATTGGGCAATTGGAGCACCGGGGTCGCATTGCCATTGCGTCCGTCGAGACCATTCTCCGCAATGGTATTAAAGAACGCATAAAACCGATAATAGTCACGCATCGTCAGCGGATCGTATTTGTGATCGTGACATTGCGCACACGCCATCGTCAGACCCAACCACACAGTCGCCGTCGTATTGATGCGATCCATCACATACGCCGTGTGGTACTCCTCAGGAATGGCGCCACCTTCGTAGTTGATCATGTGGTTCCGATTAAAACCACTGGCCACCTTTTGCCGCGGATTCGCACCAGGAATTAGGTCGCCCGCGATCTGCTCGATTGTGAATTGATCAAATGGCTGGTTCTGATTAAACGACTCGATCACACCATCCCTCCAGGCTGTCATGTCGCGTGCGGAATCAATATGATACCCATGAGTGTCGGCAAAGCGCGCCGCATCGAGCCAGTCCACCGCCATCCGCTCGCCATAGCGTGCGCTGTTCAACAACCGATCCACGACTTTCTCATAGGCATCGGGCGCGGAGTCGGCAAGAAACACGTCAATCTCTTCTGGGGTCGGAGGCAACCCCGTTAAATCCAGGCTCACCCGTCGGACCAAAGCCGACTTGTCCGCCGGCGGCTGCGGTTTCAAGCCCTTTTCCTCAAGGCGGGATAGCACGAAATAATCGATGCCATTGCGCGGCCAGGACGACTGTTTCACCTGGGGAAGCATCGGCCGTGCGGGTGATTCAAACGCCCAATGGCCTTTAAATTCGGCTCCCTCCTCGATCCATCGCTTCAAAACCTCCACCTGTGCCGCGTTGAGGGGCTTCCCAAATTCGGCCGGCGGCATGTGGTCATCCGCATCCTGGGTCACTATCCGACGATAAACCTCACTCTGATCCGGTTTGCCCGTAGTGATCGCTGGTTTGCCCGATTTTCCACCACGCGTTGCGTCCTCACGACCGTCCAGACGCAGTCCCGCCTTGCGTTTGGCCTCATCGAATCCGTGGCATGCAAAACAATGATCAGACAAGATAGGACGCACGTCTCGGTTGAAATCGACGGGCGCACCGAACGACTTCGGCAATCCCATCCATACCACCGTGACCAAGCCAAGCAACGGCCCGCAAATCCACCGGCGCGTTCGAATGCGAAAATTCATGACTAAGATTCCCTTCTTACCCCTTCCAAGTCGATCCATCGTCGAATTGTTCAGGGCATGCGAGTAACTTCGCTACAAAGCGTAACAGACCTCTACCAATGGCTCACGATAAACTTTGCCTGGGAATCAGGGTTTCGTCGTTGAGCTCCACGGCCGTTCAACACTCAAGGAGTACGAACCACCTGTTAGGCTCTCTGCGACCTTCTCCGGGTTGCGACGGAGAACCCTTAGGGGGAAGAATCCGAGTCAACCGGGATCAATTCCGCCTGAAATAACAGCAGCCTTTCGGTGTTGGGGACATCGGACGGAGATATGGGGACTGAGGCGAGACCTGCAAAGGGAAAAACCTGGTGAAAGGTGGTCCAATTGCCCTTGCTGTCGCCGGAGCGGATCATGGCTTGGAATCCGGTCGTAGCCGGTCCGGTTAGTTGAAGGCGAACGCCTCGTAATGTTCGGACCAGTTCCAAAGCCAGCGGAGGCGTGCCGGCTCGCACCGCCAAGCGCACCTCATTCTCCGAGGGTATCACTGCCCAAGTCAGACCGCTGCCAAGGCGGGGCAAGAGCAGCCGATCGAACCACCCGTTGATTCGGTGCGCACGCACCAGACTGAGGGAATCACCGGCAGCCAAAATGGATCCCGGCAAGGTTCGAACGTCTAACGTTCCATGCGCCTGAAACGACCCAGTAACTTCTAACGCCGCTATCTCTGGCTCCGTGGTGCTCTCATGGACCATTAGCCGAAGCGTGCCCTCGTCCCCCTGAATCCAGTCCCCTTGGACACGTGTTCTGAGATCTTGAAAAACGGTGGCGACAGATTGATTCGATACCGTTCCGATGACTGAACCAGCGGACTGAAACGATCCCCCCAACAACGTAAACCCACCTCTTGCTACCAACTCTCCCCCAGTCAACACCGTCAAAAGACCAGAACTCTGGACTAGGGTCGTCTCGCAATCCAACGAACTTCCAGACCCGATCAGGATGGAGCCCCGATTGGTGAAGGCGCTGGTTTGCTCACGCATCCGCACAGGTGACTGAACATCCATGGAGCCTTCATTAGCCAGGTCCCCCAGTACTTCGACCGGATCACTGCCCTGAAGAATCCGCAAGATGCCTTGGCGCGTGTTCGTGAAACCTGATGTCGGCAATACCAGCGAAGCACCCGGGCTTACGACACCGGGGCTCGCGTAGAGTACCAACAACCCATCCAACGATGGCGCGTTCGTCAGCCTTAAGGAAGCGGCGCCGAGTCGGTAATCCGCGATTAGGCGAACGACGAGATTCGTAGCCAGATGGCCTTCGAGGGTGGAACCTAAGCCACCAAAACGAAGAGATAAGGTTCCCTGGATCGGAGAGATAACACGTGCATGGCTGGCGACGACGAGAGGCTCCCCGAGAACATTTCCACCCTCATAGTGAAATTCACTGTTACTATAGAACTCCAATCGGCTGGTTATGTCCGTGAAGCGAATCTCACCGGCAACCTGACGAAGCACGGCTGCCCTTCCAGTCAGAGCGATTCCCGAGTAAGCTCCCAGCTGAACATCTCCTCGCTGAACAAACTCCGACCGATTCTTCGTGTACAGGAGTAGCGCGTTCAGGGTCATCCGACCGTCATTCTCCAGATCTCCCTCGATGAAACGAATGCCGCCAGGACCATGGTTCACGAGGATCACGCCGGTGGAAGAATTGGTAAGCTTACCGGAGCTGAGGTGTACGCCAACCGTCTGCGGTTCATCCGCAGATTCCACCCGCAGTTGTCCATCCACCCGGAATCCCGGGGTGGGAAGATTGAAGTCGTAGCCCTGTAACCAAAGAAGCGATCCCTGGGGCACATTATCAATGCCGCGGACCATGACCGAGATCCAACCCCAACACGCCAGCCAAAGAATTCGTCTCATAAAAACGCCAACTACCATTCTGCATCCCTTCAGTTCAACGCCTCAAAACCGTTCGCGATTGGGATTCCAAATAACGTCGCCCAGGAATTTTTCTTCACGTCCGCCGCCCCCGTTGGTGAGGTAACTCCGTTGGAACAGTTGTGCGTGGCCATCCACGAAAGCCAAAGTAGCCGAGCCGCGATTGCCTCGGCCATGGCGTGCTGTCGCACGTTCACTTCGGGCTGCTGGAAAGATGCCATTGCGAGTGGGATCCGGAGTGTAGGGCTCCTGAGTCGGACTGAACGCGATGTCGACGAGAAGTACTGTGGCCGAGGTATTGGGAATTGCGCCTAACCGGGGCATGGTTGGGTATTCATACACATTCCCTTGTACTTGGTTCCGGATCGAACTTAGCAGCTTCAGATCCAGATTCATCCCGTAGCTGAAAAACCCAGTCGAGCCGTCCTTGAGGAAGCGATCCTCCGCTGTGCTTTTGGCCGCCGGACAGTGAAAGAACGCCCCCTGTTTTTTGGGGAATGGCAGCCGTTCTTGCGCCGTTCTCGCCGTTTGGTTCAGTGAGTACTGCGTGAGCGGTCGCTCCCCGACAAAGGGTGGCAATGCATTAAACCACGCCATGGAATCGGTCGGGCTACCTGGTCCGTCGGCGACGCCGGTGTCGACAGCATATTGGCCCGCCGGATCGGTTCCATCGCGCGGAATGGCATCCTGATTATCCGTCGCGTAAAGCTGCAAGGCCAACCCCCACTGCCGTAGATGACTCCCGCACTGAACTGAAACTGCTTTAGTTTTGGCGTTGGCCAAACCGGGTAAGAGCATTCCCGCCAGAATGGCAATAATGGCGATGACCACTAACAACTCAATCAAGGTGAAACCATGGTGTTGGATCGCCGCATTGGAACCGCTTGGCGAATCCTGTGCCAATTCGCGCCTACCTAAATCCAGGTACGATTTTCGACACTCAAGTACTTGATAATTAGGATGTAATCTATTCACTCTAACCACCCTACAACGGCCGTAATGAATGTCGAGTGCGCATCTCAGTTTTTTGCAGAGTGTGAATGAGAGAGACTGAAATTGGGTTTGGTTTGGAAGGAGAACTGGGGTTCGTGATCGTTTTTCAGACTGGTTAAAATAGTCCAATTTTTCACGGGACTCTGCTCTTTCTTTT
>SXSK01000156.1 GCA_005793375.1 Verrucomicrobiales bacterium | reverse complement strand
CGTTGAATCTCGGTGGCATCCACCAGGCATCGGATCTCCAACTCATCCAAAGCCGTTTGTTGCTCGTGCTCGGGTAGCGTAATAGGCTCGGACATGCCGGCAGTTAAATAAAGTCAGCGCCTTTTGTCCAGTTTTATACCACCTTTTGTTTCACCTGCCTCCTTAAAGTCGAAATCTTGAAACTGCCCTGTCCAAACAGTGCGCAGTACGAATTCCTGGACCAACCCACTCACCGGCCAACCCCTGGAGCTATGGCCACTGGATAACGCCAAAGGCCTTTGGATCCGGGTCCAAGGGTCGGGTAAGCCATTGCTGCACAAGTCTTCCTCATCGCGAATCGTCGCAGATCACACAGGTTTCCTTATCGAACGAGAGGTCGGCCGATGAATTCGACCCCGAAAAGCATATTTCCGACGCCTACTGATAAAAACCAGTTGCCGTAAGGCCAAGCCTCTTTCAGATTCCGCCCGCCTTGCGGAGAGATGGCTGAGTGGTTTAAGGCACACGCCTGGAAAGCGTGCGTGGCTAATCCCCACCGTGGGTTCGAATCCCTCTCTCTCCGCCAGCACCCCCTTCCCGTCAGATTCCCCTTCTGATTCACTCCGTCGCACCACCACTCAAAACCGCGCACAATTAACGCACAACGCTCCTCAACATGCCCGAATCCCATCTCGCCTACCTTCGACCGTGGTCCGAACGTTTTCCCAATGTCGACGCCGCTATGGCGGAGATCGCACGCCTGTCCGCCGTCCTCACGCTCCCAAAAGGCACGATTCACATCATCAGCGATATCCATGGTGAGGATCAGAAACTTCGTCATGTCATCAATAACGCCTCCGGCTCACTCCGTCCCCTCGCTGAAAAACTCTTTGCCGGCCGGATCGAACCCGCTGAGTTCGAAGCCTTCTTGACGCTGATCTTCTATCCAGCAGAAGTGACTCAACGCCTTGAGCGAGAGATCCGGACTCCGGAATCCCTGAGATCCTTCGCAGTAACCACCCTCCGCCATCTCTTCGAACTCGCTCGTACTCTAGCGACACGCTACAGCCTAAAACGGGCCATGACCGTCTTTCCAGTCGAGTACCGGGAACTCCTGTCGGAAATGCTGCATGAACCCAGCACCGAGCGCGAAAGTGAGTTTCTCGCGGCCATTGTGGAGGAACTCGCCCGGCGCGGTCGACTCTGGCGGCTCATTCACGTCACGGGCCGACTCGTCCGCAATCTGGCCATCTACGAATTGATCATCGGCGGGGACTGCTGGGACCGAGGACCTCGCGGGGACCGTGTCGTGGATTACCTCAGACAACAGCCCAATGTCTCTTTCGTTTGGGGCAATCACGACGTCGCTTGGCTCGGAGCATCTCTCGGTCACGAGGCGTTGATCTGCCACGTCCTTCGCGTCTCGCTTCGGTACCGCCGACTGGGTCAGATCGATGAAGGATATAGCATTCCGCTCACGCCACTAGAACACCTCGCTCGCACTGTTTATGCCTCGGATCCCGCGGCTCACTTCAAGCCCAAGGCCACCGGTATGCGCCCCGATGATATCGTCGCACGGATGCAAAAAGCAGTGGCTGTCATGCAATTCAAGCTCGAAGGACAGGTCATTACCCGCAATCCAAGTTGGATGATGGAGCAGCGACGATTGCTCCACCGGATCGATCCTGCCACCGGAACTATCGAAGTGGACGGTGTCCGTTACTCCCTGCGTGATCGCCTCTTTCCCACAATCAATCCTTCAGACCCCTACGCGCTCACGCCCGAGGAATTAATTTGCCTGCAGCGTTTGCGTCATTCATTTGTGAACAGTCAGAAGCTCGGCGAACAGATGCGTTACCTGGTCGATCATGGCGCCATGTATCTGATCCGAGATGATCATCTCATCTTCCATGGTTGCGTCCCTGTCGACGAACAGGGTGATTTCCTCCCCATGCTCATCGACGGCGTACCCTATCGAGGTCGAGCTTTGTTTGACACGCTGGAAAAGGTTTTGGTGCGAGTGATTGATTTTCCCAACGACCAGGACCTGGATGTCCTTTGGTATCTCTGGAGCGGTCCGTGCTCCCCACTTTTTGGAAAGGATCGGATCACCACCTTTGAACGCGATTTTATCGAAGACAAGGAATCGCATCACGAGCACAAGAATCCCTACTTTTCACTCATCCACGACGCGCCCTTTTGCGACAAAATCCTCACGGAATTCGGCGTGAATACCAGCCATGGCCTGATCGTGAATGGACATGTGCCCGTGAAGATTGAGAAGGGCGAATCACCACTCAAACGCAGCGGCAAAGCAATCACGATCGATGGCGCGTTCTCCGAGGCCTATGGCGATCATGGATATACCCTGGTGCTGGAATCCGATCGAACCTACCTCGCCCTCCATCACCATTTCGAATCGGTCGAAGCTGCCGTGCGGGATGGCGTCGACATCATCCCGAGTGTCTCAACCGTTCGGGTCTGGAACCAACCCCGCCGCAATGCGGACACCGAACGTGGCAGTGCATTTCGATCCCAAATCCTTCTGCTCGAACGTCTGATCGAGGCCTACCGCAACAACGACCTCCGTCAGTCCGCCACCGCACCCATGCCCTCCACCAATTTTTAACCGGGAACTTGAGACGCGCTGTCGTACTCCACTGCAGCGCGACGCCACCGGTCATTTTTTGTTCGGAGCCGCCACCGCCGCTTCGGACACCGTTTTCATCGCCGCCAGGCCTTTCTCGAAATCCCCACCCACCATCTTGTCCATACTCACAAATACCTGCATCGCTTTCGACATGAGATCATTCTCGCCGGCCATCGACCAAACCACGGCGGTCTGGTTCCCTTCTGATTTGAAGGAAAACTCCGTGTCCGACACAGAAGCGATCGGCTTCAGGAACTCGAGTTTGATCCGGACCAAGTCGCCTGGGCGGCTCTCCAATATAGTCATGCGCCCCTGTCCCACATCGTTGTTGCCTGACCACTCGTACTTGGCGCCGACGCCGGAAGCAGGGCCTTCGTAGGTCAGCTTCATTGCTGGATCCAGCTTCGCCCAAGGTGACCAGCCTTCCCACTTGTGGAAATCGTTCACTTGGTCAAACACGACGGAGGCGGGGGCGGAGATGGTGATCGTTCGATTGACTCGATAGGTTGGCGGCTGCAAGGCTATCATCACCGCCAGCACGACCACGAGCAACCCCAGGCCTATCAGTACCTTTTTAAGCATATCCACCTCAGTTCGAAACTTCTATGTGTCGCTGACCATAACTCTTTTGGACCGCGGTGGTCCACTCTCATCTTTGTCTCTAAAGATCCCCTCTAGACATTTGTCCAAGTGTTACGCATGCTGGATGAATGTTAGACGCCATCCGTGTTGCCGGTCGTTGGGTCAGAAAATCTCTCTTGGAACGATTGACGGCTCAAAGTCAGG
>SXSK01000155.1 GCA_005793375.1 Verrucomicrobiales bacterium | reverse complement strand
TGAGCGCATTGAATTGTCCAATGACTTCGCCGGCGGGCGCGAGGACATTCGAGGCGTCGCCAGGTTGAACGGTTTTGGGCGTCGATGTTGACGTCGCCAAATTGGCCTTTGGAGTTGCAGCAGAGGCCCCCGCGGCTTTGAGAGTCGCCAACCGTTCGGCCACGTATCGGAGCCGGTAATTCACGACTCGTTCGTTCCAGCTGGGATATTGCCGATGGAGGAGCTTAAGATCCTCCTGGGCCTTGGAATAGGCAGTGACGGCGGCGCTGGAATTGCCGCTATCGGCCTGGGCGTCCGCCTGCTGAATCAAATTGTAGATTGCGATGAAGAGGTCGTCGGCGCCCGCCGCCTGGGCACGCGAAAAGCCCAGGCAAAAGACCAAGGCCATCAAGGCAACAATGCGGTACATACGGACTCTATACGGGGTGTCCGATGACTTGGCAACGCCGCTCGTCGAGCCGTTGCCGTCTCCAAGCGTCATTCCACACTGAGGAGTTCCACGCTGAAGACCAACGTGGAGTCGGGAGGGATTGCGCCAGGATACCCTGCGCGCCCATAGCCCAGGTCAGGGGGGATTGTCAGTTTGACTTTGTCTCCAACCCTCATCGTAGCAACTCCTTGGTCCCATCCGGCAATCACCTGACCTGCTCCTAGAATAAAGACGAAGGGATCATCTCGATCGACGGAACTGTCGAACTTGCGTCCGTCAGTGAACCAACCGGTGTAGTGGACCGTAACCGCCTGACCTTTTCGGGGCATAGGACCAGTGCCGGAAACGAGCTTGTCGATCTTCAGTTCTGCAGTCGCCATGCCGCAGTGTCAACAGGTCTTGGCTGGGAGGTCAATCCATCGACGGCCGCCTCCGCTCGGCCTTTTTATCCGCCTGTTTGGATTTGTCGGCCAGCATACGTTGCTTGGCACCGCGACTACGACCTCGTTTGGCGCGCCGAGCCTTTTCACGCCGAGCTTGTTCAGCAGCCGAGGCGGCGGTGCGTTGGGCTTCGATCTTGTCCAATAGTTGTGCCCGAGCCAACGCCCGATTCTGCCCTTGATGCCGCGTGGTCTGGCATTTGACCTGGACCCCGGAGGGCCGATGGAGCAATACGACGCAGGTGGATACCTTGTTCACGTTCTGGCCACCGTGGCCACCGGATCTAACGAAATGCTCCTCCAGATCGGCCTCGGAAATTCCCAAAGCCACCATCCGCTTCTGAAGAGAATCGTCCTGACCTGGACCCACAAACAGCGTGCTCACGACGGTCAGCCTATCACGCGCCAATCCCGAATGACCAACGCGAACTGTCGACCGCACCGGAACACTAATCCACTCAGGAATCAGGCGTGGACTTGCCTCAGCCCATTGGCTTGAGGTTGCTGGGTGGTTTTGGGTTTCGTTGCTTTGGTTCCCGAGGCGGATTCCACGACTTCATTCTTCAGACAGGCATGGACAATGGCCAAATAAGTAACGGCGATCCCGACGGCGGCAGCACAAACAATGAAGGCAGCGATCATGGCAATGTTGATTCGAATTAATCTTTCGGAATGCCCAGAACACGAACTCAATCGGCCCGGTTCATTCACTGCCTGCATTCCATGCTCTAACGGCGCTGGTTCGCTCCGTTAATATTGCCCAGGAATAGCCATAAATTGGCTTCGAATCCGCGTTGGCTCGAGAGCCCAGAGATTGTTCGAAACCACTTTAAATTCTCAGAAAGATCTTCCGTCGATACATCCAGAAGAGAATCCACCAAAATATGAGGAGAACAGTCGCTCCATGGAAGAGTCGTTCGTACGGCATTCCGAACAACTGGAAAAAATTCTGTCCCAAATGAGTTTTTAGATTCTTGAAGATAAACCCATCAAACAGATGTGCGATGGAATATGCCGCGATGGAATTCATGCCGATGACCATCAGTGGCAGGCTCCACGAGCGGTACTGGCGGAAGTCGATGATGGCATAAAACCCTGCGAGCATGAGGAAACACCACCCGCCGCTGAACAGCACCCAGCTGGGGGTCCAGATCTTCTTGACGACGGGGCATATCCCCAAGGCTCCTAAAGTCCATCCGGCGGCGAGGCTGATGGCTCCCGCGATGAGCAACCAGCGAATCTTGGCAGTAGGTGGCCGAGAATCGCGGAGAATGCCGCCGGCAATGAGACCCAGGATCATCGTTCCCAGGGTCGGAATGAAGCTGAGCGTGGAGTAGCCGCCACCGTTGTGCGTGAAGGGTTTGAGCCTTTGGAAAAGGTTGAGAAACCAAGTGTCAAAGGCCCACGCCGGGTTGGTGTTCTTGTTCCAATGCGCTGCAAATCCTTTGAAGCCATGATCTCGGAGCCATTCAGCGGTGACGCCAACTTTGGCGAGGTCGGCATCGGCGGCCGGAAGGGGGTACGCGGCGAACCAGCCCCAGTAACCAAGCAGGATGGCGCCCAAAGCGATCCATTGATCACGAGCCGGACGGAAACCTAGGGCAAAAAGGAATCCGTAGCCCAGACCGATCTGACTTAAGGTATCTTCAAACGTCCAGTTGCTGATCGTGGAATGAGTGGAGCGCAGGAAGACGCCGAGCAGTGTCAGGATCAGCGCTCGACCAAAGGCGTGAACAATCATGGCGCCTTGGGCCTGGCCTCGAGCAGTACGATTCAGGATCGAGAACGGCAGGGAAACGCCGACAAGGAAAGAAAAGGACGGCTGGATCATGTCGTGCAAAACGCACCCAACCCACTCGACATGCGACTGCTGATGACAAAGAAATCCCCAGAATGAGTTGCCGGGAAAGTGCTGGGCGACGCTGCAAAAACTAAGGACCTCGGCCATCATGAGCAGCATCACGAAGCCGCGATAGACGTCGATGGACGCACTTCTTACCGGTGCTGGCGCGGCTG
>SXSK01000154.1 GCA_005793375.1 Verrucomicrobiales bacterium | reverse complement strand
GTGAGGAAAAAGTCTGCTCCTTTAAATTCAACCACGTTGGGGTCCGAGGTCGTCGTTACCTGTCCGCTCTGTTTCAGCTGCTGTTCACGCTCCAATGTTGCCATCCGTTCGCGAGCCAAAAACATCACTTTGCCACGCGCTTGTTGATTCAATTGAACACGAATTCGGCTCAGGAAAATATCTTTGTTGATGGCGAAACGGGTTTCGTTGTTCACCGGATCCAACACAATCCGAGGCGTCCCAACAGCCTTCTGGATTTGCGGTGTGCTCAAGACGCTTCGAGCCATTTTATCCGTCACGGCAACTAGGTCCTGAGACTCCACCCCCGTACCAGCCACAAACCCCCGCTCGTCCGCTTTCATTTCGGTCACCGCAACCCCCCTCGGATTGCGAACCCCAGCCGAGGCACAACCAATCAACGCGGCGAACACACTTAAATGGACCGCACTCGAAAGAACTTTGAGGAAAACTTGGTTCATAATCGTAATAGATAGGAATCAGAATGCTTGGATCAAATAGGAATGGCGAAACTTATCGACCAAACAACGCGTTGGCGCCACTGGAGCCATAGGAAGGATTGGAGACCGAAATCTGGGATGCTAGCGGAGCCGCCGGCAGCTCAACCGGCTGCGCCACAGCCTCCCCAGAGCTTGCCAAGAGCGGCTGATACACCAGGGACGGCGCGGGCGCCGCGAACCGTTCCCGACGCCGAGCTGACTGTTCCGCCAAGGTTCCTAACACCAATCCCGACGCAGCACCAATGGCAGCGCCTTCGGCTCCTTGGCGCCCGTGGTTATGCCCAATGACCGCTCCAGCCACGCCTCCAATGACCGCACCGCTAAGAGCGTAATTCGGCCTGGAAGCCACAGGCGCATAAGTAGGCTCATAAACCGTCGTGGCCGATCGACGACGCTCTTCCCCGACAACCGCCCCCAGCACAGCACCAATGCCAGCTCCGATAGCCGCTCCTTCGCCCCCATGACGCCCGCTGTTATGCCCAATAATGGCTCCCGCAACCCCTCCCAGTGCAGCGCCGGTTAGGGATTCAGGACCAAAAAGTTGTGCCTGGGCAGGCATCACCAGGATCGCCAGTGCCAGGAATCGAGAACCGTTTCTCATAAATGTCACGCGGGGTATGACGCCACCCATTCGAGGGTATTCAGTTTGTCGCGCACAACGAAATCCTGCCAAGCAGCGGGGATCTGGTGCAATAGGATTGGCTTTGATCGTTCGCAACCATCTCGTAACCATGGACATGTCCACGTTGCAGATTAGAATCTCTCGTCGTCAGAAAAGCCAGTTTAACCGAGTGGAATCCGTATAGCTCAATTCCACCCTCTCCACGTTCGATTCCTTAACCAAGTCCCGCAGCCATCCATGTATCGTCGGATTGATGCGACAACGGCGGCCGGATGCGGGATATAGTGAAGCCCCGGCACGAACTAACTTCAGTCCCAACTGGGGGGGGGACCGCTTGCAAAATGTCCAAGAATTATGTGTCAAGGATCAAATTACACCCTTGCCACATCTAGTTGTGCTAATTATAGACTGGCCTGGTTATGAAGAATGATCTGCTGAAACAATACGTCTCGTTGCGAGACTCGCTCACGAAGGAAAAGGCTGCCCTAGAAGTACGCCTGGCCGAGATCAACCGGGCGTTGGGTGGTGATTCTGCTGCCGCTAACTCTGGTGCCGCAGCGGCGCCGCGCGCCAAGGCGGGTGCCGCCAAAGAGGAAACTCGCGTTGCTAAGGCCGCCGGTAGACCACGAAAGCGCGCCCAAAACAACAAGTCTCTTCGAGATACGGTGGTCGACTCACTCGCCAATAAGCCCTTGAACCGCCAGGAGATTCTAGAAGCCGTGTTGAAGTCCGGCTACGTGTTTAGTGCGAAGGACCCGCTCAATTCGCTCAGCACGCTCCTTTATACCGACAAGAAAACCTTTAAGAATAAGGACGGTAAGTTCTCAGCTTCTTGACCTGGCTCTTATTTAAGCGATAGTTGCAGCCCGCCAACTGGCGGGCCTTTTTTATCCACGCACATCCAATCTCTCATGCTCGCTCGAAGAGTCATACCTTGCCTGGATGTGCATGATGGAAAAGTGACTCGAGGGGTGCAATTCGGAAGGGCTGAAGAGGGGGGCCTCAAGTCGGTCGGCGATCCCGTAGAACTCGCACGACGTTACAATGATCAAGGGGCCGACGAGATGGTGTTCTTCGATATTACCGCGAGCGCCCACAATCGGTCCTCGATGATCGATGTGATCGAGCGTACCGCTGATTGCTGTTTCATGCCGCTCACCGTCGGGGGCGGCATCCGAACCGTCGAAGATATGGGATTAATGCTTCAGGCGGGCGCTGACAAAGTCAGCATCAATTCCAGTGCCCTTGCCAACCCGCAATTGATCCATAGTGGCGCCTCCAAGTACGGCAGCCAATGCATCGTGGTATCGATCGATGTCAAGCGGGGTCTCGACCAGCGTTGGGAGGTGTTTTCGGCGGGTGGAAGAAAAAACACCGGACGTCTCGCCGTCGAATGGGCATATGAAGCGGTTCGACTCGGCGCGGGCGAAATCGTCCTCAACAGTATTGATGCCGATGGCACGAAAGCCGGGTTTGACTTGGAGATCACCCGGCGCGTGAGTGAATCCGTGGGCGTGCCCGTGGTCGCCAGTGGTGGCGCCGGAACCTTGGATCATATGGCGGATGTCCTCCTTATCGGATGCGCGGATGCAGTGCTCGCCGCAAGTATTTTCCACTACGGTACCTATACCGTGCGCCAAGTGAAAGAGCACCTCGCCAAACGAGGCATTCCCGTGCGTCTCGTTTGAGTCATCCGCTCAACTCGATGTCCTCCTGGACACAGTCTCGCTGGCTCCCCTTGTTGATGTCGCTGGCAAGCAATGTGTTCATGACCCTTGCTTGGTATCGGCACCTGAAATTCAAGGACCATCAACCACTGTGGCAAGCGATTTTGGTCAGTTGGGGGATCACGTTCTTGCCGACACGCCCTTAATCCAGTTTGCTCGGCCCGAACGGTTCGAATCCTTTACTAATATTCGATGAGCTTTGCCGAAAGTTTGAAATGGAACGTCGATGGCTTGATCCCCGTCATCCTTCAGGACGCTCAAAGCGGGCGAGTCCTGATGATGGCCTGGATGAACCGAGCGTCCCTGGAAAAAACCATAGAAACCCGGCGCACTTGGTTTTGGAGCCGTTCCAGAAAGAAATTCTGGATGAAAGGCGAATCCAGCGGGCACGTGCAAGTAGTCAAGGATATCGCGGTGGATTGCGACGGCGATACCTTACTCATTCAAGTAGAACAGACCGGCGCCGCCTGCCACGAGGGGTACCGGTCCTGCTTCTTTCGAAGCTTGAATGACAGCCATGAATGGAATCTCTCAGAACCCAGGCTGGAAGATCCTGACAAGATATACAGCCGAGCTTGACTGCATCCATGCTCGATGAATTTGTTCGGATTGGAAGCGGGGTTTGGTGGCTCTTGGTCGGCTTGGTTCTGGCCGCCCGCGCTTGTGATCTTCTTTCCACTTGGATGGCGACACCCAACTTGGCTTTGGAAGCCAACCCGCTGGCTCGTCGCCTCGGTTGGAGGGGGGGGCTCCTGGTCAATATCCTCTTAGCCCCACTGGTCGCCAGTTGGCCCTTGCTCGCTATCTCCTTAATCACCACCAGTTTGCTGGTAGCAGCCCGCAATTCACAAAACATTTGGTTGATGCGACTCCTCGGCGAATCGGGCTATCGCCAATGGTTTTCATCGCGAGTCTCTGAATCTCGGACCTGGGTGGTTTACGCTTCATTCTTCGCCGAAGCAGTCCTGTCCAGCCTCCCAGGGTTTGCCCTTTTGGTGTTTTCTTCGTGGCAACTCATCCCGTTCGGCATCGGGTTGGGCATCGTCGGGTACAGCACGGCGGTCGCCGTCTTTACGGCATTGGCCCTACACCGCCGCTGAACCAAAAATCACCTCGAGTACCCATTCGAGATGGATTGAATCGCTTCAGCCTCAGGATGGCATCCAATGCTTTTAAACCTGAATCAACATTGCCTCGTGGTGAGTCATCGCTAATTTGGCCGCCCGCTATGGATTCACCTTCTCGTGAGGAATTCGTCAAGCTTGCCAAACTCGGGAATTGCATCCCGATCACACGCAAGCTTCTTGCCGATTTAGAAACCCCACTCTCCGCTTACAGAAAACTTCGAGGGTCTGGCGAATCCTTCCTATTCGAATCCGTCGAAGGTGGCGAACACTTGGGCAGGTACTCGTTTGTCGGCTGTAGTCCACGCGCCGTCATCCGCCAATATGGAGCGCGTGTCGATGTGATCCAAGGAGGCAAGATCTCCGACAGCTACGTCGTCGAGCATGCCAAGGAACATCACGACAATCACTGTGTCAGCGATGGCATGGAAGTGGTGGAGCGTATCATGAAACGTTACCACGCAGTTCCAATTCCAGGGCAACCCCGGTTCACTGGAGGCGCCGTCGGCTTCATCGGATACGAATTTATTCACGACATAGAACCTGTTGTCCCTGTGCCGCCTAAGGACGAACTGGGCACACCAGTTCTTTACTTTTTAATCGCCGATCAAGTCTTGGTCTTTGATCGTGTCGCCCAAACCCTGACGGTTACGGTCAATGCCATCCTCGAAGACGGTGCTCGAATCGAGGATTATTATGACGATGCGATCGGCGAGATTGACCGCATTGTTGAGTTGCTGCGCCAACCATCCTCCTACGAACCGATATCGTTGCCAGCAGTGTTCCCGAGCATCCAGTTTGACAGTAACACTCCCAAGGCCCGCTTCTTGAGCAACGTGCTCAAAGCCAAGGAACGAATCGTCGCCGGAGACATTATCCAGGTCGTAGGATCCCAACGGTTTAGCAGCCGGGTGAAGTCGTCGCCTATCGATATTTACCGCGCCGTTCGATCCATCAATCCCTCCCCCTACATGTTCTTGCTCGAGTTGGAAGGATTCTCGCTCGTGGGAGCCTCACCGGAATTGCACGTTCGTTGCGTCGAGCGCCAAGTCGAGATCCGCCCCATAGCAGGCACCCGCCACCGCGGCAAAACTGAACAGGAAGATCTCGCCCTGGAAAAGGAACTACTCGCCGATCCAAAGGAACGGGCCGAACATGTCATGCTAGTGGATCTCGCCCGCAACGACATCGGCCGTGTCTGCGAATACTCCTCCGTCAAAGTGCAGGAACTCATGGTGGTGGAACGATACAGCCATGTCATGCACATCGTCTCTCAGGTCAACGGAGTGCTCAGCCCCGAGCGTTCGTCCTATGATCTGATGCGCGCAACCTTTCCTGCAGGCACTCTCACCGGAGCGCCGAAGATTCGCGCGATGCAAATCATCTCGGAACTGGAGGGTACCGCCCGTGGGCCTTACGGCGGCTGTGTTGGTTATTTCGGTTTCAATGGTAACGCGGACCATTGCATCACCATCCGAACCGCGTTGGTAAAAGACGGAAAAGCCTACGTGCAAGCAGGGGGCGGTTGGGTAAATGATTCGACACCGGAAGGCGAATTCGAGGAAACGGTCAACAAGTCCAAAGCCATGCGCATCGCCATAGCATTGGCCGAACAATTTCCGCCGTCAGAATCCTAACCTATTCCACATCAACATCCAACTCTCGTCGAACAGCCTCCGTTGCCATTTTCTCTGCTTCACGGCTTGACCACATCGGACCCACCCCCGAATGTGCTCACCTCGTGCTGCCGTGTCGGCCGCGCTTAATCGTTCATCATGAATTCTCGACTCATCGCCACGGCGCTGCTCGCCAGTGGTTGCTTCACTGGCTCTGTTTTCGCTCAGGGCAAGTTGGATCTGAAGGAACCGAAACAACGCGTCAGTTATTCGATTGGCGTAGACATCGGTTCAAATCTCAAACGCCAAGAACTCGAACTGGATCCCAAGGTGCTCGCCGCCGGGCTGGTGGATGCCTTCGAGGGCAAGGCTCAACTGAAAGACGAGGAGATCAAGGAAACCTTGAATGAGTTCCGCACTCAAATGATGGCGAAGATGGAAGCGCGCCAAAAAGTCGCCGGTGATAAGAACGTTAAGGCCGGCGAGGAATTCCTGGCTGCCAATGCCAAAAAGGAAGGCGTCAAAACCACCAAGAGCGGTCTGCAATACAAGGTTTTGAAATCCGGTACGGGCAAGACTCCAAAGGCTACGGACTCCGTCAAGGTTCACTACCATGGCACACTGATCGACGGGACCGTCTTCGACAGTTCGGTGGAACGTAAAGAGCCCGCCAGCTTTCGAGTTAATGAGGTCATTCCGGGCTGGACCGAAGCCCTTCAGCTCATGAAGGAGGGCGATAAGCTGCAAATCGTTCTCCCATCCGCAATCGCCTACGGTGAACGCGGTGCCGGTGGAAAGATAGGCCCCAACAGCGTGCTGATGTTCGAAGTCGAATTGCTCTCCATCGAAAACTAACCACCTGAGCTAGACCAGCACAGGAGAGACGGACCCGGGGAATCCCCCCGGGTCTTTTGCATTTCATTCTACTGCGACGCGCCTCGGCGGCCAAAATCTCGGCTCCCTCACTGTTTTCGTCATCGCATAGATGCCATCGACAAATGCTGGCGCTCGGCCCTGCTTTCCGTCGAGACTCAGCCACACGTCATCCATGGACACCACCCAAATTCGCTGGGGGATTCTCAGCACCGCACAAATTGCACGAAAAAACTGGAGAGCCATTCGCCACAGCGGCAATGGAATCGTGGCGGCGGTCGCCAGCCGCGATCCAGTTCGAAGCCAAGCCTTCATCGACGAATGCCAACTCGAATCCCCCTTTGAGTCGGCTCCCAGAGCCTTGGGATCTTACGAGGCATTGATCGACTCGCCCGAAGTCGATGCCATTTACGTCCCGCTGCCGACAGGCCTCCGAAAGCAGTGGGTCATCCGGGCGGCGCAAGCTGGCAAACACGTGGTCTGCGAGAAACCTTGCGGGTCAAATTTGCGGGATCTTGAGGAAATCCTAGAGGCCTGCGAACGTTACGGCGTTCAATTCATGGATGGCGTCATGTTCATGCATAGCAAGCGTCTCACGGCCATTCGCAGGGTTCTCGAGGATCGATCCATTGTCGGAACCATCCGCCGTATCCAGACAGGATTCAGTTTCTGCGCGCCGCCATCCTTTTTCAGTGGTAACATTCGTTCCAATGCCTCCCTGGAACCTCATGGATGTGTCGGTGATCTGGGTTGGTATTGTATCCGGCTGACACTTTGGGCCATGAATTGGCGGATGCCGACGCAGGTCACGGGTCGAATCCTTTCCCAAGTCAGTCGACCCGACAGCCCCGCCCCCGTACCGACCGAATTCTCCGCTGAACTGCTTTATGAAAACGGTGTATCCGCTGGTTTCTACTGCGCCTTCATCGCCGAATTGCAGCAGTGGGCCATCGTCAGCGGGGACAAAGGTTACCTGAGGATTCCCGATTTCGTACTGCCCTATTATGGGGGAGAAATGAGCTTCGAGACACACCAAGCGGCATACGAGGTACAGGGTTGCGAGTTTCAAATGAAACCCGGCATCGACGTTCATTCGGTAAACGAACACAGCAACAGCCATCCGAATGCTCAAGAATCGAATCTATTCCGGAATTTCGCCTCTCAGATTCTGAGCGGCCGATTGAATCACGATTGGCCGGAGATGGCGTTGAAAACCCAAAAAGTGCTCGAAGCCTGCCTCGAATCCTCTCGCAACGAAAGCCAACTGATTCCTTTGAGCTAAATCGAACATGTCGGGAGCGAAGCAGACCTGGGCAGTCATCGATTTTCAAGTCGGCAATCCCGCCTTTAATATGGCGTTGGATGAAGCGTTGTTGGAGGCCGCGGTGACCCTCGGGCAGCCCATCATCCGCTTCTATGGATGGTCACGCCCCGCCGCAACCTTTGGCTATTTCCAGTCGTATCAACAGGTGTCCACATGGACTCCCCTGCGACCACTTATCCGGCGTCCCACGGGCGGCGGCCTCGTCCCACACACCGCCGATTGGACTTATAGCGTTATCATTCCGCCCGGGCTGGAGTGGTATCAGTGTTCGGCCGTGGAGAGTTATCAGCGCCTGCACGAATGGGTGTCCCGGGCACTCGCCACAATTGGCATAGAGACGAAACTTACGCCCGCGACCGATCCGAGCGGCCCAGGGCAGTGCTTCGTTGGTGCTGAAAAATTCGACCTGCTGTCAGGTCAAACCAAAATCGCTGGCGCCGCCCAACGACGCAACAAACTAGGACTCCTCATTCAAGGATCTATCCAACCCCGACCGAATTGGGGGGATAGAGATGCCTGGCACCACGCCATGATGCAAAATGGTTCAAAACAGGGCGTCAGCGAAGCATTTCAAAGTTTTCGGACTCCAGTCCAAATCCTCGATCGAGCCAACCACCTGACTGAGCAGAAATACAACCAGTCGAGTTACCTCGAACGTCGTTAGGCAAATACATCGTTCGATCCTGGTGGTCCTTGGCCCTATTCTCCAACACGCTGAGTCACCCTTTCTGGGCATTTTCGTAAGCCTGAAGAATCGACACTCCCTCAGTGGTTCCGATCCGGTTGGCACCCGCTTCGATTAGGGGCAGCGCCGTCTCGAAATCCCGAATGGAACCGGCTACCTTTATCTCCATTTTATTGCCAACAATTTCCCGCCAAATCGAAACCTCGGCTGGACTCGTCCCATAATATCCCGTTCCCAACACCAGCATGCGGGCACCGCTCTCAATGATCAGCGACGCCGCCCGTCCCCGCTCCGCCAGACTTAACCTCGACGGTTCAATCACCGCTTTCACAAGGATTTCTTGAGCCGCCTCAACCACACCCCGCAACTCCCCCAGAACCGCTTTGTCCGACCCATCCTTCAGGAACCCCAAATTCAGGACCACCTCAATCTCCTGCGCCCCCAAGTCGATAGCCAACTCGGCTTCATGTGCTTTGATCTCAGAGTCGGTCGCCCCCAGCGGGAAGGATACCATAGCGCAAACTTTCACGTCGGATTCGATCAGGTGGTGGTGGGCCAGCAGCACGCGGCATGGATTCACACAAACACAGGCAAATCGGGACCGCATCGCATCGTCACAGAGTTTCCTAACCTCGTCCGCTGTGGCATCCGGAAGAATTAGGGTCTGATCGATGTGGGCCGCCAGATCGGCTGAGCTCAAAAGCATATGGGGATCCTGGGGAAATTCAACCCGGCGGGCAATACGAGGATTTTTGGACTCCGAATGACCCAGACCCAATTGACGGATCATTAACGCACGAGTTGACCGTTTTCGATCGACGTGTTTACAACCTCGCAACTCGTTTTCAATGTGGAAGATAAAGCCATTTTTTAGTGGTCGAAAAATACTCGATTCATGGTGAATTCAGAGCTAAAAATAGCCTCTGAGACGGTGGGGGCGCATCTCCGAGTTGTCGGTACTGCATGGGATGCTGGGGCGAAAAGCGGCAGAGGGCTGCCGCACTCCAAATCCATCGGGTCGTGCGACCGGAATGGCGGCGCCTTTGGCGCGGTGGCCCTTCACCGTTTTTGGGGACTTGCAAAGACGACCGATCTCCACATCTCCGACAACTCGGAGAGGCGCCCGACGGTGGTCTAGATCGCGAATCGGATTGCAGTTATCAGCCCCCTTCGAATACTCGCACCATTCAGTACGTTGCAAATCGCTACTCATTGACCCATGCTAGAATGGAATATCCAGAGCCGAGCACACCAGTGTCAGGGCTGTACCAGCGCCTTCAAGGATCGACAGCCTTATCACACCTTATTGTTTGAGAGCACTCATGGATATGAGCGTCGCGATTTATGCGAAAGCTGCTGGAAATCGAGCTCCCATGGGGCCAAGCCAGAGTTGATCGCTGAGCCCAGTTTTGTTTCACACTGGCAGGGAGTTTACGAAGCCCCACCCGCCGGTCGGCCAGATGCCATCCAAAAAGACACCGCCGAAACGCTGCTGAGAAAACTATTGGAGCGTCGGGACGACCGTTACAGGGCCGCCAGTTACATCTTGGCGGTCATGCTCGAACGTAAACGACTCCTAAAAATCAAGAGCCAACTGAGGGAGGGAAACCAAAGAATCTTCGTTTACGAACACGGTTCGAGCGGCGACGTCTTCACGATCGTTGACCCGGATCTTCAACTGGCCCAGTTGGAGTCTGTTCAACACGACGTGGCCAACCTCTTGGAGCATGGCATACCGCAGGATGCCGATGCCGTCTCTCAGGAAGAACCCTTTAACCCACCTAGCGACATTCCCTCACTTGCTCCCGCTTGAGTTGCCCGTTCCCAATTGCCAACACTGATAGAGGGTGTAGCCCATTCTCTCCACATCAGCATCCGTTGGCAATCGGCAATCGGCAATCGGCGATTCTTGGCCATGCCCTCCATCGACGAACTGCAATCTGCTCTAGGACATTCTTTTGATCGATCCGAACTCTTACGTCTGGCGTTGACTCACCCGTCCCTCGCCCATGAACAGGGAACCGGTCAATATCATAATCAACGCCTTGAGTTCCTGGGCGATGCCGTCCTTCAACTCGTGCTCACGGCAGAGTTATACGAGAAGTTCCCAGACCTCGGGGAAGGCCCCCTCACTCAGGCCCGCGCGCAAATGGTGAATCGCAGATCTCTAGCCATCCAAGGCCGCCGACTCGCTCTCGGAGAATATCTGGTGCTCAGTCGTGGCGAAGAATCCAGTGGTGGCCGCAGCCGCGCCTCCACGGTCGCCGACGCCTTTGAAGCCCTCATTGGCGCCGTCTTCCTCGACGCCGGTTATGAAAGTACTCGCCAAATCGTCTTGCGCCTATTTCGAGAAGCGTTCGGTGAACTGCTTGAACTCCCCAGCCTTGACAATCCCAAAGGCGAACTACAAGAACTGCTACAGGCCACTTCCCCAGAGCCCCCACACTATGAAATCCTCTCCGCCGCAGGTCCTGACCACGATCGAAGCTTTGACTGCGCAGTCTATCACCTGAGCGTCGAACTCGGACGGGGCATTGGTCGAAGCAAAAAACTAGCGGAAAGTCAGGCCGCCATCATGGCTCTGCGCCAACTCCGACGCGACATTAAGTCTCAACCGCAATCCACCGGCCAGGACGCTAACGAATCCTAGTCCGCTTGCATGGAATTTAGATTCCCCGCAGTCATCTTTCATGATGAATCCACCGTCACACTGAAGGTGGCGGGGCTCACATTGCTGGATCGACTCGTCGTGACAGCCCATCGGGCCGGATGTAGTCCGCTGATCGTGGTATCCAAGCATCCAGTGGTTGGTCTGAAACGCACGACAGCCCTCGGAATACCGATCGAATGGCAACAAATGCCGCCCGTGCTTCCCGGCAGGAAGCTGATGGCCTATACGTCCCTACTCGTCTCCAGTCAAGACATCCGAGCCCTATTGGAACAACCTAAGGACAGTCGACTAAACGACAACTTGGGGAATCCACTCCCCATCGGCATGATCTCGGATTCTGTCTATTCACTGGAACTAGATGTCCGCAGTGTTCCAACGATCCAACCGCAGTCTGTGGCCAGACACATCCTCAACACCAGAGATGCGCGCAGTGCCGAGACAGCCTTGTGGAATTCACTAAAGAGTGGTTCCGACGGTCTGGTGGACCGCCAATTGAATCGCCCGTGCGGTCGACCGCTCTCCCGCTGCCTTGCCCCAACCTTTGTCAGCCCCAATGCGGTTTCCATTGCGTCAGTGCTGATCGGCTTGGTCGCCGCCTGCTTTTTTGCCACCGGCAACCATGCCCACGCCATCCTCGCCGCCATCTTATTCCAAGTCTCCGCGATCGTGGATTGCGTGGATGGCGATATCGCCCGCGCCGTTTTCAAGGAATCGGCTTCCGGCAAATGGATCGATCTCGTTGGCGATCAAGTCGTTCACATCGCGGTGTTTGCTGGGATCGCCTTCGGGTTGGCGAGCCGGTCACCACAAAGCCCTGCACTGTGGCTCGGTGTCAGCGCTATCGCCGGGGCGGTGTTGTCCTTTGCAGTAATCCTGCGCGGAATGTTCCGGAAATCCTCCACACCCAACGGCCGTCTCCAAAAGCTCATTGACGCAGCAACCAATCGGGATTTCTCGGTTCTGGTTCTGATACTGGCATTTGCCAATCGATTGGAATGGTTTCTCTGGCTCACAGCCATCGGCAGTCATGCTTTTTGGATCTCAGCACTGCTGATTCAGAACCTAGGCTCTCAACCCGTCAGCGAGGGGCGCCAGCAATGAAGGTCTTGGCCAAATGGATCGCCATCGCCATTGGGATTGCGCTTCTCATGTGGTCTTTTTCTCAGGCAGACCTTCGCTCCATGCTGGCCACCATCCAAAAGATGGGCTGGCTGGCTCCCCTGTTGCTCCTTCCTTACTTTTTCGTCTACCTGATCGACTGCCTCGCCTGGCGGTTTTCTTTCCCTTCAAATCCGCCGATTCCATTTCGAACTCTCTTCCAGATTCGTTGGGCCGGGGAATCGCTCAACAATATCGTCCCTTCCGCTTACATTGGAGGCGAAGCACTCAAGGTTCTGATGTTGCAGCGGTACGGGGTTCCAGCCACCAACGCCACCACCAGCGCGGTGGTATCCAAAACGGCCCAAACCGTAGCACAGGTTCTATTCATTGCCATCGCCGCGCTCATCTTCATTAAAATCGCCGGCCATCATCCAGGACTCAAAACTGGGATGCTCGTCATTGGCCTCTCAAGCATTCTCGTCGTGGTTGCCCTGTTCTGGATCCAACATCGCGGCCTGATGTCCCTGCTGAGCCACGTCGCCCGGCTCATTCGTCTTCCAATCGAACGACTGGGTGCCCACCGTCCCAAAATCGAAGAGGTCGATCGCGCGATTCTCGGATTCTATCGACACCATTCCGATCGATTCTTGGCGAGCTCTAGCTGCTACTTTGGAGGCTGGATGCTCGATACCATGGAAATCTGGCTGGCGTCGCACCTTCTCGGTTTACCGATTAATTGGTGGCAGGCACTTTGCATCGAGGCTTTTACGGGTGTGGCTAAAGCACTGGGAATGTGGGTGCCGGGTTCCCTGGGCGTCCAAGAATCCAGCATCGTCCTTCTGGGCCGCCTCGCCGGCCTGCCCGACACGCTCAGTTTCACCTACGCTCTCCTCCGGCGCGGCCGCGAATTGGTCTTCGTTGCCATTGGCTGGTTGATCTTCTACCGATTACAGTTCGTTCTTCAGTTGCCATCATCAGTTGGCAAAACTCGATGAACTGCTGAAGTGCCGAGCATTATTGTCTGAGCTAAAATTTTATGGATGCTATTCTGTATGCCGCCGGACGTGGCAACCGACTTGGCGAAAGCGCCAACGAACCGCACAAATTGTTGCTGCGTTTTGCCGGACAATCCCTCCTCGAACGTCACTTAGCTCAATTGGCCGTCATCGGCGTTCAGCGCTTGTTTGTCGTCACTGGCCATGAGCGACAGGCCCTCGCCAATGAATTTAAGGGACTCGAAAAGAAACACGGGGTCCTCATCGAAGAACTGTTCAATCCCGACTTCCTCGAAGGTAGCGCCCTGAGCATGCACGTCTCGCTCCCAGCCCTGCGCCAAGCCCAACATCGTATCCTCCTCATGGACGGCGATGTCCTCTACGGAGTTGGCATGCTGCACCGCCTCCTGGCTTCCACCGAACGTACCGCGCTACTCATTGATCAGAATTATCCCAAGGATGACGAGGATCCAGTGCTCGTTCCCATACGCGAGGGACGACCGTTCGATTTTACCAAACGATGGCGAGGCACCGCCGACCTTATCGGCGAGTCGGTTGGGTTCTTTAAAGTGGATCAACTCGACCTGCCAGAACTTATCCGTGAAACAGAGGCCCGTCAGTTCGGAGCCGGAAGGAACGAGTCGTACGACGACATTCTTCGGGTCCTCGTCAAGGCGGGCCGTTTCGGCGCGGAAGACATTACGGGTCAACCTTGGACGGAGATCGATTTCCCCCATGATCTGGTCCACGCACGGCAGGTGATTCTTCCAGCCATCCAACAATTGGAGTCATCCACCGCATCAGGGGAGATCAATAAACCCCGTCATTGAGCCACGACCCCGTCCGACTCACCGATGGATCGCCGGTTCAATTTCCAGTCGGAGAACCGAATATCCATCAATCTCAAAGTGCTCGACATCGATGTCCACCGGACCCGCGATTGTTTGATCGTACACGGCCTCGTCGGTCGTTGGACCGTGCCAGGTCCAATTCTCGATCAACGGTCGGCGGGTGTGAGCGCTCCCAAAACGAATCCTTGGTCGAGTTTCATGCAGGCATTTTCCCTATTCGGGCAATGGCTGCGTGCTCCTCAGGAACGCGAACAAATCACGCACCTGTTGATCGCTCATTGTTGAGATGAGTCCATCTGGCATCAGCGAAGCTCCTGCCGGTTGCATATTGACGATCTCGGCTTGCGGCACAGCAATGCTCTGACCGTCAGCGCCTCGCAAGACAACCACCTGGGCATCTTTGTCCACCAAGAACCCGGTCAAGGTACGTTCATCTTTGGTCTCGATTAGAAAATTCTCGTAGCCCTCGCGGATCTCGGCGTTTGGATTCACGATGTTGAGCAGCATATTACCAAGATCATCACGTTTGTAGGTCGTGAGATCCGGCCCAATGATGGCACCCACATTGAACAGCTTGTGGCAGACGCCGCAGTTGTCGACAAACAGCCGCTTGCCCGCATAAGGACTTCCCGTGGTGGCTTCAATCACGCCAGTCAGCCGAACAATTTCCTTTTCCAATTCAGCGGAGGTTGGCTGACGAAAACTCGGCCACAACGCTGTCAGCGTTTTCTGCAATTCGGCCCGATGGGCCGCCGACTCGATGCCTTGCACACGGCGTACCATGTCAGAAGGTATTGCGGCTTTTGGCACTCGCCCTGCCTGCACAGCCTCCAACAAGGTCAAGGCCCAGCCACCACGACTCGTCAGCATGGTCAGCGCACCATTCCTGACGTCCGGCGGATATCCCGCAAGCTGACTGGTCACCTCCACAGCAATCTCTGGATTGTCATAAGCCTGCAGAGCACTCAAGGCCGCCCGTCGCAATTCCGAACTCTTTTCGTCACGCGCCACCGAAAGCAGGATCGGCACCGCCTTGGCTTGGCGTGATTCCCCAAATACCTGGATCAGTTGAAGCCGTCGGCTGCCATCCACGCCGCGGTCGGCGATCATTTCCAGGGCCTTGGTCACAGCATCCGCCTTGCCGCGACGCGCCCCAATAATTACCGACTCCCCCCCGGCACGCTCCATCGCCAAAAGCAATTCCTCCGGCAATCCAACCAGTGGGCGACCCTTGAAGGCTTCTTCGAAGCCTTGAGTCAACCGAGCGGTCTGAATCGGTCCAGGTGACATCGCAAATAATCGACTGCAAGTCATCAAATCCTCCCGCCGCCCCGTCGCCGCAAATCGCCGCATCAACCGGCTGAGCAGATGGCCCTGCACCAAGGGCGAACTCCAAAGCTCCCGGTCCGAAAACAGCGCCACGACTTCTTCCCGATCGGTCGCACACTTTTCCTCAATCGCCCACCATAACATCAATGGTTGCCTCGCGTCGTCCGCGTCTCGATCGTGCGTCAGTAGTTCCTTCACCAAGGCCAGACCATCCACCGCGGCTAACCGTTTAGCCGTCGATGCCAACTGAGCCCGCACCTCGATGTCCCGCTCCCGGGCCGCCAACTCGAGTATTTTCAAGCGAAGCCCCCGCGGGAGTCGCTTGGCATCTCCCAGCAATTGGACCACCCAACGTCGTACGCTGGCGCTGCCCTGACTCAGCGCCAATGCCGCCGTCGCGTCGTCCAATCTCCCGAGCTGGTGCAAGGCCCAAAGTGCTTCCAGCACGGTCCGCTCATCAGCGCTCCGAATGATCCCTGCAAAATTAATCTCCCACGAGTCCCCCTTGCGATCTGCGATGACACGGAGCGCTTCGGATCGCCACCAACGATTGGTGTGCCCGAGCAATCTCAACAACTGATCCCCTGCCAAATTGGCCAAATCCCCAACGGATCCGACGGGCGTCTTTGCGGATCGCAATCGGTAGATCCGGCCATTGCTGCCATCCATCTGCCCTTCGTGATTGCGATAGTGATTCACCTGCCGGTCGTACCAGTCGCAGACGTACAACGCCCCTTCCGGTCCCAGTTTAATATCCACAGGTCGAAACCACTTGTCTTCGCTGGTCACCGGATACCCCAGGTCTCGGGTCCGAAAGGTCGATCCCTGCGAGGTTATTTCACTCAGCACGAGACGCCCTTGCAGCGGCTCGACACCAAACAATCGCCCTTCATAGGCTTCACCCAGGGCACCGCTGTCGTAGATCACAAAATTGTGCGTGAACCGATCGGCGTCATTGTGCGCCATTTGAGGGAAGTATCCAAACGCATACGGATTGGAAAGCGGACCATGTTTGTCGAACCCCTTCTGCAAATAGGCTCCCTGTTGGTAATGAAACCCCCGTGTATTGCCGCCATTGTGGCCACTAAAAATTCGTCCCTGGGAATCAATCTCCAATCCAAACGCATTCCCCCCCCACTCACTAAACACTTCGTAAATTCGATTCTCTGGATGATATCGCCACACATTTTGTCCCTGGGAATACGCCGGTTTTCCGGGAAGCGGTTTTCCATCGGGCCCATGGACCAAAATGTTGGCCACCACCGTCGATCCCTGGCAGCCATACAGCCATCCGTCCGGACCCCACCTCAAGGAATTGGCCACCGAATGCGTGTCTTCCAATCCGAAACCTGAAAGCAACAACTGCGGGTCGCCATCCGGCACATCATCGCGATCCCGATCCGGATAGAACAACAAGTAGGGCGGGTTCAACACAAAGACCCCGCCACGACCCAACGCCACACTCGTTGCGATATTCAATCCATCCACGAATGTCTTGTGCGTTTCGAAGTGGCCATTGGCATCCCGATCTTCATGGATCGTGATCCGATCAGCGCCCTTGAAGTGATTGGGCGGCGGCGGCGGAACTTTATCGTAAACCGCTCTCCAAAAATTATCCCGGCTGACCATCTTCAGCCCTGCTGGATTGGGGTATTGTCGATATTGAACCACCCACATGCGCCCGCGTTCATCGAAGGTTAAGAACAATGGCTGCGCGACAATCGGCTCGGCAAGTACTTGCTCCCAAATCAATCCGTCCGACACGTCAAAGGACTTGGCCGCCTCACCAGAAGTTAAGGGGATCAATTGGCTCGCCGATACTGGCTTGGCCGCCGCCGCTTGGACGGCACTCGCCGGAACAATCTGACTGAAAGCTCCCTTCCCCTTAATCGACGTCTCAGCCGCGCTGAGATCGACAACGATCGGCAATCCTATCAGCAACACCCCAAGGAGGGGTCGCAGGCGTGTTTTCGTTGAAGTGCACGCAGCAGGAAACGGGAAGAAAGGCGTCGGTTTCACGGTATTGAGACAGCCTCCGATGCGTTCGCCAAACACTCAAGCCTTTTGGCATCCTCGCCGAGGGTTCTGTTCCCATTCGCATCCAACGCGCTGAACCTGCGATCTCACACCCGGGCATTCGTTGACGTCCATCCTCGCTCACTGGTATCAACTCCCGGCCAATGAAAAAGAAATCCGCTTCTAAACCCACACCCCGATTTCGCCGGGTGCTCTTAAAGCTCAGCGGTGAAGCCTTGGGCGGTGAAGCAGGCTCTGGTATTTGCCCAGAAGCGGTTCATGACATGGCTCGTCAAATTGCCGAGGTCCGGGATCTCGGTGTCGAAGT
Organism: Verrucomicrobiales bacterium; assembly: GCA_005793375.1. GTDB lineage: Bacteria > Verrucomicrobiota > Verrucomicrobiia > Limisphaerales > UBA9464 > SXSK01. The sequence continues at coordinate 34,118 of SXSK01000154.1, read as the reverse complement.
CGTCATCGTTGTCGGCGGGGGCAATATCTTCCGAGGCCTTCAAGGCAGCGAACGCGGCATCGAACGTGCCAGTGGCGATTACATGGGCATGCTCGCCACCGTCATCAATGCGCTCGCCCTCCAGGACGCACTGGAGAAACTCGATGTACCCACACGAGTTCAAAGCGCCATCTCCATGTCCCAAATCGCCGAACCGTTCATTCGCCGACGCGCCGTTCGCCACTTGGAAAAGGGACGTGTCGTCATCTTCGGCGCGGGGACGGGCAACCCCTATTTTTCTACCGACACCGCGGCGGCGCTCCGTGCCAACGAGATCGGCGCTGAAGCCGTTCTTAAAGCCACAAAAGTCGATGGCATTTACGATAAAGACCCCAAGAAATACCCCAATGCCATCCGTTATGACAGGGTCAGTTACTCTGAAGCCATTTTGAAACGACTCAAGGTGATGGACGCCGCTGCATTCGCCCTCTGTCAGGATAATAAGATGCCGATCATCGTCTTCGACTTCTTTAAGCCTCACAACCTTCGGCGTGTCATGCTCGGCGAAAATATCGGCACCCTCGTCACCAGTTGATCCCAACGGCAAAATCGCTACGCTCACTTCATTCCACTTATGACCATCGACGATGTCCTGCTCGAAACCGAAGAAAAGATGCTCAAGACCGAGGATCACGTTACCCAGGAGTTTAACGGTGTCCGCACCGGAAAAGCCTCCCCTTCCCTGGTCGAGAACGTGATGGTAGAGGCCTACGGAAGCCACATGAGGTTGCGCGAACTCGCCACAATCTCCGTTCCCGAAGCCCGCATGCTCGTGGTCACACCGTTTGATCAGGCCAATCTCAAGTACATCGAAAAGGGCATCCAAAGCGCTAATCTCGGCCTCAACCCCACAGTCCAGGGACGCTTCATCCGAATCGTCTTGCCGGACCTCAGTGCGGAACGGCGTCTGGAAATGGTCAAGATCGCCAAACGCATGGCCGAGGAAGGTCGCGTCGCCGTCCGCAACGAACGTCGCACCGCTCTCGAAGCCCTCAAGAAGATCAAAACCAGCGGAGGCGTCTCCGAAGACGAAATCAAAACTGCTGAAGACGAGGTCCAAAAACTGACCGATCAGTACATCACCAAAATCGACAGACATTTCGACCACAAAGAAAAAGAAATCATGACGGTCTGACGCGCTGTCGGTTGAACGCCACGCAATCCTCGTATCGAACTCCCGTTCCTCCAAAGAGATCCAGTGCGCTGCCGATCGTGAGATCCACTCGGCCACCGCTCAGTTGTTCCACGGCTTCCAAGTCCGACAGGGATTTGGCCCCGCCAGCGTAAGTGACTGGCAAGGGAGACCATTGAGCCAACCGACTCACCAACTCCCGATCAATACCGTGACACAGCCCTTCGACATCCACCGCGTGGATTAGGAATTCAGCACAACTGGCCGCTAACTTTCCCAAGGACTCAGCGCCCAGTTTCAGCTCTGTGAACTTCTGCCAACGGTCGGTTACCACAAAGTAGTCGTCGCCCCGTCGACGACAGCTGAGATCCAGGACCAATCGCTCCCGGCCTACGACCCGCACCAACTCTGCCAATCGCTCCCATTCCAACCGCCCTTCTCGAAACACCCAGGAGGTCACGATCACATGAGACGCACCGGCCTCCAACCAGCCCTTCGCTGTGTCGCCACGCACGCCGCCACCATATTGCAGTCCGCCAGGATATGCTCCCAACGCGTCACACGCCGCCGAATCATTGCCCGGCCCCAACGCAATCACGTGCCCGCCAGTCAGCCCATCCGACCGATAGCGCGCCGCATAGTATCCTGCGGACAACGCCGACACAAAATGGGTGCGCACCCCCTCCCCACTTTCCGTCAGCGTCCCCCCAACAATCTGAACCACCGAGCCTTCTCGAAGATCAATACATGGACGAAACACACGCCCAACGTCCAACACCACAGCCCCCAGGTCAAATCAGCGCGATACGATGCCGAAGAAGAAATTCGTCCGCAGCTGGAAGTTCCCCCAGTAACCCAACCCGTCGAGACTCCAAACGCTCTGCCATTCCTGGCCTCCCGAATAAGGCCACACAGGGCTCATGATCAAACCGACTCGCATACCGGATCCCCTCAAACCCGGCAGGATGCCGCTGCAACTCCAACCCCCAACGCTGAGGAACCGCTAAATCAGGATGATGCAGTGCACTCAGGTCGACCCGAACTACCGCCCGTGTTTGGACTGAGGTCAAGTCACATAACCGGAGCCCCTTCACCGCAATCCGGCTTATGGCACGACTCATCCATAAACTGCGCGACACCGGCGCTCCCGAATTCAACAGGTCATCACCAAATCGCTCCCAAAGACAGGTCTCCAGCCGCTCCGCCATGTATAATAGAGGAAAGGGTGCCAGCGCGTGCGAGTAACGATGCGCTTCGTTCAAGCTGAAGTGGACCACCTCCCGCCCCGTGTCGTGTACACGCCAAAAGAACTCACATGCCTGTTCCGTCATCGGCAACTCCATTTGAGCAAACTCAGGCGAAGGCAGCCGGATGGGGCGCTGGACACTCATCCGACAGGCTCTTACTCCATGTAGGCCAACGCGGCGCGCTTGACAGGTTCTAAATCACCTCGCCGCAAATAGTCCAAGGGCCGCTCGTTCTTGAGTGAGGAACGGCGATTCAGAAAGAAACCAATCGTCCCCCAGTCGTCCAAGGTGCCGTTCTGGCCCAAGACCAAGAGCACCTCTGCCAACCCTGGTATGACGTTGCCGTGAATGAACTGCCATGCCGGAAACCGAACCGCGTTCTGTCGCACTTCTCTCCAACCCAACAAGTGACCCTTGCGGTACCGCTTCAGCACCGCCTCTTTCGACAACCCACCCAACACCAACCGGGCTTCCTCTGCCGTCAGACTGCCACCCTCAACTTCCTTGAGTTCCTCTCGCATTACCAACCCGCGCGCCAACGCCGCCGCCAGCCCAACTTGGGGACGCCTTTTCGAAGACAACTGTTCCAACAGCGCTGCCACAACAATCTTAACCGTATCCAGCGGCGGATGCTTCGAACTCAGTTGTTCCAATGCCGGCGCGAACGCCGAAGCTTCCGCACGCCATGCTTGCGGAAGATCTTCCCAGGAGATCGCCAATCTGCGGTTCATCACAGTTGCCTTGACCGACATGTCAGGACAGTGCTGCAGATTGACGATAGTGTCAACTTCATCAACTTAAAGCACTGTAGAACGTTACAGATGGTGCCGCTTTCGTGGTTTGTCTTCCGAAAGGTCTCTCACCAGGATCCTGCCGACATGATTCGACGTTGTCTCATCACCAGTCTCCTGTGGCTCGCAGCCGACATCACCTGGGCTCAGCCCATTCAAGATTGGATCCGCATGAAGGCTCAAACACCTCGAGGTTATCAATGCCGACGGACAACCACACCCATCGCGATTGATGGCCGTCTCGAAGATGTAGCCTGGCGTCAGGCTCCATGGACACAAGAGTTCTTGGATATCCAGGGGCCGCACTTGCCCAAACCGAAATTTGACACCCGCGCCAAAATGCTTTGGGACTCGGAGTACTTTTACATCGCCGCCTTGCTGAAGGAGCCCCATATCTGGGGAACACTCACGAATCGTGATGCGGTTATTTTTCAGGACAACGATTTCGAGGTGTTCATCGATCCAGATGGCGACGGACATGAGTATTTCGAGTTTGAAATGAACGCCCTAAACACCCAGTGGGATTTGCGTCTGGTGAAGGCGTACAAGGATGGAGGACCCGCCCTCAATGAGTGGGACATCGCGGGGATCAAAACGGCCGTTCATATCGAAGGAACTCTAAACGACCCCAGAGATGTGGATCGCTGGTGGAGTGTGGAGATCGCTCTTCCGTGGCGCGCCTTGGGTCAGTACTCACTCCAGCCATCCCCGCCTGTGGCGGGAGACCGCTGGCGGGTCGATTTTTCAAGGGTCGAATGGCAAATCGATTTGTCTTCAGGGCGCTACGTCAAGGTTCCGAAAAAGCCCGAGGACAACTGGGTCTGGTCCCCTACCGGCATCATCGACATGCATCGGCCGGATCGTTGGGGCATCGTGGAATTTGCGTCATCGGAGGCGCCGAAACGTGCCATTCGTCCCAACGACGAGGATGCCATCCGCGAACGCCTCATGGAAGTCTACTATCTCCAGCGACAGTTCCTGGCCGACTATAAGCGTTATGCAGCGTCTTTCGACGAACTCGTTCCAATCGCGAAGGCTGCCGGTTTGACGTGGAACGAAGCGGAAACCCCGAGGCTCTGGAAGACTCCCGAAGGATATGTCGCCACGCTCCAGGCGTCGCCCAATAGCTCCACCCGTTGGCATGTGCGTCAAGATGCCCGGTTGTGGAAGGAATGACTTCAAAATGAGACTGACCCGTGCAAGGGCGCCTCTCCGAGTTATCGGAGATGCGTCCCCCGTGGAACTGCTCTCTTGCGATGGCATGGCACGAGCCGCATACTGTCGGCAGTTCCCACGATGCCCGATGCCATGAATGCTCTCTCTCGCCGACGGTTTCTCTCGACTACAGGTCGCGCAACGGCCTTAGCGGCGGCCGCCAGCCCGGTCTTATTCCATGGCGGAACCTCTCGTGCCCAGGGTGCGAATGAACGGATTGTTATGGCGTTGATCGGAGCCGGGGGCCGAGGCGGCAGCCATGCCACGGGCTTCGCAAAACTTCCCGGCGTCGAATTTAAATCCATCTGCGATGTGTGGGATACCCGCGCGAACGGCGTAATTCGCGACGTGAAAAAAATCCAGGGTCGTGCCCCCAAGCGAGTGACCGACATGCGCGAAATTCTCGACGATCCCGAAATCAATGCTGTGGTGATCGCCACGCCCGAGCATTGGCACGCGTTGGCGACGATCTGGGCATGCCAGGCTGGTAAAGATGTTTACGTTGAGAAATGTCCCAGCCTCTGGATTTGGGAAGGACGACAAGCCGTCCATGCAGCGGCCAAGCACAAACGCATCGTTCAGGTCGGCTTCCAAAATCGAAGCGCTCCCTATGCCAATACCGCTCGCGATTACATCGCTTCTGGCAAACTCGGCAGGGTTGTGCTGGTGAAAGTATGCAACCTGCTCGGGGGCCAGAAATTTGTTCCGAAACCCGATGCGCCCGTTCCGGAAGGACTCGATTGGGATCGCTGGCTCGGCCCAGCACCCTCCGTGCCCTACAATCCAGGACGCCATCTCGGTTGGTACGATTGGTGGGATTACAAAGGTGGCGCCCTCGTCGATGATGGCAGTCATCAACTCGATCTCGCTCGGCACGCACTCGGCAACCCTCCGCACCCGCGCTCGGTTCTTTGTGTCGGCGGCAACTACGGATTCCGATCCTCCCGTCAGGCACCCGAACTGCAGGCGATCACCTGGGACTTTGGTGATTTCGCCATGACCTGTGACAGCGGCAACAGCACGAATCATCTTCGCAAGTCGAATGGCGATGAACGCTATGGAAAGAAATGGCCGCATTGGCCTAGCAACGCCGAGCGCATCGAGATCTATGGCACGGACCGTTTGATGTACCTTGGGCGTCACGGTGTCGGTTGGCAGGTCGTCGAAACCGACGGCAAGGTCATTGCCGAAGACAAAGGCACACATCCCGATGTATGGCATCGCCCCAACTTCCTGGACTGTGTTCGCGCCCGAAAAACCCCCAATTCCAATTCAGAGGAAGCCCACCGCAGCGCCTGCCTCGTCCACATGGCGAACCTCAGTTATCGGGTTGGCAATCGTCAATTGACGTTAGACCCCGATACGGAACGGTTCGTGGAGGATTCCACCGCTGCCAAAGCCGCCAATCAACTGCTCCGCCCACGCAACCGCCCACCCTACGAGATTCCCGAAATCAGCTGACGGCCCGTTCCAAAATCTCATGCAGCTCCGCGTGGGTCAGCGGGATTGGATTCGCCTTCATGCTGCTGGCTTGGGAAGCCTTTGTGACGATGGTTTCGTGGTCTGTGGCTTGGATCCCATGAACCTGAAGCCCAGAGATCAGCAATCGACGCGCCAATCCGTCCACCCACAGCACAGCATCCTCACCTCGCGCCGCCGAGGATCGCGTCACAATCTCCCCTAGTTCGTCGAATCGGCGCTCGAATTCAGAGCCCGGCAAGCGTCGACGAATCGCCCGGAGATTCACCGCCATTGTGGGTGCCAATAATGCCGCGCATAGGGCACCATGCGGTGCGGCAAACATGCCGCCGATGGGCCCGGCTAATCCATGCACCGCTCCCAGTCCAGCATTCGCCAAGGCCAAACCACTCATCAGACTCGCCAAGGCCATATCGACGCGTGCCACCAGATTCGATCCATTCTCATAAGCCCGTTCCAATGAACGCACCACACGCGCCAATCCTTCCCGACAGAGCGCGTCGGTCATCGGATTGGATCGCGACGAAACAAACGGCTCAATCAGTTGAGTGAACGCGTCCATACCCGTGGATGCCGTTAACGCGGGAGGCAACCCCAAGCTGAGGGACGGATCCACTAACGCCACTCGTGGAAGCATGCGCGGACTGCGAAGGCTCACCTTCATCCGATGTTCGAAGGATCCCAACACCGCATTCCGTGTCACTTCAGAACCTGTGCCGGAAGTGGTGGGTATTGCGATGACAGGTAATGGATCCTCACGCAATGGCTGCGCACGGCCAATGACTTCTAAATACTCCAATGGATCGCCAGGGTTCGTTGCGAATGCCGCAACTGCCTTCGCGGCATCTAAAACACTTCCACCACCCACACCAATCAACAAGTCGCTCCCCACTTCCCGAACCCGCGCCGCCGCCTCGCTGACAGTCGAGATCGTGGGCTCTCCCGAGATCGTTTCCAATGCGATATCCAATCCTTCAACCCTCAACCCCTCCAGCAAACCCGGATATCGATCTGGCCTAGAACCCGTTATTACACAGACTCTTCGGCCAAATTCTCGCGCCACCACCCCCAACTCGCGGATCCGGCCCGCACCAAATACAATCCGGGCCGCCGTCGCGAATTCAAAGTTCATCCAGAAGCCTCCAAAATGGTCTCACCCGCTTTCCCTTCACCAACCGGAATCGTCTGGATGATGGTTGCGATACTTGGTACTCGACCGCGGCGAAGCCATCATGGGCGCCACGGTATCCCGCCATCGGACATAATGCGCCGTCTCTTTGTGTCGGCCGGGAGCCTCATCATCGCGATACACCTCCACCAGGACGAAACGCGAAGGATCATCCAGTTGCTGGATCACATCAAAGCGGGCAATGCCGGTCTCTAGCACGCTCGCCCGCGCATTCTCAAGAGTCACTGTCCGGAAAGCGTCGACGCATTCCGGTTTCACATGAACGTTTACATGCACAATCAACATCGTGTACTCCCGTTAAGTATTCCCACCCCTGCATCAACCGCGCCCCAAGAGAGACCCATAAAGCTCCACGTATTGGGTTGTAAACCGGTTCCAAGAAAAGTCCGCTGCCATTCCATTCCGACGGAAATGAGCTAACAACTCTGGCTCCGCCCAGACCGCCAAGGCTTTGCGCATCGCATGCGCCAGTGCACTACTGCTGGGATCTTGGAACTTAATCCCCGTGGCGCCGCCAGGATCATCGCGGGGATCGACCACCGAATCGTGCAAACCGCCTGTGTCCCGGACAATGGGGGGCGTGCCATACCGCAACGAATACAATTGATTTAGGCCGCAGGGCTCAAATCGCGATGGCATCAGGAAGAAATCCAAACCCGCCTCAATCCGATGCGCCAATGCCGGATCAAAACCAATTCGGACACCCACTTTTCCGGGATGCCGGTGCGCCAAAGCTCGACAAGCATTTTCTAGCCAAGCCACTCCAGTCCCCAATTGCACGAACTGGATGTCCTCTTGCAAAACCTGTTCGAGCGCCCCCACCATAAAATCGACACCCTTCTGAGGATCCAACCGGCCCACGGTTCCAAATAGTGGCACGTCAGCGCGCTGCGGCAGGCCGTACTCTCCCTGTACCACCGCCTTGCAGGCAGCTTTACCGGAAAAATTCGAAGCGTCGTAACCGGCAGACAAATAGGGATTCGATATCGTGTTCCACTCGCTGTAATCCACTCCGTTGAGAATCCCTCGAAGATCACTCCGCCGCCGCATCAAAATCCCCTCCAGACCACATCCATACTCTGGGGTCGTGATTTCAACTGCGTAATGAGGACTCACCGTCGTCAACGCATCGGCGAACACCAAGCCGGTCTTCAACAAACTCACCCCGGCCCAAAATTCACACGCCTCCGGATGGAAATAGTCCAGCGGCAAACCAGTCAAAGCCCAGGTTGACGCAGGAAAATACCCTAGGTAGGCCAAATTGTGGATGGTCAAGACAGTCCGAGGAGCAAATGGCCAAACACCAGCCTCGCGTTCATGGTGGATTAGCAATGGAACCAATCCTGTCTGCCAATCATGACAATGAACCACCGAGGGCGCCGGATTCAAATGACGCGCCAACAAAGCTGCCGCACGGGAAAGAAATACAAATCGCAGGTCATTGTCCGGGTAGGGCTGCTTGTTCTCCTCGTAAATCCCAGGTCGATCATACAATTCATCCTGCTGAACAAATAAGATGCGCTCCCCAGCCAAACCGCGTTGCTCCCAAAATGCCCCCTCATAATTTCGCGCACCAATCCGAATCTCGAATCGCCAGTTCAACGATCGCAAATCCGTTGCCCGCTGTCGTGCCACGCGATAGAGCGGGGTCAGAACAGATATCTGGGTTCCAGAGTGCGCCAATGCCTTGGCCAAAGCCCCCACCATATCGGCCAATCCACCGGTTTTGGAAAAAGGATGCAGTTCGCTGGTGACATGAAGCACATGCATGTTCTAGGAAGGGATTTCGCATCACTCCAGGCCCAGGAGCAATCCCCGATTCAGAATTCAGAGACAAATGGCGTATTTGCGAAGAACCGTTAGAATGACCACGACGCGACCATGGCTGATTCCGATCCCAACTCAATAAGACCCCTCACTTCTGAAACAAATGCCGTGGAATCTAGGCCCGCTGAATTCGTCGACGCCGCCGATACTGCCAGTCTCGCGCCTGGACAGGGCCGAACACTTGAGCTTCGCGGGCGGCGTTACGCTTTGTTCAACTTGGATGGCCAGTTTTACGCGATCGATGACTCCTGTCCTCATCGGGGTGGCCCGTTAGGCGGAGGCTATTTCGAAGGTTGTGAAGTCTACTGCCCGCTCCACGGGTGGCCTTTTGACGTTCGCACCGGACAATGCCGCACCGTCCCAGCACGCACCGTTCGCACCTACCCCACCCGCGTTGAAAACGGGAAGGTCTGGATTCAGCTTGTCGCAAGTCCGGGTCCAACGTCTGTCGGAGACTCCTGAGGACGTCCGTGCGCTTATTTCGGAAGCCACTTTTCCCAATTCTTGGCCCAGTCATCCACATTTTCCTTGGAAACATGGATCAACCCACTGACATCTTTCACGGCCGCTGGGTCTTTCTTGAAGTGGACCTTGTTTAGCAGATGCTCCACCGAGCGGTATCCCCACAAGTAGCAGTGCTGGGCCAACAACAATTGGACATGCCCGGTCTTCAGGTAAGGTAACTGGGCCGGCAGCGCATCCACACTCACGCACTTCACAGTTCCAGGCGCCCATTTGAGTGCGTTATCTGTAAACAAAGGCCATCCGCCGACCAACGCCCACCCAGTAATCTCAGGATTCGCTTGCATCACCTGCTCCACCTTTGAGGCGGCGTCCTGAGGCGTTTCTTTGTGAAAATAAGTGTCGCGCAATTTGATGCCAGGATGGTTCTTCAGTTCGTTGCGCACACCCCGAACTCGCAGTTGCAAATTCGGAGCATTTTGATTGCCAGCTAGAACCGCCACCACACCCGCTCCGCCCATAATCGTCGCCAACTCTTTCATCACCTGAATGCCACACTTTTCGTCATCAACACCAAAGGTGACAAACCGCTTCGACCGCGGGGCGTCCGAATCGAAGGTGGCCACGGGCACGCCGTTCTTCACCGCCGAATCAATCGCGCCCGTCAGTTTGTTGGCGTCGCTGCAACTCACCGCAATACCATCCACCCCAGCCAGCACCAATTGTTCGATGGCCTCGGCTTGTTTCTGAGGATCTTCCTCATTGGGTGTCCTCCAGTCGATCTTGAGGTTTAACCCATGCTTCGCCCCTAATTCTTTCGCACCATCCAAAGCCCCAACACGCGCCACCTGGAAGACCGCATTATTGTTTGATTTGGCGACCACCCCAAAGGTGTACCCACGTTTGTCCGCGGCACGCACCGCCGCCCAGGGGAGCGCGGCAGCCAATGGAAAGAACTGACGTCGATGTAGCATGTCGGTATTGAGTTGATTTCTTAGTGTCCAACCGCTCACCCATTCAGTCGAGGAAACTGCAAATGTACTCGCAAATCCCCGAGGTCACTTCGATCTTGAAACCGGATTTTGCCGGCACCTGAAAAGCCGTTCCGCCCGTATAAGTGGCAACCGCCGTTTGCCCATCCAACACCACATGACAGGATCCTGCCACAATCTCCATCAATTCGGCCTTGTCCGTGCCGAAATGGTAATTGCCCGGGTAGATCAACCCCAGTGTCTTCTTGGAACCATCGGGAAAAAGAATGTTGTGCGAGACAACTTTGCCATCGAAGTAGACATTGGCCTTCGCGATTGCAGTGACACCGTTGAATTCTGAAGGAATGGACATCGGGCGCAGTTTCCGGAAGTCCCCCAAGAATGCAAGCATCTGAAATCCGCTTCTGAGCCCGCGAGCGACTTCTAGTGACCCAACCGGGAGCCAGTCGACCGATTCGAGGTGGCTAGCCAGGCCACTGGAGTCCTCACTTTGAAACCCTGCCATCACGGGTCGGTTCGCCCGCCAATAGCCAAGCTAGATTAAAACGCGCAATGGTGCCCCTACCCTGCGGACCACCCTCGAACAGCAGATAAATCCACCCTTCACTCGGTGTGCCAGGCCGCCCCGCATCCAACGAGGAATACGCAAAGGAACCCGCGAAGACTTGTCGCTTGATGGGCCAGGACTTGCCCCCGTCCAAACTCCCCCACACTTGCCCATGATGTCGCCCACCCGGGCTTTCAATATTGCTGAACAGCAGAATATCCCTACCCCGTACCGGCAACCGAACCAACCCACCCATCAATCCATAGTCGCGATCCTGGTCTCCATCAGGAAGAACTTCACAAATCGTCCGATCGCTCCAACTCCGCCCTCCGTCATCGCTCCAAGCTGTCCAACGGCGTCTCGGATTCTCACCCGGTGGAGCCCAATGCCTGCGAGAGTTGTAGTAGAGACGCCCATTGCTCAACTCCGCCAAGGTGGCCTCCCCAGTGCCGTTCGCGGGAAACGGATCACTGGTCTTCCATGTCTGCCCCCCATCGTCGCTGTAAATCGCATTCGTATAGTGTTCCGCCCAATACGCCTTGTCGTTCCCAGCAGCATAGTAGCGAGTCGGGCGGATAAGACGACCTGCATGAATGCCCCGACGCAGCGTAATTCCATGCTCATTCATATGCATTGAGGGCACATGCCCAAGCCGATCGGGTTGAATCATGGTCGGTTGTTGTCTCCAAGTCTTTCCATGGTCACTGGAGCGGAAAATCGAGACGGACGCCGGTGGATGCTTCTCTTCGACAAATGCCAAAATATCGCCAGACCGTTCATCGACAATCACCCCGCCCCCCATGAATCCTTTACCCACCAAAATCTCGTCCCCCCAGGATTGTCCCCCATCCTCGCTTCGTCGTACCGTCACACCATTCCAGAACACCAGCACCGTGCCATCTTTTGCCACCACAACATTCGGAAACCGCTCGCGAGTGAACACTGTCTGCATGTCGAATCGAGGCTCGCCCAAGAAGGATTGCAGATCTCCTTCCATCGTCGCTCCAGCGCCACCACTCCTCCGCCCCCCATATTCCGCACATCCGCAACCAACCCCCATCAATCCAAGGACCAAAGCCAACCACCGCCACAATCCACTCCAAATGCGGGTAATTCCAATGGGATTCATGATGCAGGGGATTGGCGCATGGATCACACGCCCATGGCAAGCAACCAACCGCAAAACCGATCGCTTGACGGAACTTGGGCTGAAACCGCACTTTTCAATGCAGATTAAAACCTCACTCCGACATCTCCTCCAAATACTTACTGGGCTGTCAATCTGCCTGGTTGACATTGACCTTAGGGCCGACGTCGACGATTGGCCTTCCTATCGTCGCGATGGGGCCTTATCAGCGTATTCGCCACTTAAAGGCAATCTCGCCGTCGCTCCGCGCTTGCTCTGGTCCGTGGACTTGGGTGCCAAAACATTTCCCGCCGAAACCGTCCGCGTCGAAGACGTCAACGGCGATGGTCTAGACGAAATCCTCCGAATCACGAAGGATGCCTTAATCTGCCTCTCTATTTCTGGCACCTCCCTCTGGCGCCTCCCCGGCCTCAGGTCGCCTTCGATATTGCAAATCCGAGATTTCGCTGGGGATGGCAGCCAAGGGTTGTTGTTGGAAGAAGACACGGGAACCGAGATCCGAACATCCATTGTCGACGGTAAGTCTGGGGTTCAGACCGAACTCTGCCGACGCCGCAATGTATTTGGCTTGCGCCATCGATTCGGAAAGATTCTTCCCAAAGTCCGCGGTCAGCAGTTTTGTCACTGGTGGGACGGCCAGGACAATGAACTCACCGGGCCGATTGCCCATGGTTACCTTTGGAGTTTTGAGGACGGTCTGACTCGCCCCCGCCGACGATTCCAAGTCGATGTGGCAGGTGTGATTTACTCCGCCCAACACCTGTTTGCGGACATGGATCGTGATGGCCGCGAGGATTTGATCATGGTCAGCCAAGAACAGATTTGGATCTACGACCTGGAAACCGGCCGCCAGAAATCCTATGCCCGATGGGACCCCAGCATCCGCAGTTACTCGTCCGCCATGGCTCTTGTCGCACTGAGACCGGGAGACCTTCCTTCCCTGTTGCTCATCAATCCGCATATCCCAGGTTTCGAGGTGCTCCATTGGGATGGAACCAACATTCATAAGGCTTGGAGGCAGGTCGTGGGGCTCGAAGAAAGCCAGTACCAACAACAAGTCCAGCTCCAAGGGGCCACACCGGATCCGTTCATCGATTTGGATGGCGATGGCCGGATCGAAATCCTGGCGCAAATCACCAACGAGCAAAACGATGGCAAGTCTCATTTCGTCCTCGTCGATGCGCTGTCTGGTAAGCGCCTTTTCGACCAGCCAGACCTGCAGGTCAGAGCAGTGGACGATCTCGATGGCGACGGCCGACCCGAGCTCTTGCTGAAGGATCAATTGGCCTGGCGGATCGCCAGTTGGGATGGTCAACGTTTTCGGGATCGCTGGCAGAGTACCAATGCCGCACCTGAATTCGATTCTCACGCCTGCGATCCTGGTTTAGCGCGCGGTGTCGGTGGCAATTCAGGCTGCAATCCAACATTGCTCCGAGGCCCTAACCATCGCGCGGAATTCATCCTCGCTTTGGCCACGGAACGTTGGATCTGCAGACTCCTGCCTGGCGGTGGGTTGGAGAAAGTCCGCCCCGCAAACGGCTCCGAATCCGGAAACGCATCCACCCTCCTGGCAACCAATCGCCTTTCGTGGAAATGGGACGGCACAACCCTTGTCACTCAATCCAATGAGATCCGTCTATTCCGTCACACCATCGCCGCCAAACCAGTGTACATGGCCCCACCTGCTTTGGTCGGAACGCTGAATGGCCAACGCCGAATCATCGCGCGCACGGCCTCAGGCTCGTTGTTATCCATCACCACGGATGGCCAAAACACACAAACGATTCTCCACAATACTCCCGGCTTCACTCAGGCCGATGGTCTTTACTACACGCACCTCGGAACCGCCAGTCTGTGCGACTTGGATGGGGACGGCGCCAACGAGGTCTTGGCCTCCGTTCGTCAACCGGACGGGAGCCCATGTGTGGTTGCCGTGAATGGGATGGGCGAAATTCAAAAGCGCTTCCAACCCCCAGCCGATACCACCCAGTTGGCACTCGGCCCGAATGGTACCCTGGGGCGAGGGAAAGGTCGATGGTTTGTGGCTCGATGTGTCCGCAAATTCGGCCGTGACACCGTCGTGGCTTTCGATGGCCAAACAGGCAACCAACTCTGGCTTCGCGACGAATTCAACCCACCCGGCCGGACCACCAAATTCGTCCTTCACATCCCATCCGCCGTGCTCGATTACGACCGCGATGGCACGGACGATTTGATCGCATTGTCCGAAAACTTTTACGGAATTCTCAGCGTCCGCGACAATCGTGTGCTGGTGGAGCCGTTCGACCTCACCACCAGTCTTCGCGGTCACTGGCCTGCATTTTCGACGCCATTGCTCGTTCCGCAGCCGGGCAATCTGCCACCGAAAGTGTTTCTAAGCCGAGCCTATGCCGTGAATTATCTCGTTGATCTCGAAGGCAACCCCATCTGGCATTGGGGGGCCAGCCGCGACACAACACCCAGGAATCATGCGTCCCTGGCGGACTTAGATGGCAACGGTTCGGTCGAAATCGTGACAGCGCAAGCCGATGGAACTCTGACCGCATTTGACGCTGAGCCCGCCTCCAAAAAATGCCCAATTTGTCCATCCTCCGATGCTCCGAGCCACCGAAACCGCGCGGCACACATCCGTTGGAGTTTTCAGATTCCTTCACCCGTGGGAGGAATGCCTGGCCACAACCAAAACTCTGACCAGGATTTCGCCTCCGCAGATCTCGATGGCGATGGCCAAATCGAAATTCTCCTGGGTGGAGGCGATGGAAAACTCTACGCACTCAAGGATGTCCGCGGGTCGTGTTCAGTTCTGTGGAGCCTGGACCTCGCAAGCCGGGTGGGCAGCCCCATCCTCTCGGACCTCAACGGGGATGGCACACCAGAAATCCTGGTTCCAACGGAAGACGGACGCCTGCATTGCCTCGGAAAACCCCTCAACCCATGAGGCCGGTCGCACAATCTGAAACCCCAGAGAAAAGACTCCGTTGCCGAACAAAGCAACTTCGATTCTCCTTCGATTCTCCTGCGTCGACGCAGAAAGCAAAGTCCACACCCAGAAACCTGCACCGGTGTCATCCGCTGGCCAACTCGAATTCGATTACTAAACTTCGCATCAAATCAGCTCACACTTCTAACATGCTCACTACCGAAAGCCGTTTTCAGGATTTCCCCGCCCTGCAAGGAATGACGTACCTCAATACCGCCGCTGAAAGTATCCCGCCTCAATGCGTCGGCGAGGCCATTCAGCAATACTGGCGCGATAAACAACTGGGAATGAAAGGCCGCGATCCTCATTTCGCCCAAGTCGAGGCATGTCGCGAAGTCAGCGCCCGCCTAATCGGCCTCCAACCTTCGGAGGTCGCTTTCTGCTCCTGCAGTTCCGAGGCGTTCAACCTGCTTTCCACGGCGCTGGACCTCCGGCCACTCGATGAGGTCGTTGTCACCGATATCGATTTCCCGGCCGGTACCACACCGTGGATGACAGCCATTCGACCACCGACCGTCCGACTCTGGAAGACTGAAAATGGCCAACTCCATTTGCCTCAGCTGGTACCGCTCCTCAACGAACACACCCGCCTGGTTCAAGTCTCTCTGGTGAGTTTCTATAATGGGTTCCGCATTGATTGGGCTCCCTTGCGCGAGACCATTCGCAGGCACGCACCTCACGCCGTCATCTCCGTGGACGTCACTCAAGCGCTCGGCCGAGTCGCTCTGGATTGTTCTGATACGGATATTGTCATTTCCAGTACCCATAAGTGGACCCTGGGAATCCACGGTGGCTGCATCATTGGCATCCCACACCACCAAGCGTCGCGACTCACCACGCATGCGGGGGGATGGTTCCACCTAACCAACGCCTTTGAACCGGATCGATTCGACCGCGCCATCACCAAAGTCGGCGCTGCCAGTTTCTCCGTGGGCATGCCCAACTTCGTTTCCCTTTACGCCCTCAACGCGTCACTACGATACCTGGAATCCATCGGGATCGAAGCCATCTCGGCACATGCCGATCCGTTGGTCGCACAGGCCCATCGAGGACTCTCCGAACTGGGGATCCTGGCGTTGGCGCCTCACCAGCCCAGTCTCCCAACGGGTATTCTAGCCTTTCGCCACCACAATTCCGCCGCGATCAATGCGGCATTGGAACGCGAACAAATCCACGTCATGCACCACGCCGGCCGCATCCGAATCGCCCTTCACGGCTACAATACCTCCAACGATGTCGAACGGCTGTTAGCGGCACTCCAGAAATTGGTTTGAGTTACCTCAGATGCCAACCCATCGTTACCCTTCAGAGTTCGTGCGCAACGTTCGCAAATCAATCGACTGACGCTGAACTCGCAACAGCCCCGCTGTCCAGCCAACAAAGTCTCATGAGTAATTTTCCAGAAGAACTATTCGATCCCGTAGAACTTCACCCCAACTTGCGTCAAGCTTTTGGTTCAAATCCACCAGATTTCAAGGTGATGCCACACGTGGCAGTCCCAGTCGTCGATCCCAAGGCTGCTCGATTGGAAATCCCGAAGCATTTTCATCGGTCGGATATTTTCTTGTTCTGGGGTGACTCGAGTCATACATGGCATGTCGATTCCCTCAAGTCGCTCTTGCGTGGTGACAAGGTTCCGCCGGAACTCGGTGCCCATCCCAAGGCATACAATGCCTGCTTCGCCCTGTTCGACCTCCATATCGTTGAGCTGGCCAACCTCTTCGGCGAACCTCGCGACGAAGAGCTGAGGGAAATCGTGTCAACCCTCCGACGACGACCGGACGGGAAAAGTCTGGGGTTCACTCACGATTATCTGTGGCAGGCATGCGCCTTGATCCTAGGAACCTACCCCCTAAGTGAGGCTGAGTTTGAGGCAATCTTGACACGACTGGAGCGGTCGTGTCGCACCTTCTCGCGCGGTGCCAGCTCCAGAAACTTCGCGACAACACTGCGCAACCTTCATGGACGGAAGTGAAAACGGATAGAACTAAAGCCAATGTGAAATACTACCGTAATTCACACGCCGTTCCCTGGGCCACCAGCAATCCAAAACAGCGATTTACGCCATCAACGATTGGATACCACGGGTCAAAACCGCATCGATCCCTG
This sequence comes from Verrucomicrobiales bacterium, assembly GCA_005793375.1. GTDB lineage: Bacteria > Verrucomicrobiota > Verrucomicrobiia > Limisphaerales > UBA9464 > SXSK01. Next base: position 16,962 of record SXSK01000154.1, on the reverse strand, counting down.
GTCCACACCAGGAAACACTGACTTCATACCCACCCTGAGAAAACGCTTCAGCCGTAGGCAAGTACCAGGGACCGCCATCGCCATAAGCCGCGCAGGCCACAAACCGCTCTGAAGCCATCCGTTGAGCCTTCAACTGATACTCGACAAACGCCTCGGCTGGGAGATGCAACAGGGATGCGCCATTGATGTGTAGGGCACTCAATGTAATCGGTATCCGTTTCGCGCATCGCCGGATCCAGCTGACCACGTACGCCGGACGGTTGCGCTCGACCACAGATCGGTTCTTGTCTGCGATCTGAGCCAGGATCTTGTCGACGTCATACTTCGGATCGGTTTCCGGCAAGATGTCCTGTATCGCCCAACGAACCTGATCCACTCGTTCTCTTTTTAGGTTACGCTCCGACGCCACAATGCCCTGGTAGACACGCTCCATGAGAATTGGTCGCATCTCTTTGGAGCCATCGTTGTATTTGCCCGCCGCAATATTGCCCCCGCACCCGTTGAAATAGAGATGCAGACAGTCCGGTTCGTCTTCCTGTCGTCGGCGACGGGCGAGACCGCAAAAGTCCGCCGTAGCACGCCCGTCCCCATAATAGCTCATCGGATGACAAGCGTAGTAGTGGCAGGACGCCAACTTCTTCTCACCATGGTAGAACGCCACCGTCTTGAGCTGGCGGTCAATCAAGCCTTCCGGAAGTTCACGGTGCTCGGCATCCTTCGACGCGCTGCCACGCATGGATATCACGCTTCCGTCGGGCCCTAGAATCCGCCGATTGCCGGCCACCTTCTCAACCGGGGCCTCACCCACCGCGATGTGCGTCACGGGTTGCAACGATTTTAATGCGTCGAGAACCGCGTTGCTGGCCTTCGCCAGACAGCGGCCGAAAAACGCAACATCCAGCATGGGTGGCAACCCATGGGCTTCGACTAATCGTTGCGCTTCGATACAGGCAAATGGCGCATTGTGCTGGTGAACACAATGAACGCTGACACGATCGATGGAGGTTCCGGCAGCACTTGCCAGCGCCTTCCGCCAAGCCACGTGGGCCTCGTTTAATAATCCTGTCCAGTCCACCGCACAAATTACTATGGGATCTCCTACTCCCGTCAGCACAAAACCGACTGCCTCCATAGGATCATCCACCACCTGGATCGGCGTGATCCACCCACCACAACACCCGTGGCCAATCGGCGGCGTGACATCAAATCGGAACGGCGCCAATCGCAAGTCCTTACCGCTGCTGGAAGTTGCCCCTAGCGTCCGTGGCAACTTCCAAAGCGTGGCCACAGCAAGCCCTGCAGCCGTGGAACGGACGAAATCGCGCCGATCCCTCTTGGAAAACTGGGTCATTAAGGAAACGGTAAACACAGGTTGGCATCGTTTCAAAGCCGTTTGAGATTGAATGATCGACACCACCGGCGTTGAATACCACTGGACCTTGAGACTCATGCTCCAACAACTCAGCGCATCAGCACGACACCCGCTCCCGGGGGCCTGTTGGTTTTGGAATATTGGCATCTTTCTCAGTGTCGCCTTCGTTGACGCCAGGGCCGAAATTCCTACGCCAACCCAAAGTGGCCCAGCCTCAGATCGATCTGTCCATTCAGCAAAGCCCGCATCGGTCGGCTCAGACTTTTGGGCTTTCCAGCCGGTGACCAACCCCTCGCTCCCATCGGTAAAGAAAATCGCTTGGGTGCGTTCCCCCATCGATGTCTTCATTTTGTCCGCCCTGGAATCGAAAAACCTGGAGCCCGCCGAACCTGCGGACCGGCGCACATGGATCCGCCGCGTCAGTTTCGATCTCACCGGACTTCCACCCGCTCCGGCAGAAATCGACGCCTTTCTGGCTGATACTTCGGCAGATGCCTCCACGCGCGCCGTCGAACGACTCATACAATCGCCACAGTATGGCATCCGATGGGGACGCCATTGGCTGGATGTCGCTCGTTATGCCGATTCCAATGGCCTGGATGAAAACGTGGCATTCGGCAATGCGTGGCGCTATCGCGACTACGTCGTCCATTCGTTCAACCAAGACAAACCCTACAACCAGTTTCTTACGGAACAGCTCGCCGGGGATTTGCTGCCAACAGCGGAGTCCATCACCGTTCGACACGAGCGCTTGACGGCGCTGGGTTTCTTATCGCTCGGGCCGAAATTGCTCGCCGAGCCGGATAAGATGAAATTGGAGATGGATATAATCGATGAACAAATCGACACCTTGGGCCGAACGTTCCTTGGAATGACAATGGGATGCGCTCGCTGTCACGATCACAAATTTGACCCGATTCCGACCGAGGACTACTACGCGCTTGCTGCGATTCTAAAGAGCACTCACACGATGGATGACTTGGCGACCATCGCCAAATGGCACGAACCTGTGGTCGCCAATCCCGAAGAACAGCGTACCCAGGAACTCCACGAACGCCGAATCTCGGATCAGAAACTGTCCATCTCCAACTTCGTAGCCGTTGCCAATCGACAACTGCTGACAGCCAGCCCCAGCAATGCCCTCCCCGCCAAACCGGAAAAATTCTATCCAACCAACCAGTTGGCCGATTTGGAAAAACTCCGCGCCACGCTCAAACAATTGGAGGAAAATTCCCCGGAGTTGCCCAGTACCATGGGGGTGACGGAGCGTACCAACCTGTCCCTGACCCTCCCAGTTCACGTTCGGGGCAGCCATCTGTCCCTCGGCAAGCCCGTTTCCCGCGGTGTTCCCAGCGCCATGACCGCCGTCGCTAAAGCGCCTCACTTTAGCCCTTCCCAAAGCGGTCGCTTGGAATTCGCCCAATGGCTTACCAATCCGTCTCACCCTCTCACCGCCCGAGTCTTAGTCAATCGCATCTGGCGATGGCATTTCGGCCGTGGTCTGGTCTCCAGCACCGATAATTTCGGGCATTTGGGCGAGCGACCGTCTCATCCTGAGTTGCTCGACTGGCTGGCCCATCGATTTATGGCCGACGGCTGGAGCATTAAGTCATTGCATCGGCTCATTGTGCTCTCGAGCACCTACCAAATGGCCACGAATCCAAGGCCTGAATCCCATCGGATTGACTCTGAAAACAGATGGTATTCAGAATTCCCCTCGCGCCGGTTGGAAGCCGAAGAAATTCGAGACGCTTTACTCACAATTGCCGGAACACTGGAGCTTTCAATCGGAGGCAAAACCATTCCGATCAAGAACCGCGAATTCTTCTTCAATCATACCTCCAAAGACACCACCACTTACGAAAGCCAACGGCGGGCGATCTATATGCCGGTGGTCCGGAATCATCTGTACGATTGGTTCGAACAATTCGACTACCCAGACCCCGCGGTACCCAACGGAAACCGCGTGGCCACGGTCGTCGCTCCGCAGGCACTGCTCTTAATGAACAGCGATTTGGTCTACCAAGCCGCCGCTCGTTTCGCGGCAACCCTGCTTGCCGACCACCCCACCGCCGACGACCAACGCCTAATCGCCGCCTACCTGAAAGCCTTGGGACGTCCACCCACCGAAATAGAACGGCTTCGATCCGCACAGTTCCTCAAAGAATTCCCATCTGGTTCCAACCAATTCGACCCCAAGACACATCGTCTGGAGGCTTGGACCACACTTTGTCACAGCCTATTGGCAGCGAACGAATTCATCTACCTCAACTAATTCCGGCGCGTGAATCTTCCCCACCGTTTGCTCCAGCACCGACTCTCTCGCCGTCGCCTCCTAGAGACATCCGCAGCAGGCTTCGGCTGGCTCGCAGCGTCCGCATTAATGGCGGAATCGGCATCCGGAAATACCACGCAGCGCGGCGGCAGCAATACGACCAATCCACTGTCGCCTCGCTTCCCGCATTTCACGCCACGAGCCAAACGGGTGATCTTCCTGTTCATGAAGGGCGGGCCGTCTCAGGTAGACACTTTCGATCCCAAACCACTCCTCGATCGCGACGATGGCAAACCCTATCCCGGTCAAAAACCGCGGGTGCAATTCGCTCCAACATCGGAATTGCTCAAGTCGCCATGGAAGTTCAAGAACCATGGCCAAAGTGGTCTTCCCGTGAGCGAACTCTTTCCGCATGTCGCGCGATGCGTGGATGAGCTCTGCGTTTTACGCTCGGTGCACGGCACCAACGCCGCTCACGGTGGAGCCCTGCTCAAACTTCATACTGGCAGTGATAATTTTGTCCGGCCCAGTATGGGGTCCTGGATCACCTACGGGCTGGGAACCGAAAACCAGAATCTACCAGGATTCATCACTATCTGCCCGACACTCGCCCACGGCGGAGTCAACAATTGGGGAGCGGCGTTCCTTCCTGCAGCCTGCCAAGGTACCCCACTCGGCAATGCAACGGTCCCCGCAGGACAAGCCCTTGTCCGTCACATCCACAATCCTAGACTCACCACCGCTCAACAACGAGCCCAACTGGATTTCCTGGGTGATATCAACCGAGACCACCTGCGACGCGCCAACGAGAACCCGGCGCTCGAAGGCCGCATCAGTTCATTCGAACTAGCCTTCCGCATGCAACAATCCATGCCCGAAGCCCAGGACATCTCCGGTGAATCGGAGGCCACGCGCAGACTTTACGGCTTAGATTCCAAAGTGACTGCGAACTTTGGACATCAATGCCTCCTGGCTCGACGCTTTGCCGAACGTGGTGTGCGATTCATTCAAGTCACACACAGCGACGGTGACGTGCAATGGGATCAGCACGGGGACCTGCGAAAGGGTCACTCGAAAAATGCCGCCGAGGTCGATCAACCCATCGCCGGTTTGCTTCAAGACTTAAGGGCCACTGGATTACTCCAGGATACCTTGGTGTTATGGGGCGGCGAATTTGGCCGGACTCCCGCTGCCCAAGGTGGCCGAGACGGACGCGATCACAACCCAGAAGGATTTACGATGTGGATGGCAGGCGCCGGTGTAAAACCAGGCGTTGCTTATGGTGCCACCGACGATTATGGATGGTATGCTGTGGAGAACAAACTTCATATCCACGACCTCCACGCGACAATTCTAGCTCTGCTGGGTCTAAATCACGAACGATTGACGTACCGTTACGCAGGCCGCGATTTTCGCCTTACCGACATCAGCGGCGACGTCGCCACAGGCATCCTCGCTTGACCCTGGAAACACGAGTTGCCCACACGAGTTGCCCACACTCGATCAATTCCAGTTTCCAGATCCAGACTTTCGGCTCCAATCAATCAGACTCCGGAAATTCGTACACATAGATTTCGTGTGGGAGTTGACCTGGATCGATCTTCTTCTCTTGCTTGAGCTAACCCGTGTGAATGATGTAAATCCAGCCGTGAAGCATTGGAATTCCATTTCGCTTCCACGACCGTTGGACAAAGGATAGTTCGGCAAGGTGGTTCACCTGTTCCGCAACGTTCAATTCTATCAGACGCTCGTAGCGTGTCGTCTCGTCCGCAATCGCATCCAGTTCCTTGGAATGCAGTCGATACACATCCTTAATATGCCGAAGCCATTTGTTGATCAGACCCAGGTGCTGCCGCGATAGCGCCGTCTTGATGCCACCACACCCGTAATTTCCTCAGAAGGCACTCGGCTATCGGAACAACCAATCCACAAGAATTCTGGCTTCTGGATGATCCTTCGCAGCCGTCAGTTTCCAATCGGGAATCCATCACCCGAAAAGCTTATTGAGCAAAGTCCCCAACACGACACAGACCAACGGCCCTGGCACCAAAGTCGCCCACGCGAATTTCTTCAAGAAGGGTCCATCCCAGAGTACCAACAGGGTGAGACACGCGAGCGAAATAACGCTAGCCCCAGCGCTGTACCCCCCCCCGAAGGCTGCCTGGAGCTCAGAACCACCGAGCTTTTGCACATTGGGGAACTGAGACTCTTGTCAAATAGCTCTCCTCTGAAACTGAGGAAGACTCGCACGCTTCATCACCATCGCGCAGGCTCAAACCACGCCACTTTTAACAAACCAAGCGAGCATTCGCCTCCAACCATCCTCTGCGGCTTCCTTGCGGTAACTCGGTCGGTAATCCGCATGAAACGCATGAGGCATGTCTGGATAGACATGAACCATCGATTCCTTTCCCTTGCCAGCTGCCGCCAATGCTGCCGTCAACCGGTCGACCGCCGCTTGAGGAATTCCTTGGTCCGCCCCACCATATAACCCCAGTACCGGCGCATTCAACTTGGCCGCGATATCACTCGGCGTTAATGGCTGCGCCGGTGGATTCGCATTCAAGCCCCCATACCAAGCCACTCCGGCTTTAATCCGTTTGCTATGCGCCGTGTACATCCAGGTGGTCCTTCCACCCCGGCAAAACCCAGTGATCCCCAACCGAGACACATCCGCCTTGGCCTGTTTCGCAGCCCATTCCACCGTCGCGTCCAAATCTGAAAAACACTGGTCATCCGTCAGTTTGTTGGCCCCCGCCACCACTTCCTTGATTTCTTTCAGTTGTGTCAGATCTCCAATCCGTGTGTAAGGCTCCAACACGACCGCAAAGTAGCCCGCTTTGGCCAATCGCCGGGCCACATCCTTAATGTGCTCATGGGCTCCCCAAATTTCCGGAATCACCAGCACGGTGGCAAATCTACCCGTCTTCCCTGGTGCCGCATAGTAGACCGCCAATGACGTTCCATCGCGTGCGGAAATCGTGGCCGTGCCAACGTCCAAGCCATCTACGGGCGTCACAATCATGGTTTGAGCAATCACTGGATGCGCCGAAACGGCAATTCCAGCCGCAGCAGCTGCCACTAAAAAGCGGCGGCGCGAGTGAGAGAGATCGGGTGCGAGACTCTGGTATTGGGGATCGGTCTTCATAGAATTCAGATTCTTGGCCTATCCAATGCAACGGCTTGGATGCCGACTAGAGGGGCATCTTGTGAGGGATCACCAAAAAATCAATCCGAACCGTCGATTGAATTTGAAGCTGAAGCCGGTCGCACGGCCCCCAGTCACGCCACCACGAACGTCTGATCCAGAACCTCACCCCTCCAGTGGCGGGTTTCGCCTGCGCAGTTGCCCACACGCCGCGTCAATGTCCGGGCCTCGGGAACGCCGCATATGAGCCACCAATCCTCGAGCTCGCAATACCTCCAGGAACCCGATGGATGCCTCATCCGATGCCGATTCGTAGTTGATTCCCCGAAGCCCCAATCCCGTGGCATTGTATCGCAACAAATTCACGTGGAGTCGACGTTTGCCAATCAATTCTGCCAACTGGCTCGCTTGTTCCAATGAGTCGTTCACTCCCGCCAACAGACAGTACTGGACGGTCACCGGTCGCTTTCGGACTGCCTGAAAACGATCAACCGCTCCCAAGATCTCCAAGATCGAATAACGCGTTGCGACGGGTATCAGGCTGGCTCGAGTGACATCGTCTGGCGCATGCAAGGAAACCGCCAACTGTAGGTTTAAGCCAGAGTCCGTGAGCGCGTTGATCCCCGGGACAATGCCCACCGTCGAAAGGGTGATCTGTCGCCAACCCAAACCTCCAAGCCGATTGTCGGCTAGACGTTCCGCCGCAGTCATCACGGAATCCAAGTTGAGGAGCGGCTCGCCCATTCCCATGAATACCACGGTTTGAAGTTTGCGACCCGCCACGGCTGCCTCGCGACGCAATGCCCGAAATTGTTCCACAATTTCTCCCGCGGAAAGATTCCGCATAAATCCGGTTTTGGTTGTGGCACAGAAATCACATCCCATGGCGCACCCAACTTGGGATGACAGGCAACCCGCCGCTCGACCCGGTCGATAGTCCGGCATCAATACCGTCTCCACCGTTTGACCATCTCGCAGTCCCAGTAGTAACTTGCACGTTCCATCCACAGCCACTTGACGATGCCGCACGGTCACACTCGATGATGCCAACTCCGTCTGCAATAGAGTCCGTAAGGATTCAGGAAGCCGGTGGCCAGAGGAGTCCCAGTAGTCCACCCCCTCATAATGCATGCGGAGCACGCGCGCCGCGTGGCTCGGCTTGTACCCCCACTCCACCAACCGCAAGCCAAGGGTGGCAGGGTCATAATCAGAGATCCCGAAAGGAGCCATCATGCGACGACGCTCGCAAATGGCAGGCGGTTCAGGTCGATTTGAACGTTGCCCACCGGTCCACGCAACTCAGGATGACTAATCTGCCCCCCAAAATGAGCGGCCCGACCCACCAAAACACAGGTCAGCACTCCAATCCCCAGCGTGATCCAGGTGGACCCAGCCGGTGGGTTCGCCCGCCGACGGCCCGCCACCAGTGCCACCGCTGAACTCAGTCCCATCAGGAACAACCCTGTGGTGGCTTGGTCAGCCGATTGTTCGTGCCGCTCAACCCACACACGTAACGGGACAAGCCGTTCCTTCTGACTGTCCGCCGCGAAATCACCCGTAAATTTCAAGCCGATCGAAATCAACGCAAACACCAGAATCCAAGCATGAGCCAAACGCAGGATTTCGGCACTCTGCCGGAACAAACCCCACGCCAACAGCAACAGTAGGAAGGGGCCTCCCACCACGGGAACATGGTTCAATGCCAAATGAATTTGCGTCCACTGCATGCACTGCAGCCTAACTCAGCGGCCTATCCCAAAACGAGTCATTTGATTTGGTCCAACTTGCCACTCTGAGCGATCGAACTGGACCGCCCTTGAGCCGGAACCGGATGCCGGGCCATGCCCGCAAACACGGCTCGACACCTTGACCAGGCAAGCCAACCTCCAGGAGCCCACGGTGTTATGTTATTCATTTTCAATTAATTAGCACTTGTCAGCTGGGGAAATATCGATTTGAATAGTCACGCCATCACGGCAGTAGGTCATAGATAATTCTCGCTAGACCCAGAATAGGTCTGGGAAGCGACGAACTGGCCTGAAGTTTGCTGTGTAATTCGATCGTTGGCGGAAGTCATCGGTGGCGTGTCTTTCACTCGTTCCTTCGAGTCCGAAGTTTTTTCGTTCAGCTGGAGGCTGTTGAAGAGCACGGAAACCCCGCCTGTAACGTCCCACGTATTTTCGGTTACTTTGGATGATGGACTGCGCAAACATCGATCCGGGACGACCAAGGGGGCGCTGGTTATTGCCCCAACCAGCGCCTCCACTTTTTTGCCCTAAATTCTTTATCCAGATTCTCTAGGACTCACGCAAGGGTACCAATTGAGGTTCTGCGCCAATTGTCCCTCGGAGTCGTTCTAGAAAAGCTGGCTCCTTGGTGGCGCGATAAGCCTCCCACGCTCGGTCCAACCGCCCCCGAAGACCCAATCGGACTGCTTCAGCGGAATAATTCGGTTTGTTCAGGAAGGCTTCTAGATACCGCGCTGTACCAAACCACCGCTGCCTCTCAAGCAACTGCCCCGCCTCCAATCGTCGCGCATACCAGTCGCTCTTCAAAAGGATATCACGGCGGAAGAGATCCCGCACGTCGCGATCACCCAGGCATTTGCCCCGATAGTGACCATCCCGCATAATGTGCAGCAGAGCCTTTAGCGGCGGACACGCCAGTTCGATGGATCCGTCGTCAAAGTAGTTTTCCGCGACGCGTCGATGAGTCTCCACGATATTGTTGACTCCATCCACAAACACATCCAGGTCCTGACGTTCTGGACGCAACATTCCGTCGGTGAACACCAGATGAGGGCTGCTGAAAACGCGGCCAAAATACTCGCGAACAAACGCTGAGGTCATGCGGAAGCCCAATCGACTCGCCAAAACCATCTGACCGCGGTACTCGAAATCCGCCAACGGCTCGAAGAAGCCTCGTTGGATCATCACCGCCGGATCGCGCTCCGCCGGCAGCATCCGTGCCCAAACTTCTGGAACCAACAGGCTGATATCATGGTCCACCCGGCAATGCGGCCCCACATAGCCGGCCGACGTCACAAAAACCGGATACTCCGTCAGCAGGGACGAAATCAGTGCCGCATTCAAATCATAGATCGGAGGCAATGCATTGAACGGGCCCTTAGTCAACGCCCCCTCACTCCCGGCACCCGTTGTGCTCGGTGAACGCCCAGTCATGCTTGAGACAAATTCCAAAAATGCCTCCGGCAACTCCAGATAATGGATCGGATTAAATACCGCTAATGATCGAATCTTCGATGCCGGTTCGGGAGGGTTGTTCCGTCGTCCCGGCAAGACCGCGTTCACCGGTGTGTAAACCGGCGCTTCTGGCTGAATCTTCCGATAAAGCCGTATACCCATCTCGGCCAGATGTATGGCTCGCGGGTCTTCCAAGTCAGGTCGCCGCTGCAAGTACCGAGGATTCTTTGAGGGCTTGCCGTCCACAAGACGCGGATGCGCCGAGGAGACGACATACGAGGGCCCGTCTCCCCGCGCGGCCGCACGAATCACTCGTTGCATCGGTTCCGTGAATGCATCGAAACCAATGGCGTCTTCGACCAATTCTTGCGCCGCAGTTCGATCCAATGGTTCAAAGTTGGAGAGGAAATTGTCGGGCGCCGCAAGATCCCGTTCCGCCTGCTTGTCGTAGCCCCGGTGAATCGCATCGTCGGGACGCTGAAATAATCGGGCTTCCACATTGATCGCGAACTTGGCAGAGGGCCTGGGATCATTGGGATTGAGCCCCTGCAAGGACTGCGTCGGTACAACAATCGAGGAGGAAATGTCGTCTTCCATCTGCAATTTTACCGACGGATAAAAGTCCTTGCGCAATCCAAACACTCGCCAAGCGCCATCTTCCGAAAAACCGACGCGTAGATAATTGGTCTTCAACTTCCGGCCGTCGCATTTCAATTCGTTGCCAGGCACTCCATTGATAACGTCGACACTGAAGTGCTCGCGCCATCGCTCTCCCCAATCAGCCTTGTAGAAACGCTTCACGACGAAGACTAGTTCCTTGATATGCGGCGGTATCGATGCGAGCCAGGCATTGAACGAATCCGAATACTCCAATTCTGAGGGCGTCAGCAGTTTGATCACGGATCCCAAGGAACGCGTCGGACCAAGAATGTGGCGCTGGTCGATCCCGTTTCTCGCTGGATCTCGGAAGCGTTTTGAATAGTCGTGGGTCAATAACCCCGACACCACATCGAAGTCCCGCTGGAAATCGGACACAAAGACAGACCCCTGCAAAATCGCGTCGGTAATTGGTTTGCTTATCTCAGATTTTCCACCGCCGCTCACAGTGCAAGGTTTGTGACAAAACGTCGGCTCCGCTGCCGTCCCAACCAATCGCCACGCCCGATTTGGGTCCGGTTTCAACATGCGCACCTTGTAACCTGAAGGACGGACATACGTCCCATCCACACGTAATCGCAGCGAATGCTTCACGCCATGACGAGCCCAGGAAACCGATTGGGTGCGAAGGTCAAAATCGGCATCCTCCGGTACGTAGATAATGTCGGGATACTGGCGATCGATGGCGTACCCCTCGGTGTGGCAATCCATCAATGCCGCGTTTCGAACGAAGGCGTCGGCACCGGTGTGACCCCGTTGCTTCACGTGAATCCGACCACTGAATTCTTCGCCGAGATCAAAACTTGGGAATACCAACGCACCACCCGCGTGTTCCTCTTCGACCCAGCCTGCAAGATTCGCTGCATAGCTCAGTTGGGTCTTCACTTCTTTTTTGCAGTAACCGAAGTAGTTATCGGCAATTAGAGTCACGATCACGCCGCTCGTATCCCGGGCCGTGACCTTAAACGCCTGGCCGTCGTTGTAGAGCTCGGTCTCCTCCTTCCAACACATCCCATCCCGCCGTTCTCGCTCTGTCGCCTGTTCCCACTTCGGCAAGCCCAATTCTGCTTTCGTCAATTGGGTCAAGTGAGGCACCAAAATCACACAACCCGTGTGACCCGACCACCCTTCCACATCCAATCCCGCATCATTTTCGGGGAGATTCGGATCACCGGCATTCCCAAAGATCCGCTCCACAAAATCCAAATTGCTGACCATCGCGCCCGGGACAAAGAACCGGGTTTCCATGGTTTGACGCAGCGCCACGCCCCGGACTTCTGGACACACCACAGGGCGCAGCATCAAGGAGACAAAACATTCGGCCGGCTTGGGGGCAAACGTGGTGTAAGGCAGACGTAGATGCTCTTCTGGTGGATTAAACGCATACTTTAACAATCGAGCGAATGCGAGCTTGGGCACGCGCTTTTTGTCATTGGGAACCGGGAGCCCTCCGTCACAGACATGAAACACCCCTTGGGTGGTTCGCCGATCCTTTGACGGATTGTGCAAAACCCCATTAGCCACTCGGTAGCTTTGCACCAACTCGTTTTGAAACATGTCCCGATCCATCGGCAAGGATAGTTCGCACGCTAACCCCGGTTGATCGAGCACCAGGGTGGATCCCGGCAACCGCGGCGCACCTCCCGCGTCGTACAGATACTCATCCAGAAACTGCTGAATCCTCCAGTCAGGAGGTGGCAAATACGTGCTGAGCCTACGAGCGTTCTCCTGATGTCGCTCCAGCAGCACTGCGGCGACCGGCGGGAGACTAGTATGATCTGGAACCGGACACCCAATCATCGCCAAGCGCAAAAAGATGGCTTGCCGTCGAGGGTCCAGGGTTGTGGTGGAAGAATTCGGATTGGCTTGTTGCATGACGGTGACGGAAATCGTGTCCAGCAAACTTGAGTGTCGTCCAGCTGGACACTCGTCGCTTGAAATTGCGTAACGACATATCGACAGCTCGACTAACTCCAGAGCAGTCCCAGGGGAGTCACCCTGAGCACTGTCACTCCTCGCTTCCTAAATCTTCCTTGTGCAGAGCGCAAATCTTCATCGGGTTTAAAGTATGAATAATCCACCGCATTGGCGTGAAAGAATTTGATGAAGAAATTCGACCCAAGAATTGCCGCACACCCCCTGCAAGCTTCGTCACCAACTCCCGGGGGGGGACTCGGACTCGCGACGCTCACATCCTGAATCAATCCCCGCCCCTTGCCGTCCCTGGATTTCAGTGATTATGGTTCAGCGCTCTGGCAATCGTGTTGCCGGAGCCCAGATCCATGCCCGTGACTGATCATATCCGGAACAAATTGTCGCAAGTGCCTCATCGACCGGGCATCTATTTGCACAAAGACCGGTTTGGTACGGTGATTTATGTCGGCAAAGCCCGCGACCTCCGCAAACGTGTCTCCCAATACTTCCACCCTTCTCGCCGGATGGGCTGGGATTTGAAGTTCAATGCGCTGGTGGAGGCGATCTACGACTTCGACTGGCACGTCGTTAGAAACGAACCCGAATCGCTCCTGCTGGAAGGCAAGCTCATCAAAGAGTTTTCGCCGAGATTCAATATCGACTTCAAAGACGACAAACATTTCCTGCTCCTGAAGGTCAACCTCCAGGATCCCATTCCTCGTTTCACACTGACGCGCCTGCGCAAAGAGGACGGCTCGGTCTATTTTGGCCCCTTCGCCCACAGCGGATCGGTCCGACGCGCACTCACACTAATGCGACGAAAATTTCACCTGCGCGGCTGTCGTCCCCTCACACCCACGGAGTCGGATTACAAACATTGCCTCTACGGCAATCTCAAACACTGTACGGCTCCTTGTATCGGCAATGTCACTCGCGATCAGTATCTCGCCCAGGTCCATGCCGGCATCGAGTTTCTCCAGGGCCAGACCGAGGAACTCAAACTGGAGCTTGAAGCCGAGATGAAGCGTGCTGCCATCGCTCTCGAATTTGAAAAGGCTGCCCAACTGCGCGATGCCCTGGAGGACCTCAAACGCACCACTCAAAAAACCGAGAAATTCGAACGTATCCCCTACAAGCTTCCGGTCGCCATAAACCCCGAATCTGACCTCCGCGAGCTGGCACGTCTGTTGAACTTGTCCCAACCACCCGCACGCATCGAAGGCTTCGACATTTCGAACATCAGCGGTACTTTCATGGTCGCTTCGATGGTCAGTTTTTGGCACGGCCGACCCGATCGAGCCAACTACCGCCGTTTCAAGATGAAGACCGTCACGGAGCAGAATGACTTCGCTTGCATGGCAGAAACCATTCGCCGCCGATACTCACGGCTCAAGCGGGAGGTGTTCGGCACACCGGTGTCGCCCGAAACACCTCCAACCACACCTAAAGAGGTGCCAGATCTTCCCTGCATTGCCCCAATTTCAGAGCTCCAAGAAGGCGAATCAGCTTCTGAACACGCTTCGGAAGAGCTCAATGCCCCATGGGTACCCAAGACACCCAGCCAACCCAAATTGCCCGACTTGATCCTCATCGATGGCGGCAAAGGCCAACTCCACATGGCTTGCAAGGAACTCGAAAAGATTGGGCTGAGCCACATCCCGATCATCGGTCTCGCCAAGGAAAACGAGGAGATCTATCGCCCCGGCATCGGCAATCCGCTCGTCCCAGGGCTCGACAACAACGCGGTCAAGTTGCTCCAGCGAGTCCGGGATGAGTCGCATCGTTTCGCCAATACCTACAACGCCCAACTGCGTCTCAAAAAGATCAGCGAGAGCATCCTGGATGAGTTTCCCGGCATCGGCGACGCCCGAAAGCAGGCGTTGCTTAGAAAATTCGGATCCATTCAGCGCCTGCGCCTGGCTACCGCCGAACAGATCAGTGAAGTCCCCGGCTTCGGTGGCAAGGCGGCATTAGAACTGAAGGTTTTCCTTGAGGCACGCCGCGAGACTTGATCTGGCCAGCTCGCGACTCTTCGATCACGGTTGAATCGGCAGCAAACGCACTTGTCGGATATCCATAATGGCGCCGGCTTTCTTGCGTTGTGGCTTCACCGCCAACGAATGCAGCCCGGCACGATCAAGCGTTACTCGACCCAGCCGGCGCGGAATGAAATTCTGGAAATGGCCGGTATCCTCCACCGTGAACGAAAACTCTCGGCCGCCAATCTGAACCGCCACATCGCTGCCTCCTTGCCCCTTGCCACATCCTTGCCAGACTTCCACCTCAAATGTTCCGGGCTTCAACAGCTCGAACTCCCACTCTGCCCAATCGGCGGGATTCACCCAGTACCCCATGCAGTTCTTGTTCGACGCCGGCTCGTACCGCATCATCACACTATGCGTCATGCCGCTGCTCGACGGCAATGTCACCAAACCAGCCGCATCCTGGGCTGAGCGCGGCCCTTCCGGTGCCGGACGCAAGGTCACCGCCTTTAGGTTCATTACCGCCACACCCTTCAGCTCGCGACAGCCTGCCTTCAAGGTGAACGGCTCAGATTTTGGCAGGTAAAACGTGGCCACCTTGAGGGTCTGGTATCGATACCAACTGCCGGTGGATGGTCGGGCCACTCGGAATGTCTGCCCCGCAAGTTCCAACTGCAATTCAGTACCCGCGCCTCCATCCGCCGAAAAGGTCACTTCCAAATCGTAGCGCCCCCAGCGCGTGGGCTTGAAATCCCAACCCGCCACGTCCTTCGCGGATGTCCAAAAACCAATCCGATGATTTCCCGGATGCGTCTCCAATTTCGCGCGCGTCCCGTGCACCGTGGCATCGAGTGCCGAAAACGTGATGCGCCCCCCAGCAAACTGCGCCGTTCGTTCCGCGGTTTCGAGCTCGATGATCGCTGGCAAACTCGCCGAATCCTTGGCCGGTAACTCCAACGTAAGCGCCGTGGCATCGGCATTGAATTCCCACTGCAAGGGCACCTTCGTATTCAATCCGGCTCCACCCGCCCTCAGAACTCCCGGGCTCGACGACTTCAAATAGCTGGCCGCAGTGACATGAGCGAAAGGAGTCGGCAAACTCAGCTTGCCGTTTTCAGGCCACCGTTGGACTTCCAATGTCACCAATCCCGTCCCATTGGTCGTCGAATGGATCTTACCCCACGGTACAGGCGGATATTCTGCCGCGGTGGCTGATTGCTGAAGCATCAGAATTGCATGAAAGGCCAGAGCTGCAGTGCGAATGCACGCTCGAACACAAAATCCATGGTAACGCATGAGAGGAGCCTGCCCGATCGCCAATCAAATAAAAAGCCCTCGCTATGAAATTGAGGGCCATTCGAACGGGGCATGTTGCCAGTGAAAACGGGCGCATCTCCGAGTTGCCGGCGCCTTTGGAGCGCGGTGGCCCTCCACCGCTTTTGGGGAATTCCGGGGACGACCGATCTCCAAATGTGTGACAACTCGGTGATGCGCCCGTGAAAGATGCCGTTACAACGTTGGACCTTCCATTTTCTCCCCATCCATCGCATAAATTCCCACCAAGTAACCGTTCTCCCGAATAGCCCCAACTTTGAGTTTGCCGAAGAAAGTCACTGGCTGGTCCATGACGGGCTTCACACCCTTGCTGGTCATCTTCACGCTGACCCATTCATTGATCTTGGGTACCGACCCGTAACAACACATGGACTGATCCCGCATGATCAGCAACTCAGTCACCAATCCACCCTCGACCTTGAGCGGCAACATGAACCCTTTCAGAGCCACTCGCTTGCCGCCAAAAGCTTTCACCCCTTCCGGAATCTGTTTGTCAGGATCCGTGGCATCCTCGGGTTTCGCCTCGTCTTCTGGCACGTCATATTTGAACGCGGCTAATTTGTCGAAACCCACCGCCAAAAAATCCCCTACCATGGATGGCCCAATCAACCCCGACGCCGGGGATGAAGTCAGGCTCGAATTGGTGCCAGTCAAAGCCGGTTGCAATGGCTTGATCGGTTCACCCCGTGGCGCCAAGGGCTTAATCGGTTCACCCCGGACTGCTTTGGAAGACTCCGCAGCCAACACCTGAGGCGCCCCTGTCTCAAAGAACCAGCTCGAGACCAACGTCGCCACAACAAAAGTTCCCGCCAGCGACAACCCCGATTGAACCAACCGCGTTTTCATATGCTGCTCGTTTACAAACCAATTAGGAAACCCAAGTCCGGTGCCGAGCCTAGGCCTTTTGCAACAGACGTCAAAGCTTCAAGGCAAGAACCCAGGGCAGTTTCAAGAAAAGTGGTTTGGCCGGATTGGTTGAAGGATGGACCCGCGGAAGAACAATAGGCAGGCGGGATATTGAGAACTCGGCTGATTTTTCACAATGGCCACGCTTGAAAGTAAGCGCATGGCTTCTT
>SXSK01000153.1 GCA_005793375.1 Verrucomicrobiales bacterium | reverse complement strand
CGATCTCCGCTCGACGAGCTGGAATGCCGAGGTGCTTCGACCTGATTCCATACCCCTCCAAACCTCAAAAAGCTCGTCCTGGCCGTCCACCGAGTTGTTTTGCACGGCACTTTGGGGGTAAAGATGAGGGTCCTCCACCGCATTTTGGCAACTGGCGCGGTGAAGCGATCTCCAAGTGTCCGACAACACGGAGATGCGCTCCGGCGCGGGCTTTGTTCTTGTCTGGTAGTGTCTGCAAGGCCATTGTAACCACTGCGTGAACCGACCCCATTCCATTGGTTTGCCCGCAGCAGTTGGCGTCTTAAATTTTTGGTGGCGTCGTGTCGCAGGTTGGTCGTTTCTTTTGAGTCTGATCGATGGCTCCTTGTGCGCTCAATCGGTTTCGGCATCGGTGAACGCCTCGGTGAAGTCCGTCCTCAACCAGTATTGCGTCGAGTGCCATGATTCCGAAATGAAAAAGGGAGGACTCGATTTGGAGCGACTGCTTCTTGAGGACATCTCACGGCATCCGGACCAGTGGGAGCAGGTCGTACACAAGATGCAGGCGCGTCAGATGCCACCTGTTGGAAAAGCCCGGCCGACTGACAAGTCTTACGACGAAGCCGTGGCAAAACTCATTGCGCCTCTCGACCGTATGGCGATGAAGTCGCCCAATCCTGGTCGCGCTGAGACATTTCACCGGCTGAATCGCACCGAATATCAGAATGCGATCCGTGATTTACTGGCTCTCGATGTGGATGCCTCGGCCCTCCTACCGAAGGATGATGCGAGTCATGGCTTTGACAATGTGACTGTGGGCGAACTTTCGCCCACCCTTTTGAACCGTTATATTTCCGCCGCGGAAAAAATTAGCCGGCTGGCGATCGGGGCTCCGCATCGTCAGCCGGGTGGAGATACTTATCGTCCGCGACCGGATCTCACACAGGAGGGACATGTCGAGGGGCTTCCTCATGGAACACGCGGGGGTATGCTGCTGGAGCATACATTTCCCCGGGACGGCGAGTACGAGGTTCAAATTCGTCTGACCCGTGACCGAAACGAGGAGGTGGAAGGCCTGCGTGAACCGCACGAGGTGGACGTATTGTTGGATAGCCGTCCCGTGAACACGCTCACGGTCGCGCCCCCGACAGCCGATCGCGACTTCGAAAAGGTAGACGCCCATCTCAAGGTGCGGGTTCGGGTCTCCGCAGGACCGCATCGGCTCGGGGTGACATTTGTGAAGCAGCCGTCATCTCTGCTGGAGACGAAGCGTCAACCCTACCAAGCTCGCTACAACATGCATCGGCATCCGCGCCTTACCCCGGCCGTTTACCAGATCTCGGTGAATGGTCCTTATGAGTCGACGGGCCCGGGTGACACGCCGAGTCGCCGTCGGATTTTCGTGAGTCGACCCGAGCATCCCGCCGATGAAGATGCGTGCGCGGAACGAATCTGCAGATCCCTTACCCGGCGTGCCTATCGTCGGCCTGTGACGAATACGGATTTGGAGAAGCCAATGGAATTCTATCGTCGAGGAAAGGCTGAGGCCGGGTTTGAAGCGGGCGTGGAAGCGGCGCTCAACTCGGTGTTGGTCAGTCCAGAGTTCCTTTTCCGAATTGAGCGGGCACCGAGGAATGTGGCACCAAACTCGGTATATGCGCTGGACAGCGTTTCGCTTGCGTCGCGGTTGTCGTTCTTTCTGTGGAGCAGCATTCCCGATGACGAGTTGTTAGCGCTCGCGGAGCGCGGCCAATTGCAGAAGCCCAAGGTGTTGGAACGTCAGGTTCGCCGGATGCTGGCCGATGCGCGGTCCGAAAATTTCGCCAGCAACTTTGCGGGTCAATGGCTTCATCTGCGCAATCTCGAAGCCTTTACGCCCGATCTGCGCCTGTATCCCGACTTCGATGACAACCTACGCCAGGCCTTCCGGCGTGAGACTGAGTTGCACTTTGAGACCATGCTCCGCGAGGATCGCAGTGTGCTCGACCTGCTCCATGCCAACGACACCTTTCTCAACGAGCGATTGGCGAAGCACTATGACATTCCGAATGTTTACGGTAGCCAGTTTCGGCGAATCCGTTTGGACCCAGCCAGCGAACGTGGCGGATTGCTCCGGCAGGGGAGCGTGCTGACCGTTACCTCCTATGCGACTCGCACCTCACCGGTGATGCGGGGGAATTGGATACTGGGGAATCTCCTCGGGACTCCACCGCCGCCGCCGCCGGCTAACGTACCGACGCTCCGGCAGAATACGATTGCGGAGTCTCTACCAATGCGACAACGGCTCGCTGAGCATCGCGCAAATGCCGCCTGTGCGGGTTGCCACAACTTAATGGATCCGATCGGATTTTCTTTGGAAAACTACGACGCGATCGGCCGTTGGCGCGTCCTGGAAGACGGCCAACCCATCGACTCTTCAGGTGGCTTGCCTGACGGCACTCGATTCACCGGTGTGGCCGGACTGGAAGCCGGCCTGCTGAAGCGTCCGGAGTTATTCGTGAGCGCTCTGGCCGAGAAGTTGCTCATCTTCGCGATGGGCCGAGGCGTGGAACCGATGGATGCACCGGCGGTTCGAAAGATTGTTCGCGAGGCACAAACCAGCGGCTACCGGTTTTCTTCCATCGTTTTAGGAGTGGTCCAGAGTGCCCCGTTTACCCTGCGAAAGGCTTTATGAGTTTTATTACGAAAAGATTCCTGCCACGCCGGACATTTTTGCGTGGTGTGGGGGCGACGTTGTCGCTGCCATTATTAGACGCCATGGTCCCTGCGGCGACACCTCTGGCGAAGACTGCAGCCAACCCCGTGCGGCGTCTTGGTTTTGTCTTCATGCCTATGGGATGTGACATCACGCGATGGACTCCAACTGGCGGGAGCCTTGAACAGCTTTCACCGATCCTGAGTTCTCTCGCGCCGGTGCGAGAACATGTTACGGCGATAACAAATCTAGAACTTCAGAATGCCTACCCGGGTAGCCACGCGACGTCGAACGCCGCTTTCCTGAGTGCTGCCAAGGCGAAGCTCACTGAAAGTACGGACTACTATCTCGGAACCACGGTGGATCAAATCGCCGCTCAACGTATTGGTCAGGCGACGCAATTACCTTCGCTGGAGCTGGCTATGGACCTGCTCAATGTGGTGGGTCAATGCGACAATGGTTACGCCTGTGTCTATCAGAATAACCTTTCCTGGTCATCGCCGACGACGCCGCTCCCGGCAGAAGCGCATCCGCGTATCGTCTTCGAGAATTTGTTCGGGGATGGAGGGAGCGTGGTGGAGCGTCGCTCGGCACTTCGGAAGCGAGCGAGCCTATTGGACTCGTTCAATCAGGACCTCGCTCGACTACAGCGGACGTTGGGTCCCGGTGATAGAGCTCGAGTGGGCCAGTATCTCGAAACAGTACGGGAAGTGGAACGGCGCATCCAGAAGGCCGAGATGGACAC
The DNA here is from genome assembly GCA_005793375.1 of Verrucomicrobiales bacterium. Classification (GTDB taxonomy): domain Bacteria; phylum Verrucomicrobiota; class Verrucomicrobiia; order Limisphaerales; family UBA9464; genus SXSK01. The sequence continues at coordinate 7,059 of SXSK01000153.1, read as the reverse complement.
AAAAGAAAATCCGTTGCCGGACTTGGATCGACCTGTGGGGGTTCCCGCAGCCTACGCGGACCATGCGCGACTGATGTTCGATTTGCAGTGGCTGGCACTTCAGGGTGACGTGACTCGCGTCATCACTTTCCAACTCGCTCGTGAAACCAGCAATCGGACTTACCCTGAGATTGGCGTGTCCGATCCGCATCACCCACTTTCGCATCACGGCAATGATCCGGAGAAAATCGCCCGAATGGCGAAGATCAATCAGTTTCACGTGTCCTTGTTCGCGGAATTTCTGGTCAAACTAAAGAGTACACGGGAAGGGGATGGGACATTGCTGGACCACTCGTTATTCCTCTACGGCAGTGGAATCGGCAACCCGAATATTCATGACCACACCAACCTCCCAATCTTGGTTGCGGGCGGCGCTGCGGGTGGCATGAAGGGGGGGCGACACATCCGTTACGCCAAGCCCACGCCCCTGGCCAACCTGCACTTGACGCTTCTCGACAAGGTTGGAGTTCGGCTGGACTCGTTTGCCGACAGCCAGGGCAAGGTGGACGAACTGTTTGAGCCACTTTCGATCTGATGTCATTGCGTTTGTCACGGCGACTGAAGGCAAACCTGTTGGCGATCTGCCTTGGGTGGATCGTGCTTGCACAAGGCGGTGGCGAGTCGCGCGTGGCGGATGCGGTTGAGAGATCGGATCGTGTGGCCACTCGAGCCCTGATCAAACAGCATGCCGATGTCAATGCCGCACAAGCAGATGGCATGACGCCACTGCACTGGGCGGCTTACCGTGACGACGTAGACATTGCCAAAGCGTTGATCATCGCCAAAGCCACCGCGAACGCGACGAATCGATATGGGGTCACGCCGCTGGCCCTCGCCTGTCAGAACGGGAACACCGCTATGGTCGAACTCCTGCTGGATCATGGGGCGGATCCGAACACGACACTTCGAGGCGGAGAGACGCTGTTGATGACGGCGGCACGGACTGGGAAGCCGGGTCCTGTGAGGGCATTGTTGGCCCGCGGTGCCCGCGTCGAGGCCAGGGAACGCCGTGGCCAAACCGCCCTTATGTGGGCCGCTGTTGAAGGGCATTCCGAGGTGGTGGAGTTGCTTCTGAGAGCGGGTACGGACCTTCAGACCGTTTTGCCGGACTCCGGCTTCAACGCATTCTTTTTTGCGGCACGAGAGGGTCGGTCCGAAGTCATCCGAGTTCTCATGAAGGCGGGCGCGGATGTGAATCAGGCGATGGATCCGAAACGACCTGGCGGAAAGGGACCGGTGAAAGGGACTACGGCACTCACGTTGGCCATCGAGAACGGTCATTTTGAGTTGGCGGTGGCGTTGATGGAGGTCGGTGCAAATCCCAATGACCAGCGCTCGGGATTCACTCCGTTGCACATGATGAGTTGGGTGCGGAAGCCGCCCCGCGGCGAAGACCAAGGAGCGCCGCCACCGAGAGGCACCGGGACCGTTGGGGAACTCCAGTTTATTCGAAAGCTGGTGGAGCTGGGGGCTGATGTGAACGCCCGGTTGAAGTCGGGGAGAGGGGGACCTGGGTTGTTCCAAAAGCAGGGTGCGACACCGTTCCTGATGGCCTCATCGACAGCGGATGTTACTTTTATGCGCTTGCTGGTTGAATTAGGCGCGGATCCATCGATTGGCAATGTGGATAATTGCACTCCCTTAATGGTTGCTTGTGGCATTGGCGTTGGGGCCGATGCTGCGAATGAGGTCGCAGGGGAGGAGTCAGAAGTGCTTGAGGCGGCACGATTCCTGATTGAACTCGGTGCGGACGTGAACGCCGTGGATGCGAACCGGGAGACGGCGATGCACGGTGCGGCGCTGAAGAATTTGCCGAAGGTCGTCCAACTCCTGGCAAACCAGGGCGCCAAGGTTGAGATTTGGAATCGCAAGAACCGCTATGGATGGACCCCGATGTCCATCGCGCAGGGGCATCGCCCCGGAAACTTCAAGCCGTCCTTCGAGACCATTGCTGCACTGCAAAAGGTCCTGGTTTCGGCGGGCTTCCCTAAGGAAATCGCTCCCCCCGATGGAAATCCGGATGCCGGGGCTTATTCTCGGTCGGAGAAACAAAACAGCCCTAAGCCCTGATGCTGGGAAAAATCTGGTAAGTGGTTTGGGGGCTACTTTGGGAGAGCGAAGGCAACGTAATTGTCTCCGCTGCGCGTGCCGATCTTGCCTCCTCCGCACGCAATCACCACATATTGCCGGCCATTGACCGAATAGGTGGCTGGCGTTGCATAACCGGCGGCGGGCAATTTGGCTTTCCATAGTTCCTTGCCGGTCTTGCGGTCGAAGGCCCGCAGATGTTCATCGCGGCTGGCGCCAATAAATACCAGGCCACCGGCTGTCACCACCGGGCCTCCGTAATTTTCCGTGCCTGTTTTTGGGACACCTTGGGCTGTCAACTCGGGATACTCTCCCAGCGGTACACGCCAACGATAGTCGCCGGTATTTAGGTCGATGGCATTCAAGGTTCCCCAAGGTGGTTTGATCGCGGGATATCCATTGGTGTCGAGCCATCGATGGTAGCCGGTCATGCTATACGGGATGATGCCCAGGGCGTCAGCGCCCCCCAGGTCATCGCCGGATCTCGCTGCGGAGGTAGTACCCAATAGGTGGTCAATCACAGCATCCCGTTGGGTGGTGGTGAGGAAATCAAAAGACGGCATTACCCCTTTACCGGATTTTAGCAGCGAAAGAAGATCGGCTTTTTTGAGTCGCTGCTCGACGCCGACGAGCGACGGGACATTTTGAGCGGCGTTACCCGTTCGATCGAGTCCATGGCAGGCGGCGCAAATCTGATTGAAGATGGCGGCGCCGCTCGACGGAGCACCCGCCCCATCCACAGCCCGTTTGGTTTCGACCATGGTGAGTACCCAAGCCATTTCGTTGGCGTTCACATAAAGCACACCGTCAGGATCCGTTGCTGCCCCCCCCCATTCGGCGCCACCGTCAAAGCCGGGGAAGATGATGGTTCCCTCCTTGCTGGGAGGTTGGAACGGAGTGTGAGGGCGAAGCTTGGCGAAACGTTCGAGTGCTTGGCGGTGGGCGACAGGCGAAAGGTCGGTGAGCTCGTTGTAAGTGAGCAATTGTCTTGAAAAAGGTGCCGGTTTGGAAGGGATCGGTTGCGTGGGCCAAGCCGATTCGCCGGATAAGTCCGACATGGGGACAGGGATCTCTTGAATAGGGAACAAGGGATCACCAGTCTCCCGATGGAAAACAAATACATGGCCGGATTTTGTCACTTGGGCGACCGCATCCACGCGCTTGCCATTGTGTTGGAGTGTTATCAGGTTGGGAGGGGCTGGCAGGTCGCGGTCCCATAGGTCGTGATGCACCAATTGCTGGTGCCAGCGTCGTTGTCCCGTCTTGGCGTCGAGCGCGATTAAACAATTGGCGAATAGATTTTGACCGAGACGGTTGCCACCCCAGAAATCAAACGCGGCCGAACCGGTGGGGCAGAAGACGAGGCCACGACGTTCGTCGAGAGCAAAACCCGTCCAAACATTGGCGCCACCAACGTATTGATGTGCGTTGGGTGGCCAGGTCTCGTAACCGAGTTCGCCCGGTTGCGGGATGGTGTGAAATCGCCAGACAAGTTTTCCAGTGCGAATGTTGAAGGCTCTTATATGTCCCGGCGCCGCAGGGGCTGGACCTTCACCTAGGCGCATGCCCATGATAAGCAGATCTCCAAAGACCACTCCTGGGGTGCTGACTTGCAACGAGAGCCCGCCGATGTCGCGTCCCATGTCCTGCTTCAAATCGATGGAACCTTGTTGGCCGAATGAGCCAATCCGACTGCCGGTGACTGCATCGATGGCGTGGAGCCAATGGTCGTTGGCATAGAGTATTCGTCGGTCCGGTCCGTCTTCCCAATAAACCAACCCACGAGAAACCCCGGCTTTGCTCAAGCCGAGAATTGATGCCGGATTAAAGCGCCAGAGCTCGCGTCCGGTTGCTGCCTCCAGCGCGAAGAGTTGTAGGTCGGGAGAGGTTCCGTATAAGACACCGTTGACAATGAGTGGATTGCATTGGATCTGCGAACGATTGCTGGAATCGATGCCACCCGCTCGATACATCCACGCTAACTGTAACTTCTCAACGTTTCTGGGCGTGATCTGACGGAGGTCGGAGTAATGGCTGCTGGCTTTGTCGCCAAGATATACGGGCCAATTGGAGTCCGCAGCACGGGAGGTTCCCTCGAGCTGCAGCAGTAGTAGTAGCAGTGAAGGGCAGGGAATCCATCGGCAGAAGCGAGTGGGGTTTGAGCTGATCATTGGCTGGATTCAAGGATCGATTGAGCCAGGGGTTTGGCTTGTTCCTAGCCCCCTACCGACCAATCTGGGTTACTTGGGTATGGTTTGGATTCGAGTTCCAGGTTGTCGAATGGTGTGCGACTGGGCGATTCCAGGGCGAAGTTGGTGAAATCGCAAATCACCCAGTCGAGGAGGCGTGCGCGGGGGGGCGCACTCACGGCGATGTGGAACTCGTAGCGGTCACCCCGGTAACCTATTTCATCAACACGCGATTGTTATTGGCGAATCCGGTAGAAGCGCTGAGGGGCCGAGCTCATGTCAACTTCGTGTGGGCTCTTGGCGTTGCTCACCTCGATCCAAGGACCGGATGAGTCAATCGATGATTCCAGCTTTCCATTGTTCCAGGTCAATATGGCGTTATTGGCACGCCGTGCCGGTGTTTCCAAGATTGGGGGCTCGACGGGATCTAAGCGGACCCTGTAAAAGCGACTGTCATTGACCGAACTCAATTCTAGCGGACTAACAGCTCCTTGGACCTCATTCCAGACGTTGGAGAATCCTTCGGAGGATTCCAACTTGCCGCCCCTCCAAGTGAGGATGAGTTTGCCAGCGACGAGTTGGGGGACAGGAAGAATTGGCGATTCTGCCACGACTTTGGCGACGAAATCGGCGCGGGGTGAGCCGGGATTACCTCGAAAATTAGAGATGACCCACCCAGTAGGTGCTTTTTCCCAGAAATCATTATAACTGGACCCAGTTTTGGCTCGAGCGCTGGAAGTGTACAGAGCGAATCGATTGCCGGAACTCCCGGTGAGGCTGGAGGCATCCAAAGTGAACGTGAACGTGTCGGGTACGAGAATGTTTGGGACCATTATGGAGGCTTCAACGTTGCCATGCGCAATTTGAAAAGGGTCGCTTTGCCAGAGCAGCGTGCCCGGGGCCTTGAGCGTTTTGCCGGAAACGGGATCTACAAGGGTGTTGTCGTTGGCATAGAATCGAATGGTAGCTTGCGAGACTGAATTGGCGGCAACTTGGCCAAAGTAGTGGAAAACGAATTGATTCACGATGCGGCTTTTGCCAGCGAGTGTGATATCATCGCCAAACTCGTAAGGGCCTTTGATTTGGCCGCCCTGGTTCACGGTACCATCGTGAATGGAATTCGGGTTGCGCGTGAGCAGGTTATCATACACCACCTCGGCGTAGGTGGAGGTAGTGTGGGTGATGAGGGTCAAGAACCCACCGACAACGGTCGGTAAGTACCTTTGTGCGAGATTGGGAACACCAGCGAAAAGTTTTATCATGGGAACCGCCGTTTAATTGGCAGTCGATCTAGGACGCCTTAACAGGTCAGGGAGCGACTGCGCGTTCAACACCATCATTGGAACCAAGGAAGCGGCTTACAGTAAACAGTGAACTGCGTGACGATGCTGTTATATCTAACGGGTGTGTTCATTGTCGAACCCGGTAGAATCGGTTCGGCTCGTGTGTGTCGATGATCACCGGGCTGATGGCATTTATTACCTCGGCCCACGGGCCGGAAATGGCGTCCGAATACTCGAGTCGGCCACCGCTCCAGGTGAGGCTCAACTTTCTGGATTCAAGCTGGAGCGGATAAAGCAGGGGTGGATCAGGGATCGTCTGTCTGGACACAGTGACTTTCGCGGCGAAATCCGATCGAGTCGATGTCGGTGTTCGACCGAGGTTGTAGACCCTCCAACCGGTGGTGGTTTTCTCCCAGAAATCGTTATAACTGGTACCAATGTCGGCTTTTTCATTTGTCGTGAACAAACCGAACTGATCCCCGGGCTGGCCGGTGAGTTCTGGCACCTCGACCGAATATGTGAATGTTCTCGGGACGACGATATTGGGGACTGGCACCTCGACTCTCACCTGCCCCTGAATCAAGGTAAGTGGGTCGCTTTGCCAAAGCAGTGTTCCGGGTGCTAGCAACGACTTGCCAGTCACAGGATCCACAACGGGATGGTCATTGGCATAAAAACGGAGTGTGAGCAGCGGCGTGCTCAGTCGCAGGGCGTCTCCATAATAGTAAAAAGCGAATCCATTCACGACGCGGCTCTGGCCTTCGATGGTGAGTTCGTCACCAAACTCAAAGGGCCCTTGGAACGTCGCGTTGACATGGGTCATACCATTGTGAAATGTCCTCGAATCCAGAGCCCGGGTATTGTCGAAGGCCGCGATGCCTCGGTCGGTCGGCAATTCGATTGACTGATCGGCAGAGATGCGGACCGCAAAATCTGCCCGTGGTGCCCCCGGGTTGTTTCGCAAGTTGGAAATCGTCCAGCCGCCAGGTTCTTTGGTCCAAAAATCGTTATAGCTCGTGCCCACCGCCGCACGGGACGACGTGGTGTAAAGCCCGAACCGATTGCCACCGACTCCCGCAAGGCCTGGCACCTCTATGGTGAATGTGAATGTGTCAGGAACTTCGATGCTCGGTACCGGGATCCGAGCTTCTACTCGACCGCGCGCCAACGGAAAACGTTCGCTCTGCCAGAGTAGCGACCCGGGAGCCATCAACTGCTTACCCGTGATCGGATCCTGGAATGGTCGATCATTCGCATAAAATCGAAGCGTCGCCATCGCAATGGCATTACGCCCCATGTCCCCAAAGTAATGAAACACAAACTCATTGAGAACCCTTGCAGTGCCGTAGAGGCTCACTTCGTCTCCAAATTCAAAAGGGCCAGCGGCAACGCCATCCTGCACTAGGATTCCAGTCTGAAAAAAATCCGGGTTCAATTGCCTGGTACCGTCGTATACCACT
>SXSK01000152.1 GCA_005793375.1 Verrucomicrobiales bacterium | reverse complement strand
TGCGAGGCAACATCAACTGGATGCATGCGCGCCAGGCGATGTTTGAGAGCGAATCGTTTGGCAAGGATATCAAGAAGATCCTGCCCATCATCAACACCAACGGGTCCGACTCGGCGATGTTCGACAACACGTTTGAGTTGCTTTACCTGGCGGGCCGTTCCTTGGCTCATTCGATGATGATGATGATTCCCGAGCCCTGGGTGGGGCACGAAACCATGAGCGACGAGCGAAAAGCGTTCTATGAGTTTCATTCGTGCCTGATGGAACCATGGGATGGCCCGGCATCGATTGCCTTTACCGACGGCATTCAGATTGGAGCTTGCCTGGATCGGAACGGTCTGCGGCCTTCTCGGTATTATGTGACCAAAGACGACTTGGTGGTTATGGCTTCCGAAGTCGGCGTCTTAGATATCGAGCCTGAGCGAGTCGCGTTGAAAGGGCGCCTGCAACCCGGCCGGATGTTCCTAGTGGACACGGCCCAGGGACGGATCATTAGCGATGAGGAAATCAAAAACGCCATCGTGCGTGAGAAGCCCTATCGACAGTGGATCCACGACAACATGGTCGAGCTGGCGTCGCTGCCGGACCCGCCGGAGATCCCCATCCCGGATCATGGTACCATGCTGCATCGTCAGATGGCGTTTGGTTATACGTTTGAGGATCTTCGGTTGTTGATGGTGCCGATGGCCCGAGATGGTGTGGAAGCGATCGGTTCCATGGGTACCGACACCCCGCTGGCGGTGCTGTCGAGCAAACCGCAGCTGTTGTACAACTACTTCAAGCAGTTGTTCGCCCAAGTGACAAATCCACCGATTGATTGTATCCGTGAGGAAATTGTGACCTCGGCGGAGACCACGATTGGTTCCGAGCGGAATCTGCTGAAGGTTGAGCCTGAGAATTGTCGACTGATCGAGGTCAAACAGCCCGTGCTGTCGAACGAGGAATTCGCCAAGCTCAAGCACCTCAACCATCCGCATTTCAAGTCGGTCACTCTGCCAATCCTCTTTAAAGCATCCGAAGGTGCCGCTGGATTGGAACGGTCGATGGATGAGTTGTGTGAAGCGGCGAGCAAAGCGATTGCGGAAGGCGCCAATATTCTCATCCTGAGCGACCGTGGTGTGAACAAGGAAAACGCGCCGATCCCCGCGCTGCTCGCGGTGGCTGGGGTACACCATCATTTGATCCGTGAAGGCACGCGGACCCGGGCCGGCCTAGTCCTGGAGTCGGGCGAACCCCGCGAGGTGCATCACTTTTCGCTCCTCATTGGTTTTGGATGCGGAGCGATCAATCCCTATTTAGCTTACGAGACGATCGACGATTTAATCCGCCAAGGATTGCTCAAAACGGTGGATCATAAAACCGCGGTGAAGAATTTCACCAAGGCTGCTGTCAAGGGAGTCGTCAAGGTCATCTCAAAGATGGGTATCTCCACGATACAGTCGTACCGAGGTGCGCAGATTTTCGAAGCAATCGGTTTGGGGGATGCAGTGATTGACAAGTATTTTACGTGGACTCCCTCCCGGGTCGGTGGCATTGGCTTGGAAGAGATCGCTAAGGAAACCCTGCTTCGCCATGAACGGGCGTTCCCCGATCGTCCGTCGAATGGGCATGCCCTGGATGTGGGTGGACAGTACCAGTGGCGCGCGGATGGTGAGATTCATCTGTTTAATCCACAGACGATTCACAAGTTGCAGAAGGCGGTTCGGAACAATGACTACAAAGTCTTCCAGGAGTATTCGGCTCTGGTGAACAACCAGCTGAAGGATCACTACACGTTGCGAGGCCTTCTCGAATTCAAGCCCGCTCAGCCAATTCCCATCGAACAGGTGGAGTCTGTAGAAAGTATACTCAAACGCTTCAAATCGGGTGCCATGAGCTATGGCTCAATTTCGAAGGAAGCCCACGAGTCGCTGGCGATTGCCATGAACCGCATTGGAGGACGTTCCAACACTGGCGAAGGCGGCGAAGACCCCGAACGTTACGAGTGGACGAACGCCCAGGGGGATTCGAAGAACTCCGCCATCAAGCAGGTCGCCTCCGGACGGTTTGGCGTGACCAGTCTCTATCTGACCAAAGCCCGCGAGTTGCAGATCAAGATGGCCCAAGGTGCCAAACCTGGCGAAGGCGGCCAGCTCCCAGGCGCCAAGGTCTATCCTTGGATTGCCAAAACGCGGCATAGCACACCCGGCGTAGGACTTATTTCTCCGCCGCCGCATCATGATATTTACTCCATCGAGGACTTGGCGGAATTGATTCATGACTTGAAGAATTCTAATCGTTATGCGCGTGTGAGCGTGAAGTTAGTGTCTGAAGTGGGTGTTGGCACGGTTGCCGCAGGTGTGGCCAAGGCCCACGCCGATGTGGTATTGATCTCCGGTTACGATGGTGGCACGGGCGCCTCGCCGCAGACTTCCATCAAGCACGCCGGTATTCCGTGGGAACTCGGTCTTGCCGAAACCCATCAGACTCTGGTGCTCAACAACCTCCGCTCTCGGATCGTTGTCGAGACCGACGGTCAATTGAAGACTGGCCGCGATGTGGTTATCGCCGCTCTGCTTGGTGCGGAGGAGTTCGGATTCGCCACGGCGCCCTTGGTGGCACTCGGATGCATCATGATGCGCGTGTGCCATCTGAATACATGTCCGGTGGGCGTTGCGACTCAGGACCCGCGGTTACGCGCCCGGTTCAACGGGGACCCGGCACACGTCGTCAACTTCATGAAGTTTATCGCGCAGGAGGTGAGGGAGATCATGGCTCAGCTCGGATTCCGCACGATCAACGAAATGGTGGGTCGAGTAGACCGTTTAGAACCGCGAAGTGCCGTGACGCATTGGAAAGCCAAAGGCGTCGACTTCTCATCCATCCTTCATCAGGTGGATGTGGATGCGGGTGTGGGTCGTTTTTGCCAGATGAGCCAGGATCATGGCATCGAGAAATCCATGGACGTGACCCTCCTCTTGGAGCTCGCGCGCCCCGCCCTGGATCGCAAGGAACGAGTGGTGGTCACGCTTCCGATCAAGAACGTGAACCGCGTTGTCGGCACGGTCCTCGGCAATGAACTAACGCGTCGTTATGGCGCAGAGGGATTGCCGGACGACACGATTCAACTGAACTTCAGAGGCTCCGCTGGGCAAAGCCTTGGAGCTTTCGTGCCCCGAGGAATCACAATTCGGCTCGAAGGCGATGCCAATGATTATTGCGGCAAAGGCTTATCGGGCGGCAAGATCATCATCTATCCGCCGAGCGGCAGCACGTTTCGTGCTGAGGAAAATATCATTATCGGCAACGTGGCGCTATATGGCGCCACTGCTGGCGAGGTCCACATTCGAGGGATGGCGGGTGAACGCTTCTGTGTTCGCAACTCGGGTGTCAACACGGTGGTCGAGGGTGTGGGTGACCACGCCTGCGAGTACATGACCGGTGGGCGCGTAGTGGTTTTGGGCTCGACGGGACGCAATTTTGCGGCGGGCATGTCTGGCGGCATCGCCTACGTGTTCGACGAAAAGAATGAACTGCCCGTCAACTGCAACAAGGAGATGGTCAGCCTGCAAAAACTGTCCGACCCAGTCGATGTCGCAAAGGTCAGGACCATGCTCGAACGTCACGCCGAAGCCACACAAAGCGCCTTAGCTCAACGGATCCTTGCGGACTGGGACGAAAGCCTGACCAAATTTGTGTGCGTCATGCCCAATGATTATCAGCGCATGATGCAGATATTCAAAGAAGTCGAGTCTTCCGGGCTGAGCGGTGAAGAAGCCATCATGGCTGCCTTTGAACTAAACAGAAACGATGTTTCCCGTGTGAGCGGCAATTAGACTTTTTAAACACAAAGGGCACAAAGGTAACGACACTTGCGCCGCGCGCCAGTGCGGTGAGGAAAGCCAGGATAATCAAGGCTCTTTTCCTCCCACCTTTGTGTACGTGGTGTCCTTAG
>SXSK01000151.1 GCA_005793375.1 Verrucomicrobiales bacterium | reverse complement strand
CGGACAACGATCCGGAACTGATCGGACAGAGTTCCGGTTTGTTCGGACAGAGTTCCGGGGAAGATCGGACAGTTTGCAGCCTCTCGTGTGGGAGGGTGTAAGGGGCTCGGAGTAGCCCCGTTGGAGGAAGTGACGCGAAACGTGGTGTCCGAAGGTCGCCGGTTCACACTGGGGGCCCTATGGCACGAATAACCATTACTATGCGTCAAATCATCGAAATCCTACGTTTGAAACATCAACATCAGCTCTCCGTGCGTGAGATCGCCCGCAGTTGCGGGATTGCTCCCAGCACCGTGGGCGATTACCTGCATCGGGCCGAATGTGCCCACTTGAAGTGGCCGTTGCCACCGGAGCTAACGGAGAGCCAATTGCGAGAGCGGATCTTCGGCGTCGAGGTGGCGGCCAATGTCAAACCACTGCCGGATTGGCCTCAAGTGCAGCGAGAGTTGCGTCGGCCCAATGTCACGCTGCGGTTGCTTTGGCAGGAGTATCAGCAGGCCGATCCGACTGGATTGAAGTACAGCCGCTACTGCGAGCTGTTCCAGGGGTGGCGCAAAACACTGGAGCCCACGTTGCGCCAAACGCACGTGCCTGGAGAGAAGCTGTTTGTGGATTGGGCGGGGCAGACGGTGCCGATTCGCAACGCCACCGATGGGACGACGGCGCCCGCCTCGGTATTTGTCGCGGCGCTGGGAGCCTCGAGTAAAATCTTCGCCGAGGCGTTCGCCGATCAGAAGCTGCCTTCCTGGATTCGGGGCCATATTCGCGCCTATGAGTTCTACCAGGGCGTGCCGCCTCTGACGGTCCCGGACAACCCCAAGACCGGAGTGATCAAAGCCTGCCGTTATGAACCGATCGTGCACCGCGTCTATCTGGAGATGGGCGACCACTACGGCACCGTGATCTTACCCACACGGCCGGGCAAACCGCGCGACAAAGCCAAGGCCGAGTCGGCCGTACAACACGCCCAGAGACAGATTCTGGCCGCGTTGCGAGACATGACGTTCTTCAGCCTGGCCGAACTCAACAATGCCATCCACACGCGACTGGATCAGATCAATGCCCAGCCGTTTCAAAAGCTGGAAGGCACGCGCGATCAGTGGTTTGAAACCCTGGACCGACCCCGGCTCAAGCCACTGCCGGTGATGCCCTTCGTGCTGGCCAGTTGGTCGGAAGCCAAGGTCAGCATCGATTACCACGTCGTGGTCGACAACCACTACTACAGCGTTGCCTACAACCTCATTCATCAGACCCTCCAAGTGCGGCTGACCGACACCACCGTCGAACTCTTCCACCAAACTCAGCGCGTCGCCGCGCACCCGCGCAGCTTCTTGCGGGGCCGGTTTACCACGCTGGATGAGCACCGCCCCAAGGCTCATCAACGCCACCTCCAATGGACTCCCGGCCGCATCATCGATTGGGCCAAAAAGATCGGCCCGCAGTGCGCTCAGGTCGTCGAGCACATCATGACCTCACGACCTCACCCCGAGCAGGGCTTTCGCTCCTGCCTGGGCATTATCCGCCTGGGCAAGGTCCACAGCGAGCCGCGCCTGGAGGCCGCCTGCGGGCGCGCCCTGCACTTTGCCATCGTGTCCTACCGCAGCATCGAATCGATCCTGGCTAAGCGCCTGGATCAGCAACCGCTGGAAGTCGACCAGCCCTTCACCACTCCCGCTCACGACAATGTTCGCGGCGACAGCTACTTCGCCTGAAACACCTCCGGCTTATGCTCATCGAACCCACGCTTGAAAAACTTCGGGCCTTGCGCCTGGAGGGCATGATCCATGCCCTGGAGGAACAGCGCGGCCAAGGCGATGTCCACGCCCTTGGCTTCGAGGAACGACTAGCCCTGTTGGTCGAACGACAATGCCTCTGGAAAGCCAACCGCGCTCTGGCAACGCGGCTCCATCAGGCTCAGCTCAAGATGCAAGCCACTCTCGAGGATATCGACTACCGCCACCCCCGCGGCCTCAAGCGTGCCCACATCGAGCAACTCCGCGTCAATGACTGGATTGGTCAGCATCGGGCCTGCCTCATCACAGGCCCGACCGGCTGTGGCAAGACGCACCTAGCCTGCGCCCTGGCTCACCAGGCCTGTCGCGACGGCCATCGCACCCTCTATTACTACGCACCCAAGCTCTTCCGCGATCTGCAAACCGCCCAAGCCGATGGCAGCTTGCAGAAACGACTCAAACAACTCGCGCGCATCACCGTCTTGATCGTCGACGATCTGGGCCTGGCTGCCGCGACTCCCAAGCAATACCGCGATCTGCTCGAAATCCTCGATGATCGCCTCGGACGCGGTTCCATCCTCATCACCAGCCAGTTTCCGGTCAACCAGTGGCACCAACTCATCGGTGACGCCACCGTCGCCGATGCGATCCTCGATCGTTTGGTCCATCAGGCCTATCGCATCGAGCTTAAGGGCGAGTCCATGCGCAAGACGCGCGCCGCGCCTCCTCATCCCAATCCCAGTCCTGCGGATCCAGAACCCGCCCACTAAGATGCCCTCGGGGGGGAGAGCCCAGCGCCCCCCAACGGGGCCCCAGGCGCTACGCTGCGGACCGCTGGTCAGGTTGGGGACCGGTCCGCAGCGGCGCTACGCCCATTGGGGACCGCTTGGCTCTCCCCCCTCTCCCCTATTAGGTCATTCTTTCCTTCGGAACCAATCCAACACAGGCTTGACTGGCGAAACACTCAAGAGTAATTGACCAACCCGAGCGTCGCTTCGCTCCGACTATCTGTCCGGTCAATTCCGGAACTCTGTCCGACATCCCCCGGATTGCTGTCCGACAGAAATCGGAATCCGTGTCCGATTTCATCGGAATACGCAGTTTTGTCCAATAGCGGAACGCCTTTCAAGCTGTTCGTGCCGAAATAACGCTCAATTTGTAAGCGCGTTTCCTTCACTACCCCAGGCGGAATCTTTTCCTCCTTGCTGCTGAAGGGCACAGCAGCATCGACGAGAAATGCACTCGCGATCACCCCCAGCCACACAAGTATCGTCTTCATTGCATTGAAACCATGAAGGTCAATCTACGCCCGAACCTAGCATAACCAGGTTCTATCGGCTTCCCAAAATTAACAACCGCAAACTGAAAAACGGACTCGCCGATCGCTCGACGAGCCCGCGTGGTCAATCATTCGTCCAAGACCTCAGATCAAATACTGCCAACTGACAGGGTTTGATTTGTTGTAATCGGGTTTCGTGGCAATCGCATTGTACCACGCCTTTTCGTTGACTCCAGCCAATGAGACTGGACCTGTGTAGACCAACCAGGCGTTCGCGTTGGTGGGTGCGTAGAGGATGGTTGCGCCCGGTGTGCCGCAGGTGATGTTGAGGTGATCAACTCCGTTTTGACTCGTCTTGAAACAACTCGGTGTTGCCGCGGTTCCACTGGGAGCGGTCGCGATGTGGAGTTCGTCGATATTTCCAGAGACCTGATCGCCTGCGATCACGAACTGATCCCCGGCGTTCGCGTAAAACGTGAGCGAAGCGCTGCCACTTCCGGAGGTCTCCGCCACGAGGTCCACGTCGCTCCATCCGTTGATGCTGGGAGAGCCGGACTTTTTCTTGAACACACCAAGTTCAGCCGTGCCACCGCCTGGCTTGGTGACTTGCGCTGTGAAATACCCTGACGATGGAGCCGTGAATCCCTTCGTCAAACAGGCTGCACCGATGATTGACCCAGGAATGACACCTGAGTCGAAGTTGGAATCGTTGGCGAAGGTGTTAAAAACTTGGGTCCCTCGAAAACCCGCTGCCGGTGCTGACATACTCTTGTTCCTTTTGTTGTGGTTGGCGACGATCTGAACGTCGCGGTTTCAATAAGGGTCCCGGTGTCAACCCATGAAACGAAAAAGCCCGCAGAGTCACACGGGACCCTGCGGACATGGACACCGAACCTCGGTTCGGTTACAGGGCAAGTCGGAGTTTGCCCGAAAGTGCCGTCTGGTCCCCGCCCCCGGTTGCAACCGCCTGCCTCAAACGGATGAAGCGCCGTGCCGTGGAAGCCAGACGAGCCCGCTTCTCGGAGACGGGGCCGCCAGTGCCGCCCACGCCTTGGACGACCAGAACAGGGTCCAGGTCCGCGAAGATCGACCCATCGGCAGAGTCCTGGAGGGCCAGAACCACCGTCTTGGTGTCCACCAAGGTGGGCGTTGCAGGAACCGAAATGACAACCTCCAAACCTTCGAGGTGGTCGCTCGGTTGACCCAGGTCAATCGCGTCGGAGTAGTTGGTGGCAGCCGCGGCGGGGAGCGCCTTGGTCTTCTCAAGTTTGGCGTCGAAATTGTTTCTCATAAAGGGATCGGAAGAATGGGTGTTCAAAATCCACAAATACCGTGCGACCATTATGCCGCTTCGGCATTCGTGATCCCCGCTGTGCGAACAATGGGAATCCCCTCCCACTCGGCAGGCAGCGGGGATGGATTGCCTTTTTCGTTGGTGGCCAGACGACTCTTGCGGAGTTGTTCCCGGCTCCGCCCGGTCATGAACAAATGGGTGGGCTCCAGCCCGAGTCCGGTGAACTTCTCGTAAGCCTCGAAAAGCACGTTGTCGGTCAGACCTTTGCCTGTGTCGGTCCCGAGGTTCTTGATCCGAAACGCCGCGTGCTTGTTGGCGAGGCGAAACCCGATGTTGCCCGTCATCCAGTTTGTCCAGGCCTGGTATGGTTTGCCGTTCTCGTCATAAACGGTCTCCAGGGTCCACGCATCAGAGAAGTTAGGCGTGGTGTTGTTCCCAAAGAGGAATTCAAGTTTCTCGCGCCCAAGCGAAACCATCCACACGGAGGTCTTGGCCGTGGTCCCGGCCACATTCAGTTCGTGTTCCGCGTCGGCCTGGTATTGCGCCATAATTCCGGGAAACCCTTTGGCGTCGCTGGCAACCCCGTAGTAAAACTGATCGGAGACTTTTTTGAGAGTGGCT
>SXSK01000150.1 GCA_005793375.1 Verrucomicrobiales bacterium | reverse complement strand
GTCCGGCGATCCTGGCGCAAGGTTCTCGTCGATCCCACGATTGGATCCAAACCGGGTGTCAGTCGGCGTCACCTACCCCTCTTCCAATGGTCCAATCCCAGTGTCAAAGACCATCTGGCCCTGTTCACTCATGGCGTCGTCGGCAACTGGACCGTCCCCCGAACTACCGGCCGCGATTACTTCGACCAACTCACCGCCGAAGTTCGCGAAGAACGCGAAGAATCACGTGGCCGAATCAAGATCGTGTGGGTTCAAAAACGCCGCGACAACCACTACCTCGACTGCGAACTGATAATCGACGTGGCGGCGATTATTACGGGGTTGGTGAAGGTGACATCTGGGGCGGGCACACAGCAGCAAAACACAGCATAGGCTTCCAAGAGCACTCGTAATTGTCGGCGAGTGGTCCATGCGAACAATGCCGCCGATTCAAACGGGCTCGGAAGTTTCGTCCTAATTCGAACCTGGGTCAACCCAACCGCGCTTGCCACCCAGCCCATCGAAGAAAGAACTCCGCGACGCATGCCCACCGAGACAACACATTACTATCATCGGAGGTGGCCACACTATTAACTCTCACACGACAGTTCGATCCCAAGGCCAGTGGCATCTCCAGATCGTGGGAGTGTCATTGAGATCCCGAAAGTCGGGGCATTGCATCATCAGTATCTCCGGCAAGCTGCCTGAGTCCGCGCCACCAACTCATCGAAGGTAAGTCACGCGCGGACGGACCACGTCCAGCTCCGGCTCAAATCCTCCTAAACGGCAATTTCCCTATCGCGACGCAATCTTCACCGGACCAGCTTGGAACATTTTCGTTCCTCCTCACCCAATCGAATAGCTGATCTTTCGCTCCGACGGACTTTCTGCCACCCACAGGGCCGCCGCCAATCAACACCGAATTCAAAAACGACGCGATCGGCGGCTCCGGGTCCAACGCTTTGTTAGTGAGTGGGGAGTCCGCCTTCTCCATGACGCTTGCGAAGCTGGGACTGGATATCCTTAACGCGTTTATCGTCACCGAGATCGCGAGCGAGAGTCAACGCTCGTTGGTAGTAGAGTTGCGAAATCTCATCTTCTTTCAACATGCGGTAGATGCGTCCCAGGTTGTAGCAATGATTGGCTAGCCCCATATTGTTTTCGGTACGTTCATCAGCTTCAACCGCCTGCCTGTGCATTCGGGCTGCCTTTTCGAGTTCTTCATAATTCTCGTAGATGAACCCAATGTTGCAGTAGATGCTGCCGATTGGCTTAAGAAACTCCATTTTCTGGGCCATTTCCAATGCACCTTCATAGAACTTCAGAGACGACTTGAAATCTTTTCGTTGGTACGCTCCCGATGCCTTATCGATCAAGTCGTATACCGGTGTCGTCAAGTCAATGTCCTCGGACGTCCACATGCCGTCGATTTGTACCGAAAGAACAGTTTTCCCGAGCAATTGAGACAGCTGGCCACGTGTGAACAAGCGTCGGAGTTCGTCAAATCCCTTCACTGATCCGTCAAACGTCAGTTCGACGCTATTGGCAGGATCGACACGTCGAAGGACAACGTCTAGGTCGCCGGAAATGTCGCGAATCTGATTTAGAATAGCGTCGAGCCGCTTCTTGTCGAAGTCGTCAAGTTCGCCCTCAATCTTGAATTTCCACTGAGCTGCTCGAACCTTGTCTTTGGGTGGCACACAAGCCTTGCATATTTCGTCGATTTCAACGTTCGAGAAATTTCTGAGATCAGCGTAGCGAAAACGCCTGAGTGCATCTGGAATAATATCTTCGCAGTCGTCAATTAACGCTGGGATGAATCGCAAGTCGCGATTCATCGGGTCACGGAACATGGCACTGCTTCGTTCCGCTTGCACCCAATGCGAATTCAATGACTGCCTCGACATGCAAAGCAAGAACGCTCTTGATTTCTGCAGGCCTTCTTCGAGAGCCGATGAAATGTCGGCACCAATCGGGATTAACCATTCGTCGAACCAGACCCGGAGCCCCTTCTTGCGCAGCAGGTTGGCGATCTTGCTAACCACGAGTTTATCGTGGGAACTATGCGAGACAAATACGTCATGTGTGTATTGTTCTGTCATGAATTGATAGCAGGAATTCCCTTTGACGCTACGCGAAGACCGAGATTTGGTTTTCGGTGTCATCGTGATTTTTGACCACCCTTTGGCTGGGTTCTGCCTGAGTCAAGACCTTTTAGAACCCACTATTGATAGGAAGGTGAGACGTCGCGGCCATCAGTAGGCCAAAGGACGCTGGTAAACGCCAAACTCTTTGTATTGAGCGGGGCAAGCCGTTCACTCGGAAACCAAACAACCAAGCCTCGGAGCGTGGCAGCCTCGCCCTGCCCTCGGTCTGGCGTCGAGGCTAACCATTATGGCCGCTTGGATGGCTCCGCGCTGCGGGCGATTAGGAGTTGGTGTCAGGCGGCAACTCTTGTCGTATCGAGAAAGGTCTGACCCACGACAGTGTCGCGCCCCAATCCCAGGTCGGACACTCCGCCAGGAAGCCAAGTCGTTCCTGTCCGATCAGGCACCAGCTCCGTGAAAGTCATCAGGCCTACTGGGCGCGGGGTGAGGATAACGCAAAGTCCGTTGATGTCCTCAGGGTAGTTAGGCGACAACGGTGGATAACGCCAAATGGGTGGGCGCGACTCAATTCGAATTACCTGACGGGCTGGCCTGCGCCATCATTCGGGCCAACCATGCAACGATCCAAGGACGGTGGTGGAATACTTGGGAACATGCTTGCGAATCCGCTGACAGTGGGGACTGAATCGTTGAGGATGAAGGCCGGGAAGTGGATTGTGGGTCTGCTGGTTTGGTTGTGGATCGTCGTCAATGTGGCGGCGGGGCCGCGCAACCATGCTCGTGAAATTGCGAGTCTCGTCTCCCCAGCGAAACTGGCCACTCTGGGCAAACGCGGCGCCAATCCTCGTGTGCAAAAGGCAGTTTACCTACTTGCCATCGCTCGCGATGAGGGCGAGAAGCCCATCGACGTGATCCAAGATGCCCTCACCCACGCCGGTTACACCAACGCTGGGTTCGCAGCGCTGACGAAGGCTGCATTACTTCGCAACTTGGACATCGCGGACAAGCTTGGGTGCCTCAACCATGCGGGTTTGCACGAAATGCGACGGGGCCGGGCTCCAACGGTGATGAGAGGCCCATACAAAGGGGACCAACTCTCCGTGGATCACATCATTCCCCGCTCGGTCACTTCCGAACTCGACAACGTTATCGCGAATTTAGAATTGATGCCGCTGCGGATGAACAAGGGGAAGAGCGCTAAGATCGGAGCCCGACAAGTAGCATTGGCCCGCGAGCTGTTCGACGCAGGGGGTCTCAGTAAGGCCGGCTTGAAGGCGGTGGAGTCGATACGACTTAACGAGCGAGTTAATCCAGTTTCACGTTAACCACCTGCTTGCCCAGATGATCGACTATCTCCGCAATCTCCGCGAGAACCTCCGGGAAAAGTTACTTGCCGCCTGGCCGTTCTCGAATCCAGCGACGCCAGAAATCGCGGGATGGCTGGGGGCCTGGTGGGCCTTGATGGTTTGGGGAGAAGCCGGTGAAGGCGTGTGCGAAATCCGCGGAGACGAATCCCCGATTGTCGACCCGGACCTGGAGCTAGCGAACGCTCCCCTTCAGCGCGAAGGTCAGTGCTTCACGCTGGAGAAGGAGAAATGGATCGTACTAGCGAGGGTTCCCGCCAAGAAAAGGTTCTTGCTTGGAGGACCACATCAGGTCACTTGGTCTCGTTCGCCACTGCTGGTCTGGGCAACAGAGATCGACCGACACCTCGCCGCAGGTCGTTTCGCCCTCGACCAAATGCCTCGTGTGCGCGATCTGCGGATCACATCGGCGTACGCTATCACCCGGACGGCCACCGTGCCAAGAGACGGGCGGGACGCATCGAGCGAGGGCGTGATCCTTGCCAGGGTTTTGCCGTTGTTTCTTGAGCCGCCGCAGCGCCAATGAGGAGCCCCGGAATTGAAGGAATTTGCTTTTCACGCTCTGCGAAGAAAAAGGACTGACGGCAGAGCTATTAGGCACACGGGCAGAGCCGGGCTTCGATGTTCGGCGCAAGGAGGCCGTAGAGAATCCCGGCACGCCGCTCCTAGTCAGTGGCAACGGCGGATGCCATCCACGCGCTCCAAGGGCACCCTTGCCCGAACCCAGGTGAATCAGCCCTGCTCGCTGCGAGTTGGCGGTGGCTTGACGTTGGGCGGTGGATCAATCGACAGCAGCAGTTGGTGATCGAGTATCTCCAAGAGGAAATCCGTGTTCTCAAAGAGAAGCTTGGGTTTGGGGACATGCTCTAGTTATAGATCTGTCCCACCAATTGATTGAGCCGCTGTTCGGATGATCAAAAACTCGACTTCTATCGACTCCGGCTCTGAAAAGGCCGCCCTCACCTGGAACAGTTGAATCTGATCTCATCCATAGTGCTCAAGCGCCAAACAACCAGCGGAAGAGACCTCCCTTCTTACGCTCGGGAACTTTCTCAGTTCCCTGTTGCTGCGGCACCGAATCTACCGTCCGAATCCGGACCGGCGGCGGTTTGGGGTGCGGTGGCTTGGGCTCCTCCTTCCCCGAAAAAGTGGTGTTCTCGCATAGGACAGCTTGCCAGCGAACAGTTCCCCTACGATTCGTCGTCGCTTTTGCGCCCAAACTCACTGCAAAACAGGGCTCGCTTCAGACATTCGCCCCTTGCGCGGGCCCAGTAGATTGCGCCCGAATCTCTATGGAACTAAAAGCCGTGAGAGACATCAGCGCAAAACCCCAATGAATTCCATGTTTTCTTGGCCGCTATGTCTAGGATGCATACTTTCGGGGTATGGTGAGGGCTTGGGGACGCGCACCGAGGGCTTTGCCTCGACGGTCCGTTGTTGCACTGGGACTGGCGACCGGTGGGGCTCCTGAGCGAGCGCTGATTCGATGGGGGAGATCTTCGTCGGACTGGGCGGCGTCCAGTCCACCGGAGGTACCCATGCCGTACCGATCGGCGGGTCGTGCACTCTCGGGGGCGGCTGTGCTCCAACTCCTGCCGCACCCGTGTGAGAATTGCCCTCGCGGCCCCGGAGTGGCTCACCGTCGACTTGCCCCCTGGCTCCATCGCCCCCAACCGCAATTCCAAACATTGCTGCTATCGCTGGTGGTATTTCGACAGCCAGCTTGGCTCGTGTAATGGCCACATAGAGAAGGCGTAGCTCAGAAGGGTCGAACTGCTTCTGCTTCCCGGGTTCGTGAGGCTTCTCTTTGGGATGACTTCTCAGAAAATCATCCATCAGGCGCACCGTTGGCCACTCCCTTCCCTTGGCTTTGTGTGCTGTCGATATAATCAGGTCACAATGGTCCTGCTCCACGGTCCGATTCAGTGCCCACATCAGTTGCTTTTCACCACGCGCTTCCACAAGTTTGACGAACGTCAGGAGGTGATCACCCTCACCATTCATCGCTAAAGTCAGGACCTGCTGCCAATTCTCGAACCCAAAGAACTCCGGCACCGTGCTCGGTTCCCCGCGCTTCAATTTCTCGACGCCACGAAGCATTTCCATCAGTTCCTCGATCCCACCCACTAGGTGGGGCCGCTTCCTTTCATCCAGCGCTTGGATGACGGCGGTGATCGTCGTTGCGTTGGTGCGTGCCAAAACTGCCCGCGCTTCAGTTGGTCCGACTCGGCTATTCACACGAGGATTCCCAACTATCGGGACATGCTCTCCGAGGGAGGTCAAAACTCGGCTCGCGGCTTTCGCAATCTCGTCGCCAAACCGAAATGACCTGGTCAGATATGTCGTCACCGAAGTCTTGATGACTTCCATAGCGTTGACAGCACCTCGCCATTCATAAATCTGCTGATACTTGTCACCGACGTATACGATCTGCGCTTGCTGATTCCGCAGTACCTCCAAAACAACTTCGTTTGTGTCCTGGGCTTCGTCGAGCAGTACAAAATCAGCTGCGATCAAAGGCTTAGATTCTGCCCAGAGCTTCAGGTAACCGTCGTGGCCCAAGGGAACTGCGTCGTTAGGGTCAAGCATGCGGCTCCAGAAGTGCGTTGCGCCACGTACAGCGAAATCTCGAACTGCTTCAAGTGTTGATTCCGACGCACCGACCAACGCTCCAATTACCGGTACGTGCTCCTTCCCTGGCGCTGGCCGGGAGGTCTGCGTGAAGCGCCGCAACGTTCGGAGGATGAGGAGGGCTTGGGAAACCGGCTTCAGGACATGATCCTTGTCTATGCGCCAGTCATTTCTAAGCTGGAGTATTTCCGCCGCCTTGTAGGCGTTGACCTTGGCGGTCATTTTCTCCATGTTGCTCTTATACTCAGCAGGCGTAGCACGAAACGCCAATCCGTGGACCGTGGAACAGTTCACCGTTCTCGGAAATCTTCCTTTGGCATCGTCAGCAGTGCTCTTGTTGAAAGCGATGTACTGCCCCCGCTTCACGGTGGCTTGAGCCATCATCTCCAAGGTGGAGGTTTTCCCCGCTCCCGCGAAAGCGTTAATCTTAAACGGGTCGCCGATTAGAAATTGGTCTATTGCCTGCGCTTGCTCCTCCGTGGGTTTGTGGCTTGACCGGCTCCCTCCTGGCCTGGGATCCGGGGAGGTTCCTGGACGTGGTGGAGCGGGGTCCGGGGCGGGATTTGAACTCCCGAGATTCTGCTCCAACTCCTGGGCACAAAGTCTTGTGAGTTGCCGCGCCCGCTGGGTGTTCCGGAAAGCTAACTCACCGAGAATCGTCGCAATCCCTTGAACGTCCTTACCTTCTCTCGCCTTCTTGAAGAGGACTTCGAGGTCTGTGATCGACGCATTTAAGTGCGGCCGGTCCATAGTGTTTAACCCGCAGGCCTAGTCGCGACAGGCGCGTTTTTCGAAACCGAGTGGTTGGGGAGTGGTCGCCAAGGATTTTATAGAAGTTTATGGCGATTCTGGGAAGGGTTTTGGAATTGAAAACATCGCCACCGCTCGTAACAAGGCATGAGGTCGGCGGTGTTGAATTGGTGGGAAATTAATTTGAAGCTACGCAGATAGATCGAAATTTGATTGCGTCCGTTGGCTTAATAAAGGCTTTACCTCGGCTTCTCCGGCGTCAAGGATTTACTCTGTTATTCCTGAATCGATAAAATCCCCATCTAACACTCCATGGAAAGGGCATAGTCGTGAGCTTGTGATTGGACGTCGCGTGGGCTGTTTGGCCTTGCCGCTGTTGGACGAATACAAATTGAAAACTGGAATGATACGCTTGATTCAGCGAAAGGAGCACTTTTAGGGCTGCTTGGTAGGTTGCGATACCGTTGACAAGCGGGCCTTCAGCTTTGGGTAGCCGTCATACCACGACGCGACTTTCCCATTTCTGAAGTTCACGGTTGAGTTCCCGTAGGTGAACGAGAAATCATTGAATTGACTTGGAGTCCCTTGCACCACGAGAACCTCGTCCTTCGTCGAACCAACGGTGAAAAAGTCTGCGGCTTCGACCTTAGACACTGGAAGGAGCTTTACTTTCAGCTTTGGGTAGCCGTCATACCACGACGCGACTTTCCCATTTCTGAATTCCACGGTTGAGTTCCCGTAGGTGAACGAGGAATCATTGAATTGACTTGG
>SXSK01000149.1 GCA_005793375.1 Verrucomicrobiales bacterium | reverse complement strand
TCTCTTCCACCCCCCTCTCAGCATCCATTCGCCCCCGGGAATAAAGGAACACGCCCCCAATCCTGCTCCCAAGTGGCTCCATTCCTCATAGCACGGGCGGCTTCATTTCGCTTAGCGCCATCGCCCGCCGCGATCAATGCCGCCCATGTTGATGTCGAAGCCCTGGTTCTCCGGCCACCAGCCCTCGGGACCGAGGTGCCACTTGCCCGCGAAGAACGTCGCGTAGCCGGCGGTTTTCATCGCCTTCGCGAGCGTCGGCGCGTCGAGTGCGAGGCGGTCGGTGCAGGGCGCCGGCAACAGCTTCGTGTTGCGCTTCCACAGCTCGGGCCGCGTCGGCGCGCCGATGTAATCGGTGATGCCGGTGCGCTGCGGCCACTGCCCCGTCATGATCGCCGCGCGGGTCGGCGAGCAGACCGGACAAGCCGCGTTGGCGTCGGTGAATTTCGCGCCGTCCTTCGCCAGTCGGTCGAGGTTCGGTGTCTCGTAAAACGTGCTACCGTAAGCACCCAGTTCGCGCTGGCCGAGGTCGTCGGCGAGGAAGAATACGATGTTGGGTTTCGGCGCGGCAGATACCGACAGGAGCGAGAGCGTGAAGAGTGCGAAGAGGGTGAGGAAGGATCTCATGGCTTGATGATTTATTTCTCGAAATCGGTCGGGATGACCCAGCCGGCGCTGACCATTTCGCGGCAGAGACGTATGCGCCCGCGATAGTCAGCTGCAGAGGGATTAAGGTCGCCTTCAACATCGCCGCTTTATTTCCCCTCCTTCGCCCACTGCTTCATGAGGGTGATATTCTTTTGCACCTCGGGGTTTCCTCTGCCCACGTAGGCCACCATGTCGCTGTCATAGCGGGATTCGGATTCGGGGCCGTGGTCTCTGGTTTCGAGCATCCATTGGTCGAGGCGGGCACGCAGGGATTCCAACGTCGCTTTGTGCGCGGGGTCGGCGGCGAGGTTCGTTACCTGCCATTTGTCCGTGGCCCATTCGTAGAGCTCCTCCGGCGGACGGGTGGGGCTGAAAAGGAGCTTCTCCGCTAGAGGTTCGAGTTTTCCCGCGGTGTGCAGGTCGCGCAGCGCTTGCACGATGGATTTGCCGTCCTTGTAGGCACACGGCTGAAGGTGGGGGCGCTGCGGGTGGAAGTTCCGGATATAGAGAAATTGTCCCGTTCTCACGCTGCGTAGACGCTCGACCGTTTCATCGCACCGGTCGCGGGCGGCGAAGGCGTGAGTGCGTGGTTGGTAGTCCGAGGCGAGGACGTTGCGGGCCTGCATGGTCTTCGGAATCTCGATCCCAGCAGCGGCAAGCGAGACGGCAGCCATGTCAATGTGTTCGATCAAATCGGTGCGCACTTTGCCCTTCTCGACACCCGGGCCGCGCACGATGAACGGGATGTGGGTGCCTTCGTTGTAGAGGAATTGTTTGCCGCGCGCGTGGCTGATGCCGTGGTCGGTGATGAAAATGATCAGCGTGTTCTCCAGCAACCCTTCCTTCTCCAGACGTGCGATGACCTTGCCGACGTGCGCATCGGTGAGGCGCACGGACTCGAGGTAAGCCGCCCAATCGCGCAGCAGCACCGGGTCGCGGGGATAATAAGGCGGCAGTGTGACTTTCTCCGGGTCGGTGCTCGCGCCGAATTCCTTCGCGGCGGTCTCGAGCAACCGCTTTGCCGTTTCGTCTTTGCCGCCACGCAGTTTTCCACCTGCGAGCTGCACCTGCATGAAGAACGGCTGATCCGGCTTCCGGCCGGCCCAATCGTGCGAATCGAAAATGGCCGCGTCGTATTCAAAGTTGTAGTCCGTCTTGCCGAGATCGCTTTCGCGCTTACGTCCGGTTTTCACCACGTTTGGCCCCGGCGGAAGGCCGCTGCCGATGCAAGTAAAGTACCCAGCTTTTTGAAACAGCGATGGAAGCGGCGTCACGCCATCGGGGAGTCGGATTTTATCCACACCACGCCCGCTGCGATGATGATGCGCACCGATGCTGGTCTGATACATGCCGGTGATGAGTGCCGAGCGGCAAGGCGAACACACCGGCGCCGTGACAAAGGCCTTCGCAAAGCGCGTCCCCTCGCGGGTGAGCCGGTCCACGTGCGGCGTCTGGATGAGCGTCTCGCCGTAGCAGGAGAAATTGGCTGACATGTCATCGACGACGAACCACAAAACATTCGGCTGCTTGGTTGACCCCGAAGATTCGGCGGCGTGGAGAGCAGCCAGCGGTGCGAGAAGCAGGGCGGTGAGGAGTGTGAGGATAGTTTTCATGATTTGGAAGCAGTGCTGAGCGCAAAACTCAGCCCGTCCGCGAACTCTTTCGCTTTGAAAAACGCAGGGTCGCGCACGGGCTTTCCGCCGAGAGTGAGGTTCTCGAAGATACGGTGGCGAATGCGGGCGTCGGCCCCGGATCTTCGGTGTTGATGTTGCGGAAAATCACCCCGGTTCCGCCGTCGCTGTCACCTTCACACCGTGTATTGAAGACCCGACCGCCGCTCCAGTGGTGCCATTTCGGTCGCGCGTAAATCACGTCGCAGTCTTCCACCATCAGTTTGCGGCCAGCAAGCTTCGAGACGCTGCTAAGGACGGACGACAAGCCGTTGGCGTCGCTCCACAGCACACAGTGGCGAATGCTCAGCCGTTACCGTCACAGTGAATTTAGAGTCCTCCATGGGGAAGGGGACTACCCGCTCCAAATGGCGGCTGATGACACGAATGTTGGTTCTTGGCCAATCTACCGTTGCTAAAACTCTCCAGATGAGTTACACTGTAATCGTTAACCAAATTGGATTGCACTATGGCCACCACGACTGTCATCAGCCTTCGGATCGACCCGAGCGAAATCGATAAACTCAAGCAGCTCGCTCGGCGCACCGGTCGGACTCCAAGCGACGTCGGAGCCGAATTTTTGAGTGAATCCATCCGGCGCTCAGATTTCGCCTTTATCGAGTTCCGGGATTCATCCTGCGGACGCCAGGCTTACATCCAAGGTACGCGCCTGGCGGTCTGGCAAGCCATCACAGTGCTTCGGTCCTACGACGGCAACGTCGTGAATGCTGCGGCGCATTTGAAGTGGCCTGAGGCCAAAATGCACGCGGCGGTTGTTTACACGAAGTCGTTCCCATCCGAAATTGACGACGCCATTAAGGAGAACGAATCGGTCGACTTTGAAACGCTGTCCCGATTGCTCCCGGGTATCCAGCGCTTTCAGGACTTGGACCTCCCCAAAAGCCAGAAGTAACCGATGCTTAAGATTCTCACCGACGAGCAGATTGACCCGGATATCGCGGTGGCGGCGAAAAAGCGTTGCCGTGACCTTTCGATTCTGTCGCTGTTTGATTGGATGGATGGCCATTTCGTAGGCGCTTCCGATGAGGAGGTGCTTCGAGAAACATCACGGCAAGGATTGACGCTGCTGTCGTACGACCTGAAGACCATCCCCACGCTGCTCCGGGCTTGGGGTGAACGTGGCGTTGACCACGCCGGGGTCATCTTTGTCGACAGCAAAAGTTTCGCGCAAAATGACATCAGCGGCATTTCCAAAGCGCTGGTTGATCTGTGGGATGTTCAGGGAAAATTGAATTGGAAGAACCGGTGCTTCTTTCTGACCCCAAGACGATAGGAGTTGGAGAGCAGCACAAAGTCGGGAGATGGGAGGGCTCATGCCAGACGGGCAGGGGAGAGGCCTGAATATCGAATAAGGCTATCGTTATTCACAGTCACTCCAACGAAACATAATTGAACGTTATGCCACAGCAGTCGTGAGCAAATCCTTGAATCCTCTGGCCGTTTTATCGGAGAACGCCCACATGTCAGATGTATCGACCGAGTGGATCGCCTGCCGCCGTCGGAGGTAGTTCCGCCATTGGTTGATCTGCTCCTCGAGCGATACCCGCTGACGTGGAGTATGCATGTCAGGCTTCCTCTGGCAGCGGCGAGGCGGACGCCGCATGGTTGGCCAAGCCGGGAATGGAAAGCGCCCGCCAGATTCCTTCCAAGGTCGAGTTTACCGCTTGCCATTGCTCGCGCTCCTCGGCGAGCCGAGCCCGGCCTTGGGACGTGATCCGGTAGTACTTGCGACGGCGACCGCTCTCAGCGACTTCCCACCGGGCCTTGACGTGGCCGAGCCGCTCGAGCCAATGGAGAACCGGGTAAAGCATGCCGTCAGTCCACTCGATTTTTCCGCCGGACAATTCTTTGACGCGTTGAATGATCGCGTAGCCGTAACTATCGCCTTCTAAAAGAATGGAGAGCACCAAGGGCACTGAGGAAGCAGCCACCAACTCTTTTTCAAGTTTCACTGGCTTGCTAAATGCATTACAGTGCAATGTATATCAAGAAGACATTTTACACCAGCGCAAGGCCGACCGCCTCCCCTTATGGTCAAAAAATTTATGCGGCCTCTCGAGAATATAACTTTAGGAGGCCGCCGAGGCGTTCGCGTCGTTCTCAAGTGGTGACGAACTCGAGCCGTTCCTGGTCCCTAGACGTGGTCGGATGGTGGATGCCTTTTCATGCCCGAAAGTCAATGACCTGGATGGGATGTCGGGACTCGGAGACAGGCGAATCGGGTGCCTTTGATCGCTCGGATGGGTTTGTCGACGGCCAGTTCATCGACGGCACGCGAGACACCGAGGCACTGGCCGTAGTCGTGCCAGAGGATTGTTCCCCCCGGGCGTATCGATTGCAGCGCGTTTAGGCTGTCGCTTCGGACGTAAGGGTATTCGTGTGCTCCGTCGATGAGAATGAGGTCGAAGGGTGGCCCAAAGGTATTCCAGTCTGCCTTGAGCGAGTCGCCCCAAAGTTGGCGGATCCGGATGGCCTCGGGTTCCGACAGAAACTTCTCGCCCCTGCGATCATTGATCCAGGCGTTCGAAATACCTTTGGCCTTGATCTCCGCGGAGTCCAAGTTTTGGGGAAGATCCAGGGTTCGCACTTCCGCGTCGGTCTCGACGTTGGCGGCGAGATTCAGTGCGGTGAATCCGTCGAAGGTTCCTATCTCCAGGATGACCTTGGGTCGCGTGAACTTCACGATGGAAAGCAGATGAACCAGTTCCTGCAGGTCGAGCGACCACCCAACCGCGCGTGACTCAGCCTTTCTCAAAAGGACGTCGGTGTTCGCGATGCCTGGGAATAGCGCCGCCAGTGGCAGGCGCGGGAGGCGTCCGCTGCTCCAAGCGCTTATGAGGTGCCGGCATTCCTGGTCATGGCGCGCCGCCCTCCAAGGAAACAGCCGTCGGAGGGCGACGGCAATCAGTCGGGGATTCGTCGCGGTCTTGAGGAAATCCATGCCATTTAGCATAACAAACTTGAGAGGAGTTACTTTCGGACGACGAAGCCTGCATTTGCCCAATCGGCGAAATCCTCCCGCGAACCATCGCCCGCATCCATAGTGACGAGGCTGATAAATCGGGATCCTGCCGGGATTGGGACATCGAAGCGCCACGCCGGCGACAGCACGCGCATTACCGGGCTCGCCGCCGATTCCTTGCCGTCGATAAAAACTTTGAAGACGATGCTTGGATATTGGGAGAGGTTCGAGCCGTGACTAATGCTGATGAGGTATTCGTCCGCGCCCGCCAAAGCGACGAAGCGCTCGTATTCCGGCTTGGTCTCGTAAATCAGCGCGCAGGGCGCATGCACGCCCATTCCCGTCAGGTAGGTCGTTCGATTCACTCTCAAGTCGAAGCCTCGGTTCGACTTGTCCTTTTGGGGCGGTTTTGTGTTGGCTGAATACCGGACCTTCTCGCCATAGCTATGGCCAAAGCCGACACTTCGAACTGGCGACAATTCCCCGATGGCGATATCCGGGGCCGGCGGCAGCGCACCCATCCGTACATAGGAACCTTCTGACTCCAGGCACACTGTCCGTCCATCGCGGAAGGCGGCAGTGCGCAAGTGAGTGGTGTCGGCAACGACGAGCGGTTTGGTATAAAGCATCGAGTTCGTCGAAGGAGCCGTGCCGTCTCGTGTGTAGCGAATCTCCGCGCCTGGCTGCCACGGAGCCGCAAGCGTCACGGTGATGGGTTGTTCAAATAGATGCGGGCGCATGGGTGTTCCCCACGGGGCAATCCGAACGGGATCGACCACCCAGCGGGTGTCCCATTTACCGATTTTGGTTAGCTCCTTTTCGAAGCTGATGGTGGGGGCGATGTACTTCTCGAAATGTTCCACCACCTGTTCGGTATTGAGTTCCGGCGTGAAGTCCCGAGACGGATCGTACCCAGGGTGGGCATCCGTCATA
Source organism: Verrucomicrobiales bacterium (assembly GCA_005793375.1). Taxonomy (GTDB): domain Bacteria; phylum Verrucomicrobiota; class Verrucomicrobiia; order Limisphaerales; family UBA9464; genus SXSK01. Next base: position 871 of record SXSK01000149.1, on the reverse strand, counting down.
TCGCGGGCCAACACGCAGTGCATGCCGGCGGATTTCATCCCTCGTAGCCCCATTGATTTGCCGAGGAGGCAGGCTTGAGTGTGGAACCCGACATAGATCAGATGCGTCAATCCTCGCTGTTTGCAGATGGAATAAACCTCCGCCTGGGTATCAGGCATCAGGTCGGACTCACCGATGATCAGCCCGGGGTGCATACCATCCCACCCGAAATTTTCACCGGCGCAACGTTCCCGTCCGCAGGCGCAACCCCCCGCATCGGGTGCGGGCGGACACGTCACATCCACCAACGAAGGCACCGGAATCTTGGGGAGAAGAAAAATCACTTCACGCTGCGGATACCCCACGTAATTGTTCACCACGTCACTCGGGCACAACATGACCGTCATGCCGAGTGCTCGGGCAGCATCGAGCGCCTTGTTCATCCGCGGCACAATGGCATCCACGCGCATGGTCGCCGTCTTGCACCAATGATAATTCCAGACATCCACGGCAATGACCCCGACGCGCTTCGAATCGACGTCCTCTTTCTGAAGGGTGATCGCACCTGTCGCGGGATTGCGGCGTTGCAGCTCCAGGGTCAAGCCATGAGCGGTAACGGGTGCAATCGCAGCAACCACCCCCAGCAATACGAGAAAGCGAAATGGCAGGACGGAATCGACAGGGTTCATACATCGGTTCTTAAGTGTTTTCTGACCTCTGAGCTACTTTAAAAAAGCAGACCTTATTGGCGCCCAGGGCAGTTTCAAGAAAAGTGGTTTGGCCGGATTGGTTGAAGGATGGACCCGCGGAAGAACAATAGGCAGGCGGGATATTGAGAACTCGGCTGATTTTTCACAATGGCCACGCTTGAAAGTAAGCGCATGGCTTCTTG
>SXSK01000148.1 GCA_005793375.1 Verrucomicrobiales bacterium | reverse complement strand
TCGTCGTCGCGACCGATGACCGGGTCGATTTTTCCGCGACGGGCAAGTGCAGTGAGATCCTTGCCATACTTCTCTAATGCCTGGAATTTCTCCTCTGGGCTTTGATCGGTGACGCGCTGATTCCCTCGGAGTTCCACCAGCGCCTTCAGGACGTTGTCACGCTTCAACGCGGGTTGACTCGTGATTTTCTTGAGAGTAATACCCCCTTTTTCGAGGATCGCCAGCAGCAGGTGTTCGGTGGAAACAAACTCATCGCGCAGCGCTTTGGCTTCCTTGGGGGCCGCGGCGAGGATGTTCTGAAAATCCTGTGAAGGGTAAATTTGGGAGGCGCCTTGCACTTTGGCTCGACGATTGAGTTCCGTGTCGAGGTCAGCGCTGAGTCGCCCGGTGTTTACTCCGAGCTTTTGGAGCAGTTGCGGCACAAATCCGTCCTCTTGCTCGGCCAGCGACAGGAGGAGGTGCTCGCCATCCAATTGCTGATGGCCCCGTTCCTGGGCATTACTTTGCGCGTTTTGCAGAGCTTCTTGTGCTTTGATCGTCCACTTCTCGTAGTTCATAACACCTCAGCATTGCAGACGAAATGCCAGGAATGAGTGAGCAAAACATTCGGATATCCAGTCATTCGTGGGACGGGTTGTGACGTCCTTGACCTAGGGTTGTGCCAATCTCGTGCCGAAATTGGCACAGGAACAAGAGCCCCCCAAAAAGCATCTATCCTGATGACTGAATCGCGAGCGCCAATTGGTGCGAGATTCGTTAGTTTCCCTTCTAAGGCTGTAATCCAATGCACTTTTTACAATAAAGCCACCTTTGTGAGGTGGCTTGGGTTCTCGTAATCGTGAGGGGTCTTCACTTCAGGCCGGGACACCGATGGATTGTGCAAGCACTTTACGGGTTATGCGCCCTTTTGAGGCGGATCGTCGACGGGCATTTTCACAGAGTCGGCAGCGGGGATCAAATAGGACGGTTCCTTTCTGTGTACGACTGGTTCTCCAAAAATCTGAGAGAAGCGGCCACTCCTGCCAGCATGCTCGGCAGGCGCGTTCTTGAGGACGGTTCTCGGCAGTGCGCACGTTGTCTCGACGTTCGCAAAGGATTCGGCGCAGTCGCTGCGAACGAAGCCCCTCATCGCGGGACAGATCTCCGGTCGCCGAAAGACCGTCAGGCTGCGATTTGGGCTGTCGGCGACGTTCTGCGGCACACCCCCGGCAGAGATGAAGATAATAGGTCTGCCCGGTGGTCGCACGGTGGCAGGCAGGGAAGAATTCGCTTTGCAGCGGAAAGGAGTGACCGCAGTTCTCGCAGGAGCGCCTAGGTACCGTCGGGGATGAGGAAAGAATCTTTTCGGCTAAAGCTACGAGGGTTGCTCGATGAGCGGCGGCTCGTTCGCGGGCTTGCCGGCGGACCCGCGCGGAAACCTCCGCCCGATAACCCGGATCATGGAATCGCGAAAACGGATGTGCTGCAGTTTCAGCCCAGACCCTCGATATTCTTAGATTTTTCAGGCTTCGTCGCGTCCAGGACTCCGTCACACCGAAACGCTCTACCACATGATGAATGGGAACGGCACTGCCGTGGGTTGTCAAATAGTCCTCAGCGCTATGCCGTTGTTCTGCGGTGATGGATCTTCCGCGCATCCGAGCCATGCGAGCTTTCTCCGAAATCTCGGGTTGGGCGAGGTGCATACGGCGAATCTGCTGGGCGATAGCGTGGAGGGATCGCGGTCTGCGGTCATTCGCAGTTAAGACCCCAAGACGTTGAATGGAGACCGGTCCGAGACCCTTTTGGACGAGTTCGACAAGACGTGACTTGTCATCGGGTGACCAAGGGATTCCAGGCATACACGAATGGGTTTTTTGTGGATAAAAGTTAAGTCTAGCGCATTCTATCGTCTGAACGGTTCCAATGGGTCTCATTTCGAATCAACCACAGTGGTGTTCCGAGGGAGTGCCCAGGACGCGCCTGCGGACTGACAGAATGATCCAGCTTATTCAACGATTCCAATATAGAGGGCTTGGTTTGGGAGACGCTAATACCCATTTGCTTTGGTAACCATAGCCACCGCTTATGGAACTGCATCAACTTCGATACGCACTGGCCGTGCAGAAATGCGGCAATTTCAGTCGGGCCGCCGAGCAATGTCATGTTTCGCAACCGTCACTCAGCCAACAGATACAAAAACTGGAGTCCGAGTTGGGCGTTCGATTGTTCACACGCTTGAAACGAAATGCGGTGCCGACTCCGGCCGGCCGGGCGTTATTGGAACGTGCCGCGCGAATCTTTTCCGAACTTGACGCCGCGACTCGAGAGGTCAAAGACCATGTGACTGCTGTTCGTGGTTCAGTGAAGATTGGAGTTTTACCAACGATTGCGCCTTACATGTTGCCGGAGCTCCTCGGCCGATATAGCTCCAAGTACCCGACTGTCGAGGTCATTATCGAAGAGAACACGACCGCGAACTTGATCGAACTCGCCGCCACGTGTGATTTGGATGTCGCGATCTTGAGCCTGCCGATAGCCGATGAACGACTGACCCGGGAGTCCTTGTTCACCGAGGAGCTCTTGTTGGCGTTACCGCCCGGACACGCGTTTTCCAGACTGAGACGAGTTCGCATGAGCGATCTGGAGACGCAGCGTTTCATCTTGCTTCAAGAGGGCCACTGCCTCGGGCATCAAGCCTTTCGATTTTGCGATAGCCAGGGGATTCACCCCGCGGTCGTCTTTCGGGCGGCGCAACTGGAAACCCTGATCGGATTGGTGGCGAGCGGGTTCGGAATCTCGCTGATTCCTGCCATGGCGCGCCGTATCGCTCGGGAACATCAACCAACGTACATGTCCCTGGTTGAGCCTCGCCCAAGCAGGGTTATCGGAGTTGTATGGCATCGCGAACACTATCACAGCCGAGCGGCAGCAGCACTCATCCAAACACTCAGAGAATTGAGCCAACCATCCGGCCCTTTTGAGGTGCTCCCATTGAAACCTTAAGCTCGACTTTCGCGACGCTTATCTCTTCTTTTTCTAGGCCTCTACTACTGCATGAATGTTTTGAACTCCGTGGCGATTCGCCTGCATTGCGATGACGATGTTGTCGTTCTGAAGCAAGACCTGGAAGCGAGTACAGAATTAGACGACGACGATCAATCGATCCGGGTCAGGCAGGCGGTAAGCCGTGGACACAAATTAGCCATCCGAAGTGTCGCCGAAGGGGCGCCGGTGCGTCGATATGGACAGGTCATCGGGTTTGCAATTCGAGATATTTCGGCTGGGGATCATGTGCATACACATAATCTCGAGGTCCGCGAGTTCAGTCGCGATTATGAATATGGTACCGCCGCCATTCCCTTGCCGAGATTGGAACCGGGAAATGAGCGGACATTTCCTGGCATCCTGAGACCGGGTGGTCGCGTTGGAACACGCAACTACATTGCAGTCATCTCCAGCGTGAATTGTTCGGCTTCCACGTCCCAATACGTGCGGAATCGATTTCCAGTCGAGCAATTGCGTCGCGACTTTCCGAATGTCGATGGGGTCATCGCGTTCACTCACAAGAGTGGTTGTTGTGTGCAGCCCGGTGAACCCTGGGCCATGTTGCAGCGAGTCTTGGTGGGGATCGCGCGTCATCCGAACATCGCCGGTTACGTGATGATCGGGTTGGGTTGCGAAGGACATCAACTCAGCGTAATCCGTGAGAGCGCGCGGTTGGACCAGTTGAAGCCGGGCGAGGCTGCCCCGTTCTTTGTGACTATTCAGCAGCAGGGCGGCGTGCAAAAGACCATCGAGGCGGCCGCCGCCGCCGTAACCAGGTTGCTTCCACAATCCAACGATGTGCGTCGCTCCGCGCAGTCCTTGCGACACCTATTTCTGGCCATGAACTGCGGAGGTTCTGATGGGGCGAGCGGGATCACCGCCAATCCGGCACTGGGGGTTGCCAGCGATGAGTTGATTCGACACGGAGGCACCAGTGTGTTGGCGGAAACTCCGGAGATTTATGGCGCCGAACACTTGCTCACTCGTCGGGCGGTCTCGCGTGAGGTGGGTGAACGATTGATTACTCATATTCGGTGGTGGGAAGACCATGTGCGCCAACACGAGGCGTCCATCGACAATAATCCCAGCCCGGGAAACAAGGAGGGAGGCCTAACCACAATTTACGAAAAAAGTCTGGGTGCACTCGCCAAAGGTGGGCAGGCACCGCTGACCGACGTGATTCGGTACGCTGAGGCCGTTCAAGGCCCAGGGTTGGTGTTCATGGATACGCCGGGATTTGATCCCGTGAGCATGACCGGGTTGGTTTGCGGCGGCTGTAACGTAGGCGTCTTCACCACAGGCCGAGGCAGTGCGTATGGATGCAAACCTATGCCTTGTATTAAGGTCGCTACCAATACAACGCTTTACAATTGGATGCGCGACGACATGGATTTGAACGCTGGTACGATTCTGGACGGGACTGAAACAGTGACTGAAGTCGGTCATCGAATTTTCGAGGAAATCCTGGCGGTGGCTGGAGGTAAGCGGACCAAAAGTGAACAGCAGGGAATTGGTGATGAAGAATTTGCGCCATGGATCTTGGGGCCGACCTTCTGAATGGAGGACGCGGCCGGGGGTTGCGCCGTGATTGTGTCCCAGTGGGATCGTCGGAAGGTAGAGCCGGCTACGATAGGTCTGACCCACAACGGCGGGTAAAAAAATCCCCACCCTGGCCGTTTGAGACAGGTCCCTTCTACCGAAGGAACCAGGTGGGAGCAGCGGGCAACGCTCGCCTTCCTGTAGAAAGGCCTGACGTTGATTGCTTAAAACCGCTTTGACGCTCCCGTGGATTAAATAAGGTCGAAGGACGTTGTCTCGTATCACGCACCGGGCAGGGAAAATTTTGAAAGATCAATGCGGCTCTAAGGAACCGCTCAGTTCGCGCATCCGCTCACCGATCAAGACGCCCAAAGCGCCTTGACCCCTCACTTGTCGCGCTGACTAGGTTTTCACACAAGCGCGAAGTGGCAAAAACGTTCGACAAAAGTTGGTGATTGATTATTAACGTCCTCTTAGCGGCCTCCGCCGCGTCGGATTCTTCGTTTGAGTGGTAACACCCCGGGGGGATGTTGTGTGGCCTCGCTGCCGATTTGGACTCCGCAGTATAACCATTCGCTGGGACTACGACCTTCGGTCATGCCATGAACAACCGCAGCAAGCATGGCATCGCCTACGCCCACGGTGTTACGAACAATCACTTTGGGAACAGGTTGATATTCTGAGAATGATTGGTCGTGATGGACTAAGAGTGCGCCTTGAGGTCCCAAGGAGACGAGGACCCAACCATCGGTGATTTGAGACAGCTCACGAGCCACGGTTCGAAAATCGTCCAAAGACTTCAGCGGGCGTCCTGCCCACTCCGATAATTCGGCTTCATTAGGCTTGACGAGGAACGGCTTTTCCGGAGCGGCCAACCGGAAGGGTGCACCATCGCAATCCAGTATCACGCGTTTATCGAGACGACGCAGTTGTTTCACCAAGTGAGCATAGGTCGTCGGTGGAAGGGATTTGGGAAGTGCTCCCGAGAGAATGACGGTCTCCACTTGAGTGACGCATTGGCGCAGAGCCTTGAGTACCTCGCGTTGTTCAGTGGCTGTGAACCTTGGCCAGAGTGGGTTCAACCGATATTGTGGTCCGCCATTGCGTTGGGTGATGATGACATTGACTCGAGTGGATTCGCGCAGCGGAAAAACCACGAGTGGGATTTTTTCAGCGCGGACCCCGACGATCAGTTCGTTTCCTGACTCGCCGCCAACTGGCATAAACAACTGCGGCGAGCCACCGACCCATCGCAACCATCGGGCGACATTGATGCCCTTGCCCCCTGGCCAGCGCCTCTCGGAATGAACCTCGTTTTTTTCAATGGGCCGAAACGAATCGACCACCCATTCACAGTCGACGGCGGGATTGAGAGAAACAATCAGTGTGTGCATGGGTCAGGCAGAGGTCAGCGACGGGAGCCGGCAGCGGGTGACGTTCGATTTGTCTCTGAGCGAAACTGCTGGCTCCCGTTCGTTGCACCGTCTCGTTCGGCCCCGTGCCGTGTTCGAATCGACATCCAATTCCTGATGTCGCTGATCTGAGCAGAAAATCTATGCTGCATGATCCTGTTGAAGTCGATCATACGATTACGCGTTGCTTCATCGTCCGGTACGGGAACCATCAAATCCGGCCGAATGCCCTGCCCGGTCGCACGGCTTCGCTTCAGATCGTCTTCCAGGGTCTGACTCCAAGGAACGAGAGCTACCAGGGGCAGGGACTCAATGTGGCAGGCTAGGCAGAGGTCTGGCGCTGGATTCCGCGAGCCTCCAGGGATACCTAAAACGTCGAACTTGATGGAATCCGGGTAGTTGGATATCCGCTTGCCCGACTTCGGATCGTAGAGAGCGAACTCAACCTTCTTGCTGGGATCTGATGGCATCAAGATGACCTCAACCACATCAACCTGTCCCGTCGTGGCTCCCGTCTCTGAGACGAAAACATTCATATTCTGCTGAAAGCGGAGCTGGCGATGATGAGTCAGAGCTCTGCTGTAACCCTGCACCCGATCCCAACGCGGATAACCTGTCGCAGCTTGGAGGGTCGTAAGATCTTCGGGCAGCGAGGTGAGGTTCCGCCCGGGAGTCAGAGGCGCTGCGATTGGCTGCTGATAGACGGCAATCACCCTAAAAATGAGAGCCACAAGGCCGAAGCCAGCGCTCGCGACTAGCTTGGCTCGCAATGTGTGCATGGCGTGTAGCGCAGGCTGTAGTCAAGCCGAACGTCAGTCGTGAGCCGCGCGCGGTAGCGCGTTTGTTCCGCGGCCTTGTTCGTTCTTCCTAGGTTTTTCGGGCCTCATCGAAATCATAGAAATCAAACAGCGTCTGGATTTCGTCACGGTGTCCCAACCCGATGCTTTCTTTCTCATGCTGAACCAATGCGCTGTCATCATCGCGCCAGCCTCTCTTCTCCATAAAAAGATTCCAGATAAACACCTCTTCGTCGTTGGGGCATCGGCCGTGCTTGTAGCACCAATCCAAAATCTCTTCGTCTGGTTTACCTTCGGCGATCAACCTTTTGATGTCGGGGTATTCAATCTTCAAGAATCGGCAGCAACGACCGTCGAAACCAACTCCCAGGTACTCGTGGTATGGTTCTGGCAGGATCCCGCGAAGCATCAATCGTGCCTTGCTACACATTCGGGCAAAGTAAACGAGACGCTCTGTTTTTTGATATCCGCTGACTGGTAAATCTAGGCTCATTTGTTTAGCGAACGTCCCGGCATACCGACCTCGCCCCAGAGACGCCATGGGTGGTCAGGAGCACCGGCTCCGGACTAATGTTAAAAGCCTGGTTCATACCCACATCGAAATTCACCTCAGTTCCCGCGACCCCGCCGAGATCGACCATTGCTCCAGAACCGGATGGCGTCAATCCCTGTCGCCCAAAACGACTCCGGCACATCGAAGCCTGATGTCTCGGCAATGTGTGGTGCAACCTGAAGGGTTGCTAGAAGGTAGCCGGGGGTTAAGCGAAGCGATACCCCCGGGACGCGGCATGGATTGATTCCGCACCCTGGAGGGGTGCCAGGAGGCAACGCCTGCGGAATGCGGTCAAACGAGCGGCGAGGTGAAAACGCGAGGAAACTGCAATGATTGCAGGGGAAACCTGGGGTTTTTGAAAAAAGAAGAAATGGTCGGGACGACAGGATTTGAACCTGCGACGTCTTGGTCCCAAACCAAGTGCTCGACCGGGCTGAGCTACGTCCCGTGCCGGAACCGCAATATGGGTGGGCTTCGACCCAAGAGCAACGGGAAAGTCGAAGGAATTCATTTCACCCGTTCTTACCAATCATGAAGGCTTCCACTTCCCAATCGAGGGCGGCAGACTATGGTTCAACGGTGCATCCGGTCGATCTACAAACCATAGGTAATGAACTGGCCATTCGGTGGAATGATGGCAGCGAATCCTTTCTGAAGTTGGAATCGATGCGTCGCCATTGTCCTTGTGCCGGCTGCCGTGGGGAAATGGATGTGATGGGCAATCTGTATAAATCCCCGTCCCGCCCGTATTCACCGGAATCATTTGTCTTGCGCCAGCTGCCGTTGGTTGGGGGGTACGCCGTTCAGCCGGTTTGGGGAGACGGTCACGCCACGGGCATTTTTTCATGGGACTATCTCAAACGGGTGGCGGACGCCGAAACCATCTGAGCCACAGCCAAACTACCCTGGATGGCGTACGGCTGCCTGAACGAGAATAACGGACGAATGGTGGCTTCGCTTTCTTCGTCAGTTGCCGTCCGAGTCGATCAGCGTTGTACCAGTTGTTTGAAAGCGCCGATGGGAACTGGGGTAAATATGGCCATAAGCTGACCGTCTTTCGGATCAAAGACGCGGATCAATCCGTCAAAACCGGCGGTTAAAATACGGTTGCCATCTGGCGAAAAAGCCAGGGTGAATACGGCGCCATCATGACCGCCCAAGGTCGCTACTCTCTTTCCATCTGCCGAATTGAAGAGTCGCGCCTCGCCGCCAACACTTCCAGTGGCCAAGCGGGAACCATCCGGGCTCCAAGCCACCGCGTGCACGGGACCTGGATGACGTTCGAATTCACGAACGAGATTGACGTCATTGTTCGCGGCGGTGCGCTCTTGGTTTTCCTTGATACGGTAGACGCGGACGCCGCCTTCGGCGCCACCATATGCGGACCATTCCTCTTTAGGGTGTCGGGACATGCTGACGACGGGTTCGAGCAATTTGTTGATATCGTCGACAAATTGTCCGTTTTCAGCGTTGATTAACTTCATCGCTCGATCGCGGCTGCCGCTGAGTAGCCGTTTGCCATCGGGCAACCAAGCGGTCCGAAAAATCCAGTCGCTATGATTGTCGAACTTCATGAGTTCCTTGCCGGTGGATGCAGCGATGACGCGGACGCTTTTGTCGGTGGCGCCGAAAGCAAGCCGTGCCGAATCAGGCGCCCAGCTAATGCCGAAGAGCGAATCGCCGGTGATTTTGAACGAGTGCTTTTGTTGTCCGGATTCCAATTCCCAGACCTGGATTTCGCCAAAGCGTGCCGGCGCACCGCCACTGATTGCCAAGAATTTGCCATCTGGTGAAAACGCGAGGGATTCGATGCGCGTCGATTCGCCAACCAAGCGGGACTTAAGGGTTAACTCCTTGGCATTAAAAAGGAACGTCTCGTGGTAACCGGAAATGGCGAGCAAGGAGCCATCCGGTGAAAATGCGAGAGCAGTGATGACCGGATGAGCGGCGTAAACTGGCGGCTCTTTGAGTTTGAATGAGTTGGCATCGGCGGGGGTATCGTCCTTTGCACCTTCCTGAATCCAACGACGCACCAGGGTGATCTCTGGTTCGGTCAGAGGGTCCCCCTCTTTCGGCATGTCGGGTTCCTTGCCGCTAATCTGCTCGATCACGGAGGATTTGGCCGGGTCTCCGACGATGAAATTGGGCCCGTGCTTCCCCGGCTTGGAGAAACCAACAAACGATGAGGTGTCGACTTCTCCCTTCAGCTTGTTTGGGTTGTGGCAGCCATTGCAGGATCTCTTGAAAATAGGGGTGATCTCTCGGTACCAGGAGACCGGGGCGTCGGCGGCTCGATTGGAACATGTGCTGCAAATGGCGAGCAATAGGAGGATTGGGAAAGGCCGGGGACAAAGAAGCATGGGTGTCGTGGTTGGAGAGTTCGCAGCGTCTTACTTCGAGTTGGATGAGGTCCTTTGCGGTTCTACAGCGGCGGTTTCGGTTTCCCTGGCATTGACGGTTAGAGTCACCGGAACGGTGTTTTGTCGAAACGTACGATCCCCGAAAGGAGCAGTTCCAATGACTTGGAAGGTATAATTGGTGCCCGCGACGGTTTTATCGGTCACTTGTAGGCGGATGGTCGCCTCCTTGGCCGCTCCGACCAAATGCGTGGTTGTGGCGATGACACCTTCGGGCAGGCCTTCGAGGAGGATTTGGATGTCATTGGTGAAGTTGCGACGTTCGACCTTGACGACGAATTCACTGGTACTGGCGGCCGATGTCGTGTTGGTGGGCAGGGCAGCGGCCGACAACTTGACGGCGTCAGTTCGGAAAAACGGCGAACCGGGGAGCATGGCCGTGATGTAGAATGGCACGCCGGTGACGGTAACGGGTATTGGAGCGCTGGCGTGCTGGACCACCGCTTGGCCATCTGCGGTTGCTTCGCCACGAATCAATAGTGGGCGTGTCGAGAGTTCGCAGTTGAATGCAGCGCTTACCGTGACCTTGCCGCGCGACTGTCCCGGAGGGAGGGTGATCGAGCCAATGTTGAGACCGGGTACCTCCTCAGGGATCACCTTAATTTCACCCAAAAATCCTGGTGATCGGAGCACGCTAACATCCAATTGAGTGCTGGAGTTTTGTTCTAGTTGAATCGAGGGAGTCAGGATGTCCAGAGTGAATGCAGTTGTCGGTAATACCGTTAGAAAAGGAGTCTCGGAGAATTGAATCGGGCGCTGCGTTGGGCTGCCATTCAGATCGGTGGAAGCCACCAATTGAAGCCCATGGTTTCCGAGGGCGGCGTTGGATCCAGCATCGATTAGGAGCCACCCAAACTGGGGACCTTCGGGAGGAATCACCAACGTGCTGGTCTCCACTCCCGAGGGAAGGTCGCGTCCGAAAATTCGAACCACGCCGGCGAATCCATTCCGGCGGTCCAGTTCGCACCGTACTGCGGATGTCCCGCCGCGTGCCACTCGAAGACGGGACTGGGTAGATCGCACAGCGAAGTCCTGAGTCTTGTTGGGAGGGTGTATGGCCAGGCGATATCCGAAACGACCCCCACCCCGGTCGGTCAAATCTCGGATGGCGACGTGGTATTCTGCGTCCCTTTTGGCGTCAAACTCGATTCGAGCATCCAGGCCAGAAGCATCATCGTTTTGCTGTAACACAGCGCCTTGAGCATCGCTCAAGACAAGAATAGCATCCAACGGGGAGCCGAACGACCGAGCATTCACCTCGATCACGAGTCGCTGGTCCGAATTCGAGCGGATCCGAAACGTATCCAAATCTCCCTTCTCCCCGATGAGTCCGTTGATGGCGGCAGGCAATGATATGACATTGGCGGCGCTTTTTTCATTATTGGGCTCACGTTCTTCGAAGTCCGGGAGATCACTGGCTTCGAAGGGTCGGGGATTGGAGAATCCCCTCGGGGTATGTGCTCGAATCTCCTGACGTCCGAGGGGCGCATCGGATGCAATGCGCAGGTTCATTCGATCCACGCCCTCCAGATTTCGTCCCCGCAAGATGAGATCCACAGAACTGCCGCGTCGGCCACCAAATGGAAACACTTGATCAACGTATGGCAATGCCCCGGCGGTGAGATGGTAGCGATAGTCGTTGCCCCCTTGGAAACGCAGGTCGTGAAGTTGCAGGAAGTAATCGCCGTCGGTTGTCGGTGTAAACTCCAACAGGGGGTCGAGTCCATTGACATCTTCCGAGCGGACGAGCTCTTTTCCGCTGGTGTCGGTCAGAATCAGAGTTGGGTCGAGTGGGGAACCGGTTCGATTCGCCAGAACATCGAATAGCAGCCGCTGACCGGCCTTCGCGTGGAAGCGATACCAATCGCTGAGGGCGGATTTGTCGATGATCCCACTGACGCCCATGGGAAGGGTCAATTCCTGAGCTTCGCTCGAACTGTTATTGGGCATCATTTCCTGGACCTCAGGAACATCTGAAATCTGAATGGCTAGCGGATTGGAAACCCCATTGGCCCCTAGGACCCGCAACTCGCGGGACCCCGGCAAGGCATTGGCGTCGATGACCAACCGAGCCGAGGCATTCTTGGCATTCATGGGAACGTGGGCCGTTAGGCCTCCGCCAGATGTCTCAAGCGTGAGATTGGTCATCACCGAGACCACCAGGGATCCGCTCACTCCGGAGCCAGAAATCCGCAACTCCCTCACAGGGACTAACGCGTCGCCAGTCAGCGAGACTTCATTGGTGGTGCCGCGTTGGAACCAAGTTGTCTGAATCGAGTCGAGCTTTGGGGCTGGCTGTGCCTCTGCAATAGAGGTCAACCCCCCGGAGGCGATGGATAGCACTAAGATGAGCCCTGCGGCTTTTGCCAGCGAGGTTCGAGCAAGCGCGACTGAACCGATAAAATCCATCCGGCCATAGCCAAGTCCGCGTAGGAGCATGCGTTGAGAGTATGCGGCTGCATGGCCGTCTGCGAAGGCAAATCTTAGCGCCCGTCGGAAATCCGGACAGCATTCCCTGGAGCCTTCCGACGGCTCCTGAGGCAACGAGATGTCACTGGGCGATTCTTTAACGTTTCTCCGCACTGGCCTTGATGGCGTCTATGATGATTCGATTGTTGTCGCCGGCATCGCGCACGACTTCCAGGAATCGAGGCAACGGCATTTTGACCTTGGAGAAGAAAGCGCGGTCGCCTCCACATCCATACATCAGATCCGGTGGCATTTCGCCACGAAGCTTGAGTCGGGCTTTTGCAATGGCACGCGGCAACCATGGGAAACCCTCCACCGAGGCTGTTTTCGGTGGCAACGAGTCCATGGAAGCGACCTGGCTTGAGGCTTTCCCTTGGAGCTGATTCAGAAAGAAATCACGGCGAATGGTCTGAATGGCTAATACGGATTCAATGTCGGGTTCACCGTAAACCAGGAAGTCGTCCACAAAATCAAACAACTCCTGGGTGCTGCAACCGATGGAGGCCAGGAACGCGGCATCCTCGGTGGAAAACATGGTTGCCGGTTGTCGGCATCCCGTTTTCCAGGCCTCAATACCTCGACCGTGAATAGCGCGAAACTCGATATCCCAAGAATTTGAAGAAAGAGTGCTCACAAGTAAAAGGGGAGGGTAGGGGGGCTGGGGGGGATGTGATAATGGAGTGTCAGCCAAACCGCGAGTGGGTAGTGGTCACTAGGATTCTGTCCGTTGAGTTGGAAAGTGATGATTTCTGTGGCGCGAACCGAAATATTTCCGCGAGACAGGACCCAATCGATTCGTTCACCGTTGCGCACTGCTGGGGCGAAGTTATTGAAGGAATTCAGATCGTCGTTGCGGCGTTCTTTGGCGGCGTACCATGTATCCATGAGGCCAGCTTCCTCGACAAGCGAGGTATAAACGCGATTCCGTTTTGCCACTGCGTTAAAATCGCCGGCGAGAATCAGCGGTAAAGTCGGGTTCAATTTAGCCAGACGTTTTTGGACCAGTTCCGCGGCCTTTTCTCGAGCGGTTTGGTTGGCGTGATCGAAATGAGTGTTCCAGAAATAGAACTCTTGAGAAGTCTTTAGGTCTTTGAACCGTACCCAGGTCACCATGCGTCGATTGGTATTGCCCCAGGTGGATGAGCCCACGACCTCGGGTGTGTCGGAGAGCCAGAAATGGTCAAATTCCAATGGCTCGAGTCGTGAGCGCTTGTAGAAGATCGCCATGAATTCGCCGCGGCTCCCGCCATCTCTTCCGGTGCCAATCCATCCATATTGGGGGATGTCGGACGCAAGATCTCGGAGTTGCGGGTACACACCCTCTTGGGTACCAACCAAATCCGGTTGGTACTGATCCCACAAGGCGCGCATGACGGGGCGACGTTCTGGCCATGAGTTGGGAGGTTTTGCGCTTGCGTAGCGCAGATTAAAGGAGAAAACACTTAACTCCGCCGAAGTCAAATCGGCTGTTTTGGCTGGGGAAAACCGAATGCCGGCAGAGACAGCCGCTGCGGCCAGTACCATTCGCACCATGGATTTAGCAAAACTGCGGCGACGGATCATGGGCGGAGTTTCGCGCTGGTAGGTCTTTGGGGCAAGGTTTGAATCACCTGATGTCTTACGGAAGATACGGAGCGGTAGACGGGAAGGCTTCGATTTTCCTCCGCGTTTCCGCGCCTCCGCGTGCGGCTTCCGGATCCTCAGCCCCTCATTTCATGAAGTGCTCATGGTGCTCCTCCCGACGCCGTGATGAGCTAGGCAACCGTCCCTGGAATTCCCGACCAGCCGTGGGAACTGGTCTAGCCCTGGAATCGACGGCCAACAAGGATGGCATTGTGGCCGCCGAAGCCGAACGAGTTGTTTAGGAACGTATTGATGCGCATTTCCCTGGGTGTGTTTGGCACGAAATCCAAATCACATTCCGGGCTAGGATTGTCCAAATTGATGGTGGGTGGGGCGATTTGGGTCTGAATCGCTTTGCAGCAGATCACACTTTCAATCCCTCCGGCTGCGCCCAGCATATGACCAGTGGCTCCCTTGGTTGAACTGGCGGCTAACTTTCGGGAGTGATCCCCGAACACTCGCTTGAGGGCGTTCGATTCGCAGACATCGCCGACAGGAGTGCTGGTGGCATGGCAATTAACGTAATCCACTTGATTGGGAGTCATTCCAGCATGGCGCAGACCCATCAGGATCGCCCGGGCTGCACCTTCGCCTTCGGGATCGGGGGCGGTCATATGGCTGGCATCGCAGGTATTGCCGTACCCCACGATTTCGCAATAAATCCGGGCGCCTCGCTGGAGGGCATGCTGCAATTCTTCGAGCACAAGAATGGCCGAACCTTCACCCATGACGAATCCGTCCCGGTCCTTGTCGAAAGGGCGGCTAGAATGTTTGGGATCGTCATTTCGAGTGCTCATGGCGCGCATGGCCGCAAAGCCGCTCAACCCTAGGGGAACGATGGTTGCTTCGGTGCCACCTGCGAACATGACCGAGGCATCGCCGCGTTTGATTGTCGCCCAAGCCTCGCCGATGGCGTGATTACTGGTGGCACAGGCAGAACAGGTGGCGAAGTTGGGACCCTTGAGTTTGTTGTAGAGCGCAAATAGGCCGCTGGCCATATTGAGGATCAGCATCGGTATCATGAATGGCGACACGCGTCCCGGCCCTTTTTCAGTGAGGATCGTGTGCTGATCTTCGGTAGTCTTAAGGCCGCCGATTCCCGAACCGATAAATACACCCACCTCATCGCGATTGGTTTGGTCCAGGTTGAGTCCGGAGTCTCGCAGAGCCTGCCATCCGGCATAGACACCGAAATGTGAGAACCGATCGGTTCTGCGAAGCTCCTTCGCATTGGGAAATGCTGGCGTTGGATCAAAGTCACGGACTTCCGCCGCGATCTGGCAATCGTATCCCTCCACATTGAAGTGGCTGACACGATCAATGCCGCATTTTCCATCGAGAATGTTCTTCCATAGAGTGTCGGCATCGTGGCCGAGCGACGAAACGACGCCCAGCCCAGTGACGACCACTCGGCGATCTGACCAATTGCTTGCCATAGTTGCGGGAAGGATTAAGCGACAGAGAACCGGGGGGGGAGCAAAGCAAAAAAACAAACACTTTAGTGTACTTGAATGAATGCCGCGCGTTGACGCCTCTGTATTACCCCCGTTAGCGTGGCTCCGACATGCTCCCGATTCTCGAGAAGCTGCTGATCCTTCAAGACCGCGATCGAAAGCTTTTACGGCTACAGGCCGACCTTCAATCTGTTCCCCCTCAACGCGATCTGCTGCAGGGCAAAGCAGCCCGCGCCCAATCGGACTTCGATACGGTCAAATTGCGAGGAAAACAACTGGAAAGCGACCGGAAGAAGCTCGAATTGGAGGTGGCGACGAAACAGGACTTCATTCGAAAGTGCGAAACACAACAAGGAGCCACCAAGAAAAATGAGGAATACAAGGCCTTCCAGCACCAGATTGATACGACTCGACTGGAAATTTCCGCCTTGGAAGATCAACAGTTGGATTTAATGGAACGGGCGGAAGTTATTGCTGGCGAGGTCGCTGCTGCTGAAAAAATCGCCAAGAGTTTGAAAAGTAATGTCGATAACCAATTGGCAGACTTGGTTAGCCGCGAGGCCTCGCTAAAGCAGGAATTGCAGTCAGCCATCGCTGCCCGCGCAGCGCAGGTGGCCGAGATAGACCCTGATGTTTTGCCCCGATACGAACGATTGCTCAAAACCAAGGGCGATAACATTATCGTCGGCGTTCCCCAAGGAATCTGCGGTGGTTGTCACATGCAAATGCCCACTTACGTCTTTAATGCCGCCAAAGCTCAGCAAGATATCGTACAGTGCATCAATTGCGGTCGGATCTTGTATTACTCCAGGGAAATGGAGGATTGAAGGGTTTCCCTGAGAAAAAAGCGATATCCTGGGCATTGAAACCCTTCGCAAACTTGGTCAACCAGGATTCAGACTGCGATCCCTAAGGGCGGTTTCGACCGCGTTAATCAGTCCCTCGATCGTGTGCGGTTTGGCTTCAATATCTACGGTGACGCCCAGCGATCGAAGGGCTTTGGAAGTTTCAGGTCCAATGCTGGCTGTTCGCGCCCCAGGGAATTTGCGCAAGAGGGCTGGCAAATCAAATCGAGCATGGAAATTCTCGACCGTCGAGCTGCTGGTGAATGTGAGCCAATGAGCGCCTTCCTCCAGCAGACGTTGCGCTGCGCCATTCCGGTCCTCAGTTTCGGGCACCGTTTGGTAAAAGGCGACGTCGTCTACAATGCCACCCAGTTCTTCGAGTTGCTTGGGTAGGTCGGGGTTCGCAATCTGGGCTCGAATCAACAGCAATCGGAGATTCTCCACGTTCTCATGGGCGTGAATGGCCTTGGCGACTTGGGAAGTCACATATTCTGGCGGCATGACATCCACTTTTAGATGCTGCTCCTCAATCTTGGCAGTTGTGGCAGGTCCCACGGCGGCGATTCGCACACCGCCAATGGCGCGTATATCGGGAAACGCTGCATAGAAATACTGAAAGAACTGGCTCACGCCGTTGGGACTGGTGAACACCAGCCAATCGTAGGATCCGATTCCTGCGATGGCCTCGACAACCGGAAGCTTTTCAGTAGGGGCTTCGATTCTAATCGTAGGAATCTCGAGCACTTCAGCCCCGCGCTCAGCGAGTTGCCGGGCAAATTCACTCGCCTGCTCGCGGGTCCGCGTCACGACAATTCGCTGACCGAACAAGGAGCGTTTCTCGAACCAATTCAATCGAGAACGATATCGGACGACCTCGCCAATAATGGTCACTGCTGGTGCGGCAAATTTCCTGGCGATCGCGAGGTCCGGAATGGTTTCAAGAGTGCCTTCGATCGATTCTTGGCGCCCGGTGGTTCCCCAACGGACCATCGCGACAGGGGTCTCCTTGGACAATCCATTCTGGATTAGTTCCGCCGCAATCAACTGGATCCGTTCGACACCCATAAGAACAATTTTGGTGCCCGGCATTTTCGCAAAAGTCGCCCAATCGATCTGAGTGGAGCCTTTGGTCGGATCTTCATGTCCGGTAATCACCGTGAAGCTGGAGCAAACGTCGCGGTGCGTTATTGGAATCCCAGCATAGTTGGCGGCAGCCACGATCGAAGAAATTCCGGGGACGACTTCAAACGGGATCCCGGCTTGAGCGAGTTCTTCGGCTTCTTCGCCGCCGCGACCGAAGATGTAGGGGTCGCCGCCTTTAAGACGTACGACGGTCTTGCCTTGTCGCGCCTTCTCCACGAGGAGCTGATTCAAGTTTTCCTGAGGGATGGCGTGATTTTGGGCGCGTTTTCCACCATAGATGACTTCAGCCGACGGGGGGGCCAAGCGTAACAAATCCGCGTTGACCAATGCATCATAGACCACGACGTCAGCCCGCGCTAGCAAGGCGGAGCCGCGGAGGGTCATGAGTCCAGCATCACCAGGGCCCGCTCCTACCAGATAAACAATTCCGTTCCGTTTCACCCGGAGACGTTGGTCGAAGAAACGCTTGTCACCAAGTCTCAATCCGCCTTGGAATGCATCCGCGAGATTCAGTTGCGGTTAAGAAGCGTCTTCCGAATGTCATTCGGACAACGTGGCGCTTGTCGCCACCGCCTCTGAAGGTACAGTCGCTCAGCAAATCGCATGCAACCAGCGCGCAAAGCACTCAAGCTTGTCCAGTGTTCACACTGTGGCTCAAAAGTCTTTATTCCAGGGGAAACGGCACCTCTCGAAACCACTCCATGTTCTAAGTGCCAGGGCTTGATCATGATGCCCATGAGTCTTCGCCAATTCGAGTTGCGATCCGAGATTGCCTCTGGAGGCATGGGCACGGTTTACCGGGCCTGGGATAACACGTTGGGGCGCGAAGTGGCGGTGAAGCTGATGCGCCCGGAGTTTGTCGGCAGCGAAGAGGCGGTGAATTCCTTCGCGAAGGAGGCCCGTGCCTGCGCCGGACTCAAACACACCGACATCATCACGATTTATGCCTTTGATGAACACGACGGTTACAAATACCTCGTGATGGAACTCGCCGATCAGGGGAGCCTGGATGGTCGGATTGAACGGGAGCGACGACTGCCGGAGTTGGATGTCTTGGACATCGGCGTTAAGGTGGCTGGTGCACTCAACACCGCCTACAAACATGGATTGCTGCATTTGGACATAAAGCCCGGGAATATTTTGTTCGGTGCGGATGATGAACCCAAAGTCGTCGACTTTGGATTGGCCAAGAAGGCGGATGCCGAGAAGGAATATCATGTGCCGGTTTTTGGCACCCCGTATTACATCGCCCCGGAACGTGTTCAACAACTGGGAGACAGCTTCTTGGCGGACATGTATTCCCTCGCAGGGACTCTCTTCCACGCGCTGGTGGGCCATGTGCCGTTTGAAGCCCCCTCGGTGGAGGAAGTTGTGGCCGCTCAGGTCCATACCCCATTAACTCCACCGAATCGGTTGGTACCCGAAATCACCGAAGCGACCAGCGACGCGATTGTACGTGCGATGGCGAAGAACCCGGCCGAACGGTTTCCTAGTTACGAAGAGTTTATCATGGCGCTCACGGCGGCCCGAAGTCAGTTACTGATCCGGCAGTTTGCGCCTCAAGCCGCTCAAGGTTCCGCCGCCAATAGAAGTTGGTGGCGACGGTAAAGTCCGATTGAAGCGTTGTTTTTGTTGTGTCCGCGGCGAGTGTACCTAGCCCCAATCCATGCAAAACCCCATCATTGTTGCCCTGGATGTTCCAACCCCAGCGAGAGCCGTTGAATTGGCCCGGTCTGTCGCCCCGCACGTGGGGGCCTTCAAGGTCGGCAAGGAGCTCTTTGTCAGCGCAGGCCCTGAAATCGTGCGGCAGCTTCGGGCCACCGGCACGCAGGTGTTTCTAGATCTCAAGTTTCACGACATCCCAAATACCGTCGCCAAAGCGGTTGCAGCCGCGACTCGGTTGGACGTGCAATTGCTCACAATTCATGCGTCCGGCGGTTCGGAAATGATGGCAGCCGCTGAACGCGCCGCCCAAGAGACTGCCGCGGCGCTCGGCAGGTTGCCCCCCCTGGTGCTTGGAGTCACCGTGTTGACCAGCATGGACGCCTCCGCTCTGGCTGAGTTGGGCGTCTTGTCGGATGTGCCATCGCAAGTGCAGCGACTGGCGTTACTGGCTCGGCAGTCGGGGCTGCGAGGGTTGGTCTGTTCGCCATTGGAACTCTCCATGCTGCGCCAAGTCCTTCCGAACGAAATGACCTTGGTCACACCGGGTATTCGCACGGGAATGGATAAGGCCGACGACCAAAAACGCACATTGAGTGCCCGCGACGCCATGGCAGCTGGAGCCAATTGGCTCGTCATCGGACGGCCGATTTATGCAGCTGCCGATCCGGCGGGTGCAGCTCGAGCGATCTTGGATTCGTTGTACTGAGCATCGCTAACGGCCGAGCGCAACGAGGTATCGGCGCAATCGTTCCGATTCCGTCCGGTCTTTGCGCTCTCGATGAATCAGCTGCACGTTTTGAATCATTCGGCTCAAGATCTTGCGGGAACTAATCGGTGCAAGGTGAGTTTCCTCGAAGGTGACGTCGAGCTTCTGAAGTCTCTTGATACAGTCGGCGGTGGTTAGCAACTTCCCTCCGTGGAACGGGTCGATGTAAATGGCTTCGCGGGGCGATTGATATCGGCAGAGAAAATGGCCGGGCATGCCGATTCCGGCTATGGGCAATTGGAGGCGCTTGGCCACGCAGAGATAAAGCACACAAAGCGAGATCGGAATGCCCAAACGTCGGTCGATGACTTTGTTGAAATAACTGTTGTCCGACTCATAAAAGGACGCTTCGTTGCCTCGAAAACCGAGATGCTGAAAGAGGTAGGAGTTGAGCAAACGCAGCTGGGGCTCGCCGGGAGTGGCGCCTGCGACATCCACTCGAACGGCCTCCGCATACTCGTCGAGCAATGCGCGATACCCGCTGATGTTTATGTCTGGATACCGAGTTTTAGCGAAGAGCCAGACGCCTTCTTCCATGTCAAATTCATCGCCGTGGGTGAGCAGAAAGGCCATGAATTCATTATCGGCGGTCGACGCATCGCGCTCGTGAAAGATCCCGTTGACACGCCGTCGGATGATGGGGTCTTCGTGGAGCCTATGTGGCTGAAGCCAGGAAAGAACCGAGTTGCCCGAATGGCTCAGCCGCTGTCGGATTGGCCTCCAAACAATGGGATCCTCATCCCCCAGAAGAGTCAACATGGCACGAAGTTGACCTTCAGTGAGCGATCCCGACGCTGGATCTTGGGCAGACGGCATGGCACCAGTATTTTAGGTACAGCTACACGAAAGGTTTTGTTTTGTCAGGAAGTCTCTTTCCTCGGGCGTCATTCAGGTCGCAATTCTCAGAGTCATCATTATCGACTTGAAATTTCATATCTTATTTGATTTCAGATAGTTATAACGAATAATCGGTCGCATCTTGTCACCTGATCCGCACTCCAAAAAAACTGCGAGTTACTCTGAATCTGACCCAATCGCTTGGAATTTCATGACGTTATTAAGTGTTACCAATCGGGCGCTCAGTAGAAGTTGGGGACGATGGTCGAAAGGTATCTTGACCGGTGCGGCAATCGCCTTGATGGAGTCCGCCAACGGGGAGACGTATCTCGGTCCTGCCCTGACACTGTGGGTCGAAAATGACGCCGTTTTCCAGACAGACCGGCACTACACACACGGATCACGAATGGGTTATTTGCACCAGGAATCGGCCGCGGATTCGGCATCGATAATTAGCTTGATGGCGCGTTGGTTGCCTGCCTTCGGTATGGAATCCGTGTCAATACGGTGGGGTGCCCAGTTGGGGCAAAGTTTATACACACCGACCGACCTCTACGACCCCGCAGCCCAATTGAGAGATCGACCCTATGCCGCGTGGCTTTATGGAGCGGCAACGATTCAGCGCCGGGGCGCCAGTCTCGGGTCAGTGCCAACCTTAGATGTCGTCTCCTTGGACGTGGGCTTGGTGGGCCCCGGTGCGCTGGGCGATGAACTCCAAAGTGTCGTTCATCGTGTCGATGCTGCCGGTTGGGACCACCAGTTGCGCAATGAGCCTGCCATCAATCTGGAAACCGCTCGCATTTGGCGCGGATCGATCGGCACGCCCGATGACTGGTCCTTCCAATGGCTACCCTCGTGCTCGCTTCGAACGGGGACGCTCCAGGTGAAGGCTAGCGTCGGTTGCCAATTGCGAGTCGGTCACCGGATTCCTGAGGATTTTGGCCGGTACTCTTTGGACGAGTCCGCGCCAGAGACGGGGGGCATCCCTCAAGGCGTGACCCGTGGATTTTACACGTATTTTTTGCTTGGATTCGAAGGCAAGGCGGTGGCGTGCAACATGTTGCTGGATGGCAACCTTTGGCACAACAGCCATTCGGTCGACAAAAAGCCTTTCATCGCGGACGTGACCGCTGGGTGGGTGGTGGGTTGGCGCAAATTGGAGTTAGCGTACATCCACGTGTTCCGCAGCCAGGAATTCCGTGGTCAACCGGAGGTCGATTCCTTTGGATCCGTCGCCATCTCCTATCGATGGTGAGGTATTCCGGCGGTCGCCCATGGGAACAAATCCTTTGAACACCCGCGTCCGGAGGACCGCCATCGTGGCCTCGGCGGACCGGGTTTGGATTGGGCCTGAAGATTCACCAGTGCGGACCTCAATCGCCGGAAACGGGTGAGAAGCCCGGCGGCGGTCCACTTACTTCTTGATACCCAACCCCAGGAATACCAGGGGACGCAGGATACTCCACCAACCCGTAATGGGTTTCATCTTGGTGTAACCCAGTTTCTTCGGCGGATAGATCTTAGTGACGGGAACTTCGCGCACCGAATATCCCAAAGTGACAGCCTTATAGAACAGGTAGGGTTCCAGCTCGTATTTGTCGAGCCAGTCCTGATTGAGGTCGACCCGGGGATCTTTCAGGATTTTGGTGCGATAAGCCCGGAATCCGTTGGTCGAATCGGTGATGCGGCGGTGGACGATCAGGCTAAAAAGCAGGGGATGCACGTAATGAGTCGCCAGACGTCGATAGAGCGGCATATTTCCATGATCGCCTCCAGGCAGGTAGCGAGAGCCCTGAACAAAATCGGCGCCTTCGTCGCGGATCGGTTTTAACAAGCGCTCAATCTCAGCGGGTCGATCCTTGTCATTGCCCGCGACAAGCACGAGGACATCATATCCCTGTTCCAGGGCATAGCGATGAACTGTCCGAATAGCCACCCCAGCGCCGCGATTTCGATCGTGGGACAACAATCCCACGCCCGAGAACTTGAGGATGCTTTCGACCGAGCCGTCGTTCGATCCGTCGTTCATTACGCACAGAGCGTAGTTCCGTTTGGCAGGGAAACGATTGAGCGTGCGCTCAATCTTGATCGCTTCATTGTAGCAGAAGACCACAGCAAGCGCCTTCAACTTCGGGTCCAATCCCGAGGTGTCCGGCGGATTGACCGTTAGCTTAGGTCTGTCCAATTGGGCGACACTCGAACTCATGAATGGCGGCGTGTTTAGCGCAGCGAACCTTCGGAGTATAGTCAGAATCAGTGATCCATCGGGATTCCTTTCAGATGTCCTGGTCAAGCAGGCGGCTCAAGTCGGCTAATCGGTCCATCACGACATCGGGGTTTTCGGCTTCCAATCGACGCCGGTTTCGAATGCCGGTCAGCACTCCAACGGTCTTCAGCCCAACGAGTTTTCCCGCCCGAATGTCGATTTCGGTGTCGCCAACCACCCAGGCTCCTTGGCGAAACCCCGAATGGGAACGAATTAATTTCGCTTTGGACTCCCAGCCCGGTCCTTCCATCGGGGTCGTCGTGAGAATCGTCTCAAACCGCGGCGTCAGTTTCAGTCGGTCCAGTTGGTTCCTCACCAGGTCCGGCCGCTGTCGAAGGGTGACGAGGATGAGGCGGTGGCTCGCTTGCCAATGTCGCAAAAGCACGTCGATTCCATCAAAAATACGATCCAACTCTAACCAGCACTCGGCTTCAATTTGGTCCCTCCATCCCAACGAATAGGACCCTGCCGCCTCCGCCGGCATCCCGCATTGCGTCAGCAGGTCTCGAATGGGGGTCTGATCCCGTTTGAGGTCCCAGAAAGCGTCGAGACTCAGCCGAGACGCAGCCGAGCCCACCAAGGCCTGGTGCACGGCATAGTAACGCTCCCTAACATCCAAAATCGGACCGTCCAAGTCTAAGAACAACGTCATGAACCGAGGGGTGCTCGTTCGCATTCGACATAGATTTCCGTGCACCACTCAGGCAGATCGCGTCCTACCACGTAAAATGCATCCAAAAGGTTTTGGGGCCAATCTTGGACCTGAGCGTCCGACAAGGGCTTGAGAAAGATCCCATCCCAATGAACTGGCAACAGTCCAGCCGCAACGATGTCGGCCCCCAGGCTTTCTTTGTGGTAAACCCGGAAATGGCCTACCCGTTGGTCGCGCTCGGTCAATTCATCGAGTTTCTGAATCATTCCCATGGCTTTGCCAATCCGACGATTCAGGGAATGGGCATTGGGTACGATAATGTAAAGTCGCCCTCCCGGGGCTAGCCAACCCCGGATGCGCTGGAGTAACTCGACCGGCTTTTCAATGTGCTCCAGTATCCGTGACATGATGATCGACTGGAAGGTGCGGTCGGGCGTGAAGTTCTCAAATGTCGTGCACTGGAATTCGACATTTTTTGTGGTCACAACCTGGCGTGCTTTCTCGATCAGCGCCGGCGAACCATCCACGGTCGTCACGCGCGGGAAGTTCTCACCCAGCCATTTGGTCATCCCCCCTTCGCCACAACTCAGCTCCAACACCTCTGGCCCCTTCAATCGCGGCAGCAACGTCATGATGCCGTAGCGCAGCAGAAAGTATTGCGAGGTCAGGCTGCGATCGTCGGCATGGCGCATGGATGCGGCAATGGCGTCGAGTTTTTCTTGATCGTGCTCAGGCATGGGATGGAAGAATGAGTGCTTGCGCTGGGAGACTGCGAGTTAGATGTGAACGGTGTGCCATCGATGGAGGTGGTCTTTGAGCCAGGCGATCTGATGTTGGAGCCCATCCTTCAAAGCGACTTCGGGTTTCCATCCCAATTCAGCCAACGCCTTGGCCGGGCTCAATGTCATGACTTTGAGTTCCGCGGGAAGTCGGACGCGCTCCGGCATGATCTTGGAGTACTCACCCTCTTTGACGTTTTCATGCAGGACTTCCAAGCCACCGCCAGCTTCTGCTACCAACGCTGCAAGGGTATTGACGGTCGTGCCGATGCCGGTCGCCACATTGTACGTCTGCCCATTTGCTCGATCCGAAGCCAGGCAGAGGTTGTGCATCCGCACCACATCACCCACGTAAGTGAAGTCGCGGCGCTGCTGGCCATCACCAAACACCACCAAGGGTTTGCGCTCAAATAACCGCTTGAGGAAAATGGTAAAGACGCGGCCGTACCATTCGCGGGGGCCATAAATGATGCCATAGCGCAGGTTGACCACCGGCAACCCATAATCCGTCATGTAAATGCGGGCGTAGTGCTCTCCGGCAAGTTTACTGACGCCGTAAGCCCAATTGGGTTGCGTCGCGTGGTCTTCCGATTGTTGTTCGACATCGGTCTGGCCGTAAACACATGCAGAAGACGCTAGAACCACCTTGCGGACACCAAGGTTTTTCGCCGCACGCAACACGTTGATCGTTCCTCCCGTGTTCACCTGCAGGTCCCAGATGGGATCGTCGACGCACTTCAGGATCTCCAATTGGGCCGCCTGATGGGATACCAAGTTGTGCCCTCGCATCGCCGCTTCCAGTGCCGGATAATCGCAGATGTCTCCGCGGATGATTTGAACCCGGCCCTCAATCTTGTGAAGGTTCTCCATCGAACCCGAGGAGAAATTGTCGTAAATTGTAAGTTGAGCGCCTCCGGCAAGCAGACTCTCGGCAATGTGAGATCCGATAAAGCCGGCACCTCCGGTGAGAAAAATTTTCTGATTGGCGAACATCATGTCCCGAAACATTCCCAGCCCAGCGCCTTCGAGACAAGTGTCCTTTGGAGTGTCCTTTGGAGTGTCCTTTGGAGTGTCGGCAGCCCTCTGCCGCTTTGTCTTCTCGGTTGCATTTCCTGGCAATGAACTGCCGTATTCATGGGCCGTCGCAGAAGGGGGGGAGGGCCACCGTAGTCCAAGCAACCCGGACCTCACTTCACGGCGGTAATGATCCACATCGCACTCAGCCGCCGCCAACCGGGGACACACAGCGAGATGCTATCGAGCAAATCCAGCGCCCATCCGAAACCCTTGGGACCTGCCGGCGTGAAAACCTCGGCGGGCTCGACCCGAACGTCTCTCCATCCGGCAGCTTCAGTCCAACGCTTCAAATTGGTATCGGTGTTGAGCCAACTTCGCACTTCATGCTCCACGCCGATGAAACGCCAATGCAAGGGGTTCTTGGGGTTGGTCTCTAGAATTGCCAGGCGGGCACCCGGTCGGGCCAAACGATACCATTCACGCAAGGCGTTCTCGGGAAACTCCAAGTGATGAATGATATCGCATCCGATCACCGCGGTCGCCAAGTCGCTCGGGAGCCCAGTTCGCGCGGCGTCTGCTCGGACGAACTCCAACGATGTTTTGCCAGCCAATCGTTTACGGGCGAGATCCAACATGCCCTGGGACAGATCTAAGGCCAGGTAACGCGCAAAACGCAGACGCTGTGCCATGAACCAGGTCAACAGCCCGCTTCCAGCCCCAACTTCCAAGACCACATCCCAGGGACCGACTCCAAGCGATTTCATAAGAATCCGAGCCTTGCGTTCAAAGGCTCGGTTCAGGGTGCGTTGGATGCCGTCACCCGATTCGTATTGCTCAGCGGACTGATCGTAGTAGTCCAACTGGCTGCGCTGGAAAGGGTCGTCGCTCATGACTCGCGGACATACAATTCCCGCCAGCATCGCATCATCACCAACCCGGCTTCAAATTGTCCGATACGCGGCTCAAAGGTCTTTCCGAGGTGCATCTGGACCAGCATGAGCGGCATGTTGACACCAGCTTCCACCGTAAACGGCAGGCTGGCAGCGAATTTGGGATTGATTTCGATCAAGTATAATCGACCATCCTCACCCCGAATGCACTGGATGTTTCCGCGGGGAAAGACGCGAAACCGCGTCGCCATGTCAACGCCGTAGGCAATCAACTCTGGATCGTTGAGTGTGCGTCCTTTCACCTGCATGCCACTTTTTACCTGCATACGCTCTTTGGGCACAATACTGAGCACACGACCGTCGAAATCCGTCAGAACATCCAATGTGTACTCCGGCCCGGCGATCTTTTGCTGGATCAATGCGTTGGGAACCAAGTCCAGATAGAACTCGAGCTCTCGCTGATTTCGCGCGGTGTAGACGCCCACGCTGCCGCGTCCATCGCGCGGTTTGATGATCAACGGAAACGGGGGCAGGGGACGGGTGCCAAGTTCTTCTTTCAACAGACTGGCTGGACTGAGCACCCCAAGTTCCACGCATTTCTGAGCAGTCAACGACTTGTCTTTGGCGATGCGTACGGTCTCCGCCGAATTACTGATAACTCGCACACCGTCACTGGCGAATACCCCAATATGGTCGGCAAAAACTTGAAGCTCTTCATCGATGATCGGGAATAGCACCTGAATCCCTTCCTCGCGGCAGATCTGCCGGACCTCCTCAATGAATCTCGGATGACTCGCTGATGGCACTACCCGCGAACCGTCGGCAAGCAGGAATCCGGGCGATAGATTTCCCATATCCGCGGCAACGACTCGCACGGGAACTTCAGACTGCCCCTTCAGGGCGTTGATCACGGCCACACCAGGCATCGAGCCGGCGGACATGACGAGAATCGAAATGGGAGCGCTCATGAATGGGTTTGAAAAAGGGAATCAATCGGGATGTGACAATGAATTGGAATCATGACATTGGAATCAGGCGGATGGCACTGGCGTCATGGCGCCATCGGCGAGTAGCGAACGGCGAATGGCTTCCAGCACGCGGACGACACCTGTCGCGAATTCGCCGTCATTCATGGTTAATGCGCCGGAACGAATGGACTGCAAAAAATACCGACCCTGAACCTTGAGCGGTTCTTCCATTTTGATCTTGGGAATTGTCAGATCACCTTCGCGGGTCAATAGCTGGAACTGGCCATAATCTTCGTAGTTCTGAGGTCGATCCACTCCTTTGTCGTAGATCGACACGGGACCCGCTGGAGCCAATTCGTCCCAGACATACATTTTGCGATCGCCCACCACGACGATCTCTCGGACTTTTTTCGGGTCAAGCCAACTGACCAGAACATTGGCGAGAATGTTGCCGGGATAACGAAGGGAAACAAAGGCGACGTCCTCGATGGTGGCCTGCAGGAATCGTCCGCCGACGGCGGAAACGGATTCCGGCGTTGAACCGAGCAGCCAGTTGAAAATGGCGATATCGTGGGTCGCCAGGTCATACACGCTGTTCACATCCGAACGAATCGGGCCCAGGTTGGTTCGGGTCGCTCGAAGGTAACGCAGCTGCCCGTGGGCATTCAGCGCGAGTAGTTCCTTCAACTTCACGATGCCCGCGTTGAAGAGGAACACATGGCCGACCATCAGGATGCGACCTCGGCTGCGGGCGAGTTCGGTCAACTCAGCAGCGTCGGCTGGTTCCACACACAAGGGCTTCTCGCACAGCACATGTTTCCCGGCATTCAAAGCATCCCGGACAATCGCCGAATGAAATCGGGTGGGCGCGGCAACCACAACTGCCTGGATGTCTTCGCGCCCCAGAAGCTCACGATAATCCGCATACCCCGTCACCTCAGGATACAACGATCGGATCGCTTCGATCCGCCGCGGATCCAGATCGGCACACGCCAGGGTGCGCGAACCCGGCAAT
The DNA here is from genome assembly GCA_005793375.1 of Verrucomicrobiales bacterium. Lineage (GTDB taxonomy): Bacteria > Verrucomicrobiota > Verrucomicrobiia > Limisphaerales > UBA9464 > SXSK01. Next base: position 244 of record SXSK01000148.1, on the reverse strand, counting down.
TGCGAGAAAACTCGGACGTGATTGGGGCCCCAATGGCCGCAACCGATCACGCCTACTTGAATGATGGAAGGTGAATCGCTCATGCAAAAGCCAGCCACGTGTTCTGCGGCCGTTGGCAATGGGGGCGCACAGTAGCGGGCAAGCCACCCAAGTCGACGGATTTTTCGCGTGCTTGTTCCCGGGGTGCGCATCTCCGAGTTGTGGGAATTTTGGAGTGCGGCAGCCCTCTCTCATCTTTGTCTCT
>SXSK01000147.1 GCA_005793375.1 Verrucomicrobiales bacterium | reverse complement strand
TAGCCGTCATACCACGACGCGACTTTCCCATTTCTGAATTCCACGGTTGAGTTCCCGTAGGTGAACGAGGAATCATTGAATTGACTTGGAGTCCCTTGCACCACGAGAACCTCGTCCTTCGTCGAACCAACGGTGAAAAAGTCTCGACTTGGGGTTGGTAAGAAAGAATCCCCGGTTTTTGAAAGTGCCACCTCGACAATTCTTGTTCTATCCAGTGTTGGCTTCGAGGGAGCGACCATCTCGCCTGGTCCTGAGTCAGGTTTATCTGATAGAATAAGCCTTTCCAGGCCACTTGCTGAGAGTTTTGGCGGGACAGGTTCGGTGTGCTCTGGAATCGGAGTCAGTGAGTAAGCAATCCCTTCTGAGAAATCGTACTCTGGCTGGTTCGTCTGCATGTAGCGGCTAAACTCAGTCACGGAAAGCCGCAAGTCCGATCTAAGTTTGATCGCTTCGCTATGCAATTCCACAACCTGGTCAAGCGTGAGGTGTTGACGAACTCTTGGCGTTGGCTGTATGGCGGGCTCCTCGGGATTTGGGGAGCTTCGGTTTGGCTGATTGTACGGCGGTGCGTAGTCGGTCGGTCGCCGCCTCTGTTCGGCCATTAATTCTTCGTAAGTGTAGGATTTCCTCCTGGAACGGTTGCTTGTCGAGAACGCCTCCTTGACAACGGCGATGATCAAGACAGTGACTGCGAACTGAACAATCCTCCGCCCCCAGTTCGTTGTCGGTGCAGACGCAGGTTGCGTTTGAGGCGGCGGCGGGTGCCGAGGCGCTTCCGTTCTAGGTTCACCTTGATTTTTCGTCGAACCGCTACTCCCTGAAGACCGCGATTGCCCACCCGATTGAGATTTACTCGTCCCCGCGGGCGCCGTCCTGCGGCGTGGCCCGCCCGCCTCGCCCTTGCAAATCCACTCGTAGGCCAGATTGATTTGCTTCAGTTTTTCTTGGGCTTTCTTCTGTAGTTTCGGGTCGCTGGAGAACCGATCCGGATGCCAGACCTTCACCAATTCCCGATACGAGCGTTTGACTTCCTCTTGAGTTGCCTCTGGAGCAATCTCGAGAATTTGATAACAATCAGCGATGTTTTTAATATCGATAAGCAATCGCTTTGACGCTCCGCGAAGACCGAGATTTCATTTTCGGTGTGATCGCTATTTTTGTCCACCCTTTGGCTGGGTTCTGCCTGAGTCAAGACCGTTTTAATCGGATGGCGCGCCATCAGTAGGCCAACGGACGCTGGGAACCGCCAAACCCTGCGTTTCGTGCCCGTTTTTCGACCTGGCTGGGCGCGAGGGCGCCGCCCCGATTTCAGCGAAATATGTCAGTCCGTGATGACATTGTGGTAATCGGGCATCTGGTCGGGGTCCACGAGGAACTCAGGCTCTGGTTCCCGGAGTTCGGCCGAGGGCGGTGGTCGGGGCGACGCGGCATCTGGGTTGAAGATTGGCAGAGGTGGTGCGGCATGCGCGAGAGTTGAAGTATGCGGCGGCGGCGCAGGGGATTCATCGTTTCGGGCGCCGGGCGGAGGGAGGCACGGAATTGGCAGCGTTCACTTGTCGTCTGAAGGCGAGACTGTGAATAATCGATGTTTGAGCCAGCTGCCTGTTTCATTGTCTATTCCACGTTGCCGAAGCGCGATAAGATTGAGAAAAAGGTACTCTTGGGCAATCAGGCAAAATGCCGCTCCAGTTGGTCGGCTTCATCGCCAGGGATCAAGATGCATTTTCCCTTCCAATATCCCGCCTCGCGGAAAGCTTGCGCAATCTGGTGCATCCCGTCATCACACGTCAAAAGCCGGTCGCAACGAAGTGCAGAGGCGACGTATTCTTGATCTTCCTCGTTATTGATTTGGTTGCCTGACAAAACTTGCGGATTCGACTTTTTACTTTCTGGCGCGCCAATTTTTGTGATCGGGCCTAAGTCATACAAGAACTCGGCCAGAAGGTAGCTGTGCGTGAACGGTAGTTTTGAAACCAGTTCACAATCAAGCCGAGCGAAAGCGATGTCTATTTCAGCCGTCTCAGCAGAGTGCCAACGTTTCCATGTCTGTCCAAGATAAGCGTCCAGTACCAATAGTTTCAAGTCTGGCTCCTTCAAAACCATCGCGAGGAATGAGCTTCCATTCTTGGCAAACGTGCCCAAGTCCGGCGGATGCAAAAATGCCGCGGAAGCATTTTTATGAAACCATGCCTGCTGTTGCTTTCGCGCAGTGCGTCGTTTCTTTTTTTCCTCGTGGCGGCTGGCCATCCAATTGCCGAGCTTGGCGGGATCCGACATCGCTTCACTAGCGAGCATCGCTTGCTCTTGCGACAAACCTGCATTCAGGATTTGTTCGTTTTTTACGAGTTCCTCGAAAACCAGTTCTGCCGGATGCTTCATCCAGTGCGGATGGAAGTCCAGGACCGCTCGACGCATCCTGCTGACAGTCGCTTGATTTAGGTTGGGCTGGAAATGATTTGCCAAAATCTCCTCCATAAGAACCGATGCCACCACCGGCTGGCACTTTTGCTTGAGCAAATCAAACGTGCGGTCAGAGATGTCCGGGCGCTCGCAGACTCGCTGCACCCAACTCTTGTCAACTATCGTGGTGGGCTTTTTCATTGCGGGTGTGAATATTGCACATTGGTTGTTATACATGAAACGCATCGCTATCCGTAGAGTGATAGGTTTCCACCGGGCGACCCCGGTCGCCCAGCGGGCCAACGCCGATCAGGCCGTGCCCACCGACTTCACCAGCCTGCTCGTGCTCGCCAACGGTTGGGGGCGGCATTGATCGAGAAGGGACGGATCAAGGGCGGCCTATGAACAGGGTCGCCGCTTCGGACGAGCCATCAAGTGCATTCTGCGCCGGCTGGCTTCGATTGCTCGTCGCTGAGGTTGCTCACGATCTTGTAAATTCCACCGACACAGCTGTCGAGCAGCCACAGCCCTTGAATCACCATCGGCATTCCATTCTCAATTCCGAAACCCCTAAGGACTTCACTGGCCCGCTCGTTTGGTAGATGCGCGTCAGCCAAGCGTAAATCGTACACTCCGAAAAGTGGAGCGATCAGAGTACCAGCGACAGGCGGACCCACCACCTTGCCGATAAGCCTCTCCAAGCACTTTAGGGACCCGAGTTTTGCCTCGCTCTGATCAAGTCTCAAAAACTTCCTCATCGCCGCGACATCAAATGAATCTACCGTTACACGGGCGACATCTTTGGCCAGTGCATAGAGCCCTGCGAGATCGGTCGCTCGGAACCGATGGATGCGAGGAAATATTTCAGCACGGCTGGAATGCTCCGTGATCAACGAAATACCGAATCGGCTTTTGACCAGAGCAGAGAGCGACTCGATGCACCGCACGAAGAACTGCTCTGGCGCTTGTGTCTGCGCCGGCTCCGCTCGGACTTGAGACGCCAGCAGCTCCGCCGACACCTTGCCATCAGGTGCGACGTTGTACCCAGCCCAAACGCGTTGCAGCCATTCGGGTAGAAGTGCGATGTCTTCGCCATACACATTCACCAATCCTATTGCATTCATCCCAAAGTGGACCCCAAGCCCAGGCGCACCTTCGATATCCCCAGTGTCGCGGGTATACCACTTCAAGCGTCCGCCTCGCCGCTGAGCGAGTGTGAGGACAACATCAGGACGGAACCAAAGCCACCCGCCCGCGTCGACAAGGGACGATGCATTCTGGCGATTCCCGCTAGCGTCCACAATGAAATCCACGGTGCTCGGGACATCATCACCGCGTACAATAGGGCTGCTCAGGGCAGGCTCGATCCATTCATTGCGCCAAAGGTCTCCTCGGACTTGAAAATAGGTTTGCCCGTCGTGTTCAACAGACCATGATCGGGATTGCACGTTATCATCAATAGGAGGCCCAAGACGCGGCACGTCGATGTCTGGATCCACATCGGTTCTCGATAGATGAACAACCGCGCTCGTCGCACCACGCGGCAATCCGCCGGCGAGGATTGAAGTAATGTTCCCTTCCCACTTCTCACCGTGGCTCTCTTCTCTGGCATATCCAGATGGCCAACTAATTCCGGAACTATTGTCGACGACTGAGATTCGCTCACGGTAGGTCGTAACATACAGTGACATATTCCTTGCGGCGAGGTAGTCCCTTAGATGGCTGAGTCGAATCTCAAACATTTCTGGGGAGCCGTCCTGCTTGCGACATAGCCTCGCAACTTCGGTGTATCCCTCGTGTGGACTGACCCACAAGTCGCGCTCCCTTTTTAGGCGTAGCGAAAGTGCGAGATCTTGGTGTAAGTGCCATTCCGATGGATCCGCCGAGTTGCCTTGCTGATCTAATACCAGGTGGACACCAGAAATCCCGCGTCCCTCAAAGGCATCGGCAGGATAATAGATCTCATCGATGACAGCGCCAAAGTGAGAGTGACTGATTCCGATATCCATCCAGCCAAGCTTCTCCGCAGCGGACTTCTGGGTGACTGGCACCGCTACTGTCCCGACGCCATAAAACTCGAGCCGATGACCGAGATGGCCATGTTTTCCGACATTCTCAATGTATTTTGAACACCGGAGTGGAACCCATACGGATTCGGATAGCCTTCGGCGGCGTAAGTCCCGCATTTCATACCACTCTTGAGGCATGGTAAATGCATTCTCGGGCTTCAGAGGCATACCTCGAAGTTAGGTGTCGGCTTGACGGGGCTGCAAGCTCGAAGGTGTTGATCGTGTGCGGCTTGGTCAGCAGCGCGTCCTCCAATTGGCGGCCGTTCTGCGGGAAGGATGATTTCATCGCATCAAGGCAATGGTATGCCAGCGGCGATGTTCCGCCTTCACTCACTGTTGGCCTAACACCGCATGGAGCCGAGGAGTTGTCCGCCGTCGGCGGGGCCGGCATCAATTGAAGTTGCCGCAAGTTTTGCACCTCTTGATCGTCGTGATCGAACTCTGGGACGTGATGCCGTTAAGGGGGGCTCGTTATGTCTACGAAGTGACCCCCAGCTCTTCAGTTCTCTCCGGGGCCAAATTATTTGGCGATTATTTGGAAATGCACCCCAGTGCGCCCCAGTGCACCAAACCGCGCCCAAAATGTGGAACGTGTCCGAGCTGCTGGAAACAAGCCGCTGAGAGCCAGCGAGTTAACTCGTTGGAAATCAACCTAACGAGGCAGTGTTTCACCAGAATTTGAACCTGTAGGCCTGGAGGTGGATGTGGCGCTTGGCGGGCTGAGTGACTGGATATTGCACATAATCAGCTGGAAATCAGTATGTTACGAGGCATAAACCAAGTTCAAAACTGGCAGGATCTCTGGAACGTGAGAATTGGGGAATTCGCAGGAACTGAAACCCCATAAATGGTTCAGCCTCAGGGCGTTTAGCGCACTGAGGCTGTTGGTTGCGGGGCTAGGATTTGAACCTAGGACCGTCAGGTTATGAGGCCAAGGCTGAACACCTCATTATCAATTAGTTAGGACGCTTATATGCGATTTATTTGGCAATTGTTTGGTTGAGCCCGAAAACTGCGCCCCAGTGCACCAAACCGCGCCCAACCGCGCCCAACGTTCGATTCGTTATGAGCCTTGAGATCCGAAAGTCCAGTAAGTGGTGGTACGGCGTCTTCGTCGTCAACGGCCAGAAGACCGTCATCAACCTGAAGGTCGAGATCACCGGCAAACGACCTCCCAAACGGACGATGCAGGGAGACGACGAATTCGAGCAGTCCCGTGGTCGGGCCATTGAGGCTTATGAACGGCTTGCCAAAGAAATGGAGGACGACCGCACGGGGGAGAAGTCGATCCAGAAGCTCGCCGAAATGAAAGCCGGACGCGAAGTGTCCTTCCCAAAGCTGGATGAACTCGCAACGTATTGGGATGCCATCCCTAGACGAAAGGCTCCAGGCGAGCGGTATGCCTTCCAATGCCGACTCCGATTGGAGCGGTTCGCCGAGTTCGTCACAGAGAACCAGAGAGGCGCCACCGAATTCATCGCGGTGAAGCCAGCCACTGCCAAGGGATTCATGAACAGTGAGGCCGCTCGAGGCGTGTCTCCCAAAACGTGGAACGACACTCTCAAGCTACTCCGTTCGACGTTCAAGCATCTGCATCCGCACCTGACGGATGGAACCAACCCGTTTCACGGATTAATCACGAAAGCAAACGAGACAGTGAATCGCGAGCTGTTCACGGTTGAGGAACTCAAAGCGATCACAGACACCTGTGCCGGCGACGACTTTATCCGACCCATCATCGTGACCGGGATGTGCACGGCGATGCGCCGAGGTGATTGCTGCCTGCTGAAATGGGCATCGGTCGATCTGGCCGCAGGGTTCTTGTCGGTGG
>SXSK01000146.1 GCA_005793375.1 Verrucomicrobiales bacterium | reverse complement strand
TAGACGAAGAAGTGGCACGGTTGCACCTGGATAAGATCGGTGTGAAGCTGACGAAGCTGACCAAACAGCAGGCCGATTATCTCGCAGTGTCGGTCGACGGGCCGTACAAGCCGGAACACTACCGGTACTGAACCTGGCGACGTTCCAGAGTGGGTGCCGTTTTGATGGAGGCTGGACAGAGCGATCTGTCCAGCCTTCTGTTTTGCGGACTTGCACCGCCAGGGCTGCATCCGGTTCAACGATACAGGCTGCGGAACTTCACTTGTAGGGCAGACAGCCCTGTCTGCAGTTTCGCGGACTGCCAGTCGGCGCCACTCTCAATGGAGCTCAGACAGTGGGAGAGAGGGGATGGGAACGCATTGGGAGTGGGAACTGGACTCGCTTCTGTGATAGTGAGGAATGGTAGACAGCGGAGACCATCTCGATAGCAGCGGCGCCATTCTGTGCACTGCATTCGGGTTCGCGATTCTCTGCGATGGCACGCAGCCAGTCCGAGACGGGCGCGGCGTTGTGATCGACGGTTCCCTGCGGTGTCGACTCTGAGCCATCCAGCGGTTTCCATTCGTCAATGCGACCTGCGGGCGACCAGGAACCAGCGGTGCGAATGAAGACGCGAGGCACGAGATCGCAAATCAGCCGTGCCACGCCCTTGCTCCCCAAGAACTCGATACCCCAATGGCCGATGGTTTCACGCAGGGAAGAATCGCTGACAAACGTGGCCAGCACCTCGTGATCCAAGCCGAATTGAGCCACGACACGGTCTCCGGCGACCCAGCCCACCGAGTCCTTTACCTGGCGCCGGTGTTCCCGTGTGATACTGAGGCCGCCCGCCGTGACCTGAGCACTGCACCATTTGGGATTGCCGGCCATGAGGCGCATCAGGTCGAACAAGTGAGTCCCCAGGACCATCATGTCTTCGCCACCGGTTCGGGCGTCCTGCTTGCCATAAGCGCGGAGTTCGCGCAGTTGGCCAATGCGGCCGTTTTCGATGGCCACTTTCAGACTCCTCACGGCAGGGGTCATGCGCATGGTGTGGGCGACTGCCACGCGGCGCTGGTGTTTTTGAGCAGCGCTGAGGACAGCATCAGCCTCGTCAGGCGACCGGACGAAGGGTTTCTCCAGATACAAATGCGCTCCGGATTTGAGACAAGCCAGGGCGATTTCCGCATGAGAATCGGCATGGCGCATGGCAATGGAAACCAGGTCGGGTTTTTCCTTGGCCAACAAGTCGCGCCAGTCGGCGTACCCACGCGGGGCTCCCGTTGCTTGGATCACCCGTTCACGCCCTTTGGGATCCGGATCCGCCACAGCCACGAGGCGGATCCCCTGGCGGTCGCGGAAGATGGTTTCGAGCCCATGGCCAAAATCTCCGCGGCCGGTGTGTCCAATCACCGCTGCCTTCAGGGTGGCCTCCGCTCCGAACGATGGGGAGGTGACCGCCAGGGCAGCGGTGATGCCGAGAAACTGACGCCGGGAAGAATGCATGGTTAAAGGAACACCTAACCGTGGCGCGTTGTCTACGGGTTCTTGAGGGTTAGATCATTGCCTGTGCCTCCGGAGTAACGCAGGCGAAAGATCACACCACCCAGGTTTGCCGCCTCGTTCTCAGGCCATCCGTAGAACTCACCGGAGATGGCGTCGGTGCTGTCGTTGCTCAGTAGCGTGAAGGTGGTGTTGGCAGATGGGGTGTAGTTGGGATTTCGCGAAACCCGCAGCTGATCGTCACTGAACTGGCTCCAATCGGGTTCGCTGTGTGAGGTGATGGCGATGGTGCCGTTGATGGTCAAACGCCCGTAGCTGGATGCGGAATAGATTTCCGTTTCGAGATTTCCTTTGCAGGTGAAGGAACCGATAGTGTCGGCGAAGCGCGAAAGGTCCAGGCGCGAATTCTGCAGCACGGTTACTGAGGCGGCATTGCCAATTTGATTGTTCCGCTTCAACTCGACGTCCGCACCGTATCGGATGGTTAGGGCAGTAGGCACGGATGTGGTTCCAACGATGACCAAATAGAAAGAGTCCGGAACGGGAGCGTACGAATAGTTGCCCAGTTCCATTTGGGCATCGTCCTCAAAGACGGTCGAACCGGTGTAATCGTTGGCGCCGTGGGCGGTAAATCGGGCGAGACCTCCATTGCCGACTCCATAACCAGAAGACCCGGAAATGGTGAGACCACCAGGGCCGGTGATCTTACCGCCGAATTCGACGGTCGACGTCGAATAAGTGTTTAATCCGACCACGGCAGTGCCCAGGCTGACCGTGGTGGAGCCATTGAGACGCAGGGTGAGTGAGCCGGTAAATTGGATCGAACCGGAATTGATATCTACCAGGCCGTTCAGGCGCAAAGGGGTGCCATTGCCAGTGCCGTGGAAGCTCATGCCGTAGTCCGAAGCCTGGAGGCTGGTCACGATCAGTCCGGCAATGTCGTTGGTGCTCACTTTGCGAGGTTTCCCGGTGGGGAAGATGAGGTTGACGGTGCCATTGGCCGGGGGCGGCGTGTTGTTCAACCAGTTTTCTGGACGGCTCCAGTAGCCATTGGAACCGGCGCCGGTCCAAGTGTGCGTGGTGGCACCGACCGCATTAGTGGCGTGCAAAAAGGTCATTCCCAATCCAACCCAAGTCAGGGAGGCTGTCATTTTCATAGAAGCGAATTTTCTTGTGAGTCGTGTTATGTCCAAAGCCGGATCAGGGTCGCCGCTGGATGAGGGATCCAACCCGGTTACTTATTCCGTAAGGAAATGGATGCTGAAAGTTGCATTGAAATCGTCGGCTTAAATTTAATAGATTTGGGTGATGGCTTTTGCGCGTGAATGAGTGGTTGGCTTTGGCTAGCGTGCACTGCCAATGATCGAAGTTAATGGTTTGACCAAACTCTATGGGGATTTCGCGGCGGTGACGGATCTTAGCTTTTCCGTCCGGCCGGGGGATTTATTGGGATTGGTTGGGCCGAACGGCGCGGGCAAAACGAGTACGCTTCGATGTCTTGCCGGGATTATTCCGCCCACTCGTGGAACTGTGCGTATCGCCGGGCATCTATTGTCTGAGGATCCGGTCGCCGCCAAGCGTGAACTGGCATTCTTTTCGGATGAACCGCGTCTGTTTGATTATTTGACGGTGGAGCAACACCTGCAATTTACGGCGAGGATTTATCAGGTGCGGGAAGTGTCGCGGTTGATTCCGCCATTGCTCGCGGATCTCGAACTGACGGACAAGGCGCATCTGCTCCCTGGGGAGTTGTCCCGTGGGATGAAGCAGAAAGTTCAGATCGCCTGCGGTTTGTTACACTCTCCGCGAGTCGTGTTTTTCGACGAGCCCCTGACTGGGCTGGACCCATTGGCGATACGCCGGATGAAAGACACCATTCGACGACTGTCACGAGAGGGTGCGGCGATCATCATCAGTTCCCATCTGTTGCACCTGTTAGAAGAATTGTGCACGCATGTGTTGATGTTACGGCGTGGAATAAAAGTGGCGCACGGCACGCTGGAGCAGGTGCGTTCGCACTTTGGCGGGCAGGGGTTGGATTCGAGCCTGGAAGATGTGTTTGTACGGATCGCGATGGAAATGGATCCGGCCACGACGAAGGGTGCCGACGAAGTTTCTGTGGCGCACCCGCCGTCCATGCCGCCGACATTGGGCCAGGGAGATTGAACAGCCCACATTCCCGATATGCTTTCGGCACTATTCTTTTTACAGACCCGGTCGTTTTGGAATGGGTTTCTTTTGCGGCTCAGGCGTCTGAGGCAACCGAAGTATCTGGTGGGTGGATTGGTAGGGTTGACTTGGATTCTGTGGACATTTGGTGGGCCAATATTTCTGCAGTCCATGAACCGTAGGAGTGGGCGTGGGGGTGGTGGGGCGGGGACAGCGGCAGAACTGCTTGGACTGGGGGCGAACGGCGTGGTTTTGATCGAAGGCATTGCGGCGTGTGGCGTGGCGGCATGGGTGTTTCTGAGTTGGGTGCTGCCGAATTCGCGGGCGGCACTTCAATTCACCGAACCCGAGATCGCGTTTCTCTTTCCAGCACCCATCGGGCGTCGTCGGCTCATCCATTACAAGCTCATCCGCTGGCAGGTAGGGTTATTGATGACTTCGATGATTTTCACGTTCATCAGCGGCCGATTTGCGCGGGACGGCGGGTGGATGGTTCATTTGTTGGGTTGGTGGTTGGTTTTCTTCGCGTTGAACCTCCATGGTTTGGCGGCGTCGTTTACCCTGACTCGGTTGTTGGATCTTGGACTAACGAGTTGGCGACGGCGCGGGATCCTCCTGGCGATTTTGGTGTTGGCAGCGGTTGCCATGATCCTCTGGGCGCAGCGGTACTGGCCGGAGTTTGAGGACGGTCAAACCCTACTGGAGAAAGGACGAGCACTACTCACCTCGCCGGTCGGCTATTGGGCATTGTGGCCCTTCCGGCTGCTAGTTCGCCCGTCATTGGCTGGAAGCGTTCAAGAATTCTTGTGGGCGCTGGGTCCGGCGCTGGGACTTCTCGCACTGCAATACCTCTGGGTGATGCGCGCTGAAGTTTCTTTCGAAGAGGCGTCCATTGCGTTATCGCAAAAGCGAGCTGACTTGATGGCGTCTGCTCGGGGGGGGGCCTGGCAGGCGGGTGCGGCCTCGCGAAAGCCCAGGCGAGCTCCATTTGAATTGGCGGCGGGTGGATTTCCTCCGGTGGCGCTTCTATGGAAAAACTTGATCGCTGCGGGTGCGGTAATGTCGGGCCGAACGGGTTTCTTTCTGTTGATCTGGATCGGGGTCATGGGCGTCTCGTTTGCTTCGGGTTCGAACCAGGGGTTGAGTGGCATTCTGCTGGCGGTGGGCGGCATGGAATTGGTCCTATTGACTTTGATGGGAGCGCAGGTGTTTCGGAACGACCTGAGACAGGATCTGGTTGCGGCGGATTTATTGAAACAATTTCCCATGCCGGGATGGCAGATTGCGTTGGGGGAATTGCTGGCGCCGGCGTTGCTATTGACGGTCTTGCAGTGGGCGTTGGTGTTGTTTCTACTATGCCTGAGTGTGTTTGGCGATCTGGGAATGGTTCCGCCGCTGGAGACCCGGTTAGCCCTATCGCTTTGCGTTCTGATACTGGCTCCGACCTATAATATGGTCACACTGTTGGTGCCTAATTCTACATTGTTATAAAAAGAGATTGCGAATTCGCAGCGCCGACGCAATGATTTTCCCAGCGAACAGAAACTAAAACATACGGAGAAACCCATCTCGGCCGCCCGCTGGCGGCCTTCAAAAAAATGAGACACCCG
>SXSK01000145.1 GCA_005793375.1 Verrucomicrobiales bacterium | reverse complement strand
TAAAGTCGTCACGGGTATCCTTGTCGGTCTTGGACAGCACCCGTTGATCGATCAGATTGAACACCAATTCGCCGAAATCTTCGCAGCGGCGGATGCCCCATTCTTCCAGGACTGTGACAGCCATGGGGCCGAACTGTTCGAGGGCGAACTCACGGATGCCTTCGAGCAGTTCCCCACCGCAGACGTGTCTGGGCATCGCTTCGCCGCGCTTTTGAAGCATCTCCTGGGTGTGATCCAGGGCGGCCCGGAGGAAAATATAAGCGTCCCTGTGGTAACGTGCATCCCGAGTGAGGATGGCATCGACGGCTTCCATGAAATCCGGTTGGCCCATTGGTCGTAAGTCAATCAGTTTGCCGAGACGGCTGCCGACCGGTCCCTAGAGGGGTTTCCGGGTCTGCTTTTGAGCCAGATCTGACCTGCCAATCCGGTGAAAATGATCACCAAGAGGATTAGCAAAATATCCTGCTCCTGTTTGCTCCATTTCGGCATGACCTAATCATCCTAGACGCTGGAGCGCGATTCAGCAATGGGTAGGCCATAGGGACGACGATAGGGACGGGGGGATCCGGATTGGGGATCGGGATCGCTTTCTCTAGAGTCTTCGGGGGGGCGTGTCGATGCGGTAGGAGTTGTTTGGACCCGTCGCCAAAGGCGCGAGTGAGTTGATCCCGCAATTGAAGTCGAGCTCGCAGCAGGCGCACTTTGACATTGGGTTCGCTGAGATGGAGGGCTTCGGCGGTCTCCCGGACCGATAATCCTTCGATATCGCGCAGCAGGAAGATCAGTCGATGTTTCTCATTAAGGGTTTGCAAGGCGTCTTCGATCATACCGCCAGTTTCGCGGCGTTGGAGGAGATCGGCGGGAGATTCGCGCCAATCGGCGATGTATTCCGGGTGCGGTACCGAATCGTACCCTTCTTGAGGTTCCGTGAGTGCCTGAAGTGATACGGTGGGCAGGCCCTGTCGTTTCCGGACGACTTTCAGGGCGGCATGGGTGGCGATGCGTCGGAGCCAGGTTGCAATGCTGGCGTCGCCACGGAAGTTGGGCAGGTGTTCGAGGGCGCTTAGGAAGGTTTCCTGAGTGACATCCTGCGCGTCCTCATCGGAACCCGTAATGCGCCGGGCGAGGTTGTAGATCACACGCTCCTGTCGGGTCACCAACTGTTCGAAAGCCTCCAGTTCGCCGCCCCGCGCACGGCGGAGGAGTTCGGCTTCTTCAAGTGGTGGCCCTGATGAGCCCGGGTACTTTGCGGCAATGGTCATGTCAATCGCTGAAACCCTAGGGTGATTCGAATGCAGTAACCAGCAAACAGCTCGGCAAAATACTTCTGGTGTGTAACTTTTCCCCCGGTGGTGGCTCGATCAATCCTTAACGGGTTGTTATCAAGCTCGGCCAGTCCTGTCTGTAAATCGAAGCCACTTATGAAAATGGAACGAATTATCCGACTCTTTGCGGGAATCATGATTTTGGGCAGCTTAGTTTTATCCCGACTTCACAGTGTCAACTGGTTATGGCTCGTGGCCTTTGTCGGATTCAATCTGTTTCAATCGTCCCTGACCAATTTTTGTCCGTTAGAAATTATCCTCCGAAAGTTGGGCGTCGGCAAGGCGGGTGACTGTTGTTGAAGGTTGTGGGTGGTGACTGGTTGGAATCGAAAGCGGAATCTGAAACATGAGAGTCGAGCCTTGGTGTCGAAGTGCCCTCCTGCTGTCCTTGGGATTGCTTTTGGAGGGGTGCCAGCGTGAATTGCCGAAGGTTGGTTCGTTGGCCCCGGTCGCGCCTGGTCAGGTCCGAACGGTGGTTCTGCAAGCGCAGGTCGAGCCGATGACGGACGATGTGGTGGGGACCGTTCGGGCGCGGGTGCGTGCGAGCATGGAGGCGAAGATGAGCGGACGGATCGAGGCTCTGACAGTGGCGCCTGGGCAATCAGTGAGGGTTGGCGACCCCCTGGTGCGATTGGACGTGCGGGAGATTCGGGCGCGATTGGAACAAACGTTGGCACAGCGGGAACAGGCGGAACGTGATCTCAAACGGTTTACCACCTTGTTGGACCAAAATGCGATCACTCGACAAGAATTCGACGCGGCAGAATCCCGAGCGCGGTCGACCAGAGCAGCGGTCACCGAAGCGGAAACCCTATTGAGTTATTCCCAGGTCACGGCGCCATTTTCTGGGGTGATCACCAAGAAGTTTGCCGAGGTGGGCGATCTGGCGTCACCGGGGAAGCCATTGCTGGAACTGGAAGATCCTGAATCGTTGCGATTTGAGGCGGATATTCCCGAAGCGTTGATCGGTCGGATCACGCCTCGGATGGCGGTGCCGATTCGGGTTCCGGCCCTAGGGTTAGAATTAACTGGGACGGTCAGCGAGATTGCCCCGGCGGGAGACCCGAATACACGCACGTTTCTCGTGAAAATGGATGTTCCATCGACCGTGGGATTGCGGGTGGGACTATTTGGACGCGTAGCGGTGCCCGCGGGGGAGCGAACGGTGATTCGAATACCGACCGCTGCGCTCGTGGTGCGCGGGCAACTCGAGATGGTTTTTGTGGTGGAGAACGGCTTCGCACGGCTGCGATTGGTTCGCAGCGGCAAACACCGAGCAGACAGCGTTGAGTTGTTATCCGGAGTGAACGCAGGCGACGCGGTGGTATTGCAAGGAGTCCAAGGATTGGTGGATGGGCAGGCGGTGGAGGTGCGGCCGTGAGGTCGGAACCCGAGGGTCAAGAAGGTACCCTGAAATCCCCATCACCAGGCATCGCTGGCTGGTTGGCTCGTACATTCATTGATTCCAAGCTGACGCCCCTGGTGGTGATTGCATCGGTTTTGTTGGGTTTTTTTGCGGTGGTGATGCTGCCTCGAGAGGAAGAGCCGCAAATCAAAGTGCCGATGATTGATGTCCTGGTGTTCATGCCGGGATTCACGGCTCGTGAGGTGGAGGAGCGCGCGACGCGGCCCATGGAGAAATTGCTGTGGGAGATTTCCGGCGCCGAATACCTGTATTCCACGTCTCGCGAAGGTGAGGCCATGGTCATCGTCCGATTCAAGGTGGGATCGGATCCCGAGCAGAGTCTGGTGCGGTTGACCGAGAAATTGCGGTCCAACGTGGATCGGATTCCCCACGGAGTCTCTTTCCCACTAATCAAGGCGCGGTCCATTGATGACGTTCCCATTTTGGCGCTGACGTTTCATAGCCGACGCTATGATCATTTGATGTTGCGGCGTGTGGTGGCGCAAGTAGACGACGCGGTGAAGCAAGTGCCGTTGGTGGCTGAAACGGTTTTGATTGGAGGGGCGCGGCGGCAGGTTCGAGTACAATTGGATCCGGCGCGGTTGGCATCCCGTGGATTGAGTGCGGCGGGGTTGATTCCGATGCTACGCCAGGCGAACCGGCAATTTCGCTCGGGCGGGTTGGTAACTGGCAATCAAGAACTGATGGTTGAGACGGGGGGATTTTTGGGTTCGTCGGAGGAGGTTGCCTCGGTGGTGGTGGGCGTCTCCGGTGGACGGCCCGTGCTGCTCAAAGATGTGGCGGAGATTGTGGATGGGGCAGAAGAACCCTCTCAATACGTCTTGCATGGCGTCGGCGCGGGGCGAGAGCAATTCGGGATTACTAACTCCGCAATGGGAGCCGAATTGTTGGAATCTGCGGCCGTAACCCTCAGCATTGCCAAACGCCCTGGAGCCAACGCCATTGCCGTGGCGGACGCGGTGTTGCGTCAAGTTTCGGGATTACAGGGGCGGGAGATTCCGTCGGACATCGAAATGACCATAACGCGGAATTATGGGCACACGGCGGCGGAAAAATCCAATGAACTGCTCTTTCACATGGCGATTGCCATTGTGAGCGTCTCGTTGTTGATCCTGTTTGTTTTGGGCTGGCGCGAATCAATCATCGTGGCGACTGCGATTCCGGCGACGTTGGCACTTACTCTTCTGATCTTTTACCTGTATGGGTTCACATTGAATCGGATCACGCTCTTTGCGTTGATCTTTAGCATTGGGATCCTGGTGGACGATGCCATAGTCGTGGTGGAGAACATCGTCCGGCATTTCCATCTCCCGCAAAACCGGGGGCGCAAGTGGCAGGATATTGCGGTGGAGGCGGTGGGAGAGGTGGGCAATCCGACCATATTGGCGACGTGGGCAGTGATTGCCTCCGTATTACCGATGGCGTTTGTGGGCGGGTTGATGGGTCCCTATATGCGTCCGATTCCCATCGGGGCTAGTGCGGCAATGTTCTTTTCCCTAGCCATTGCATTCATCGTGACCCCTTGGGCGAGTGTACGGGTGCTGCGGTGGCGCGCGAAGCCCCGGGAAGCGGTTCCAGCAGGGGCATCCAACACCAATCCGCACGCGCATCCGGAAGATTTTTTCACCCGGCTTTATCGCCGGATCATGCAACCGCTGTTGTCGCATGCCGGATGGCGTTTAGGATTTTTAATGGGCATTACGCTGCTATTGGTGGCGGCGATGAGTAGTGTGCCATTGGGTTGGGTGAAGGTGAAGATGCTTCCATTCGACAATAAGAGCGAGTTTCAGGTCATCCTGAACATGCCGGAAGGCAGTTCGTTGGAACGAACGGCTCAAGTGGCGCGCGAACTGGCCGCTGCGATTCGCGTCGAACCCGAAGTCACGGATTATCAGCTGTATGTGGGCACGGCATCACCCTTCAATTTTAACGGTCTCGTGCGCCACTATTTCATGAGACGTGGGGCGAACATCGCTGACATCCAGGTGAACCTGGTAGGCAAACACCAACGATCGGCCCAGAGTCATGACATCGCCAAGCGTCTGCGCCCCCGGATTGCTGAAATTGCGGACCGCTATGCGGCCAGAGTGGCCATCGCTGAAGTGCCGCCTGGGCCGCCCGTGTTGCAAACACTCGTGGCGGAAATCTATGGCCCGACCGAAGAGGCTCGATTGAAACTGGCGGGTACGGTTCGCGACATTTTTCGCCGCACCGAGGGGGTTGTCGACGTGGATTGGTACGTGGAATCGGAACAGCCAAAGGCGCGATTCCTGGTGGACAAGACCAAGGCGGCACTCCATGGGATCAGTGCCGAGACGATATCCCAAACTCTGGCGATTGCCGTGAGGGGGCAGTCGGTGGATTTGGTACATCTGCCTCGAGAGAAAGAGGATGTCGACTTGGTGCTGGAATTGCCCCGTTCCTCTCGCACGACACCCGAGGAATTGTTGGCGTTGAGAGTGCGATCGGGGGACGCGAATGCCCTACCTGAACCGGGTGCGGCGATAGCGGCACCTCCGTTGATTCCTTTGCGCGAAATGGTGCGAGTGGAGCCTGGTTCGGTTGACCGCAGTATCCACCACAAAAACCTGCTGCCTGTAACCTACGTGATTGGAGATGTTGCCGGAGTGATCGAGAGTCCAGCGTATGCGATCTTCAAGATGAATGAGGCGCTGCGGAAGTTGGATGGTCGGGAGTTTGGCGGGGCAGGAACGCTCCCAATCCTAAATGCTTCGATGCCTCTGAACTCCCAGGAACCGGCGATCAAGTGGGACGGTGAATGGCAAATCACCTTGGAGGTTTTTCGAGACATGGGCGTGGCCTTCGCCGCGGTGCTGGTTCTGATTTACCTGCTAATGGTGGGTTGGTTTCGATCTTTCTTGACCCCCATTATCGTCATGGTGGCGATCCCGTTCTCGTTGGTGGGAATCCTTCCGGCACACGGGGCGATGGGTGCGTTCTTTACGGCGACGTCCATGATTGGATTTATGGCGGGCGCCGGGATCGTGGTGCGCAATTCGATCATCCTGGTCGACTTTATCGAATTGCGGTTGGTGGAGGGGTGGTCTTTGGCGGAAGCTGTCGTCGATGCGGGAGCCGTCCGGTTTCGTCCGATGTTATTGACGGCGATGGCGGTTGTGGTGGGGGCTGGGGTGATACTCTTTGATCCGATATTCCAAGGATTAGCGATTGCGTTGATGGCGGGGGAGATCGCGTCCCTATTGATCAGCCGGATGGCGGTACCGGTGCTATACTATGCGTTTCATCGGAAGGCCAATGGGGTCGGTGTCTGACTCGGGTAGCGTCCTTCCCTTGACCTTTTCGAAACGCGAGCGACTATCTGCGGCTCTGGTCAGGCCGATTTTTCCTGCGGTTGTTTATGTTGCACATTCGTAATATTGCCATCATTGCCCACGTCGATCACGGAAAGACGACGTTGGTCGATTGCCTTTTGAAACAGTCAGGCACATTTCGTGCCAACGAGGCGAAAGCCAGTGAGGAACGGATCATGGACTCCATGGATTTGGAGCGTGAAAAGGGCATCACTATCCGGGCCAAAAACGCGGCATTCAAATATAAGAACTACCACGTCAACATTGTGGACACTCCAGGTCACGCCGACTTCGGCGGTGAAGTGGAGCGAATCATGAACATGATTGACGGCGTTCTGCTGGTGGTGGACGCCGCTGAAGGTCCTCAGGCCCAGACGCGCTTTGTCTTGCGTAAGGCCCTGGAGGCGGGGGCGAAGCCAATTGTGGTGATCAACAAGATTGACCGCGAAAATGCCAACCCGAAGAAGGTGCTGGATCAGGTTTTTGAACTGTTCATGGCGTTGAACGCGACCGACGAGCAGTTGGACTTTCCGTTCATCTATTGTTCTGCCAAGAATGGCTACGCCAAGCTGGAGTTGGATCATGTCACGGGCACGATGGAGCCCCTGTTTGATGCCATCATGAAACACATCCCACCTCCCCGCGCGAGGGCGGGTGAAGGGTTCCAGGTATTGATCGCGAACTTGGATTACAGCGATTACCTGGGCCGAATCGCCTTCGGAAAGATCGTGGAAGGAAAGGTCGCTGTCGGAAATCAGGCGGCCTGCCTCCATGGCAACAAGCGAATCACCGCGGGCAAGATCACGATGCTTTACCACTTCGAGGGGTTGAAGCGGATTGAAATTCAGGAGGCCCATGCCGGCGACATCATTGGAATCACCGGATTCGAAGATGTCTTCATTGGTGAAACCATTGCCGACAAGGCTGAGCGAGGGGCATTGCCATATATTCCGATTGATCCGCCGACGATTCAGATGGAATTCGCGGTCAATGACGGCCCGCTCGCTGGCAACGACGGCAAGTTGGTGACGGCTCGCCACATTTGGGAACGTTTGGTGAGGGAAACTCGAACCAACGTCGCGCTTAAGATTGCTCAAACTTCTGATCCAAAGATCTTTTCCGTTAGCGGCCGTGGCGAGATGCAGATTGCGATTCTCGTCGAACAGATGCGGCGTGAAGGGTACGAGGTCTTGGTCTCGCGACCCGAAGTGCTTTGGAAGAAAGGTCCGGATGGCGAGCCGCAGGAACCGATCGAGAAGTTATTCGTCGAAGTTCCCAACGAGCATCTCGGTAGTGTCATGGAAAACCTCTCCTTCCGCAAGGCCCAGATTACCAACATGGCCCATGTGGGCACTGTGGTTTCCGTCGAAGCGCTGATTCCCATGCGCGGGTTGATCGGGTTCGAGACGGATCTGGTAAACATGACCCGAGGAATGGGCGTGATGAGCCACCTGTTCCACGAGTACGGCGAGGATCGCGGTGAGATTGCCGCACGCAAGAATGGATCCTTGGTCGCTATGGAATCTGGCGAGGCTACCTCTTACGCCCTCAATATGGTGCAGGAGCGCGGTCGCCTGATGGTTGAGCCTGGAGACATGGTCTACATCGGGATGATTGTGGGTGAAAATGCCCGTGACAACGATATCCCGGTGAATGCGGTGAAGGAAAAGAAGCTCACGAACATGCGATCGCAAGGTGACGGCAAGGGAATCCAGTTGAACGCGCCGATGAAGCTCAGCCTGGAGCGCGCGCTGGAATACATCGACGTGGATGAGTATGTCGAAGCGACTCCTAAGAACCTGCGGTTGCGCAAGAAAATCCTCGACGAGAATCAGCGCAAACGATCGGAAAAACAGCGGGTGATTCGTTTTGTACCTGGGGAGGAATAGGCCCTCGTCGATTTTTACAGAGGACCTGGGCCGGTGGCTGACCACCGGCCCTTCGCTTTTTTTTCGAGGCGCCGCTTGGAACTGCTCCCAAGGCCGATTACAAGTGCTGAACAAGCTATGGCAGCGAAGAAACGTCTTAATGAATTGCCGCCCTCAAATGATTGGAGAACGACGGATGAGCAGGAAATAGAACGGCGCCAACTTCGAGCGAAGGAGGAGCGATTTCAGATCGTCAATTCGACCCCAAATCACCCCATTTTTTCCACCTTTCAAGTAGCCTCCGGCAGTGGGCGGACCTACGCGGTGGAGATTCGAGGGCTGGGGTTAGGTGAGGCGAGTTGTGGTTGCGTGGATTTTTCCAGCAATGGGTTGGGAACCTGCAAACATGTCGAAGCGGTTCGGCTGAAACTGGGCCGCCGGGAGCGCGCTGCCATGGCTGAGGCGCGACGGCGCGGGTCGAACCGATGGGAGGTCATCCCGGATCGCGAGCGGGGCACACTTCGGTTGCTGGTTTCCAGTGGTCGATCGGTGCCGGAGTCCTTGCGCGAGTGGTTTGATGCAGAAGGATTTCTAATCGGGAATGGCCTGAAAGCCGCCGTGGAGGAGTTGGAGGCATTAACCAAACGATTGGCAACATTGCGGATTTCACAGGATGTGGAGCCTTGGGTCCGGAGCCAGCTGAGGGCGGAGGAGCGAACACGGTTGCGGCGGGACTATGAAGTGAATGTGCAAACGGGAGTTTGGCCACCGCAGGAAACTCGGGTTCCATTGTTTCCTTATCAGCGAGAGGGCATGCTCCATTTGGCGTTTACCGAACGGGCCTTGTTGGCGGATGAAATGGGGTTGGGCAAGACGATCCAGGCGATTGCGGCGTGCGCATTGCTGGCCCGACTGGGACAAGTCCGGCGGGTATTGGTGGTGACACCCGCCTCCTTGAAAGTGGAATGGGAGGAGCAGATCCAGCGATTCACCAATCTTTCGGTGGAGCTCGCTTACGGCGGGTTCCATCAGCGGATGAAGTGGTTGCGCGAGGGGGCCGCGACGGACGGGTTCCGTTTATTCACGGTGGTGAACTACGAACAAGTGGTGCCGGCAGTGGATGAGTTCAACGAACTGCACTCTCCGGATGTGGTGATTCTCGACGAAGCCCAACGCATCAAGAATTGGAACAGCCGCATCGCGAAGACTATTAAACGGCTCAAGAGTCGGTACGCTTTTGTTCTTACAGGGACGCCCATTGAGAATCGGATTGATGAATTGCGGTCGCTGGTTGATTTCCTGGACCCCTCGGTGCTGGGGCCGCTGTTTCGATTCAACCGTGAGTTTTACGACTTCGATGAGCGTGGACGGCCCGCGGGTTATCGAAACCTCCACGTTTTACACCAGCGGGTTCGTCCGATTTTGTTGCGCCGCCGCAAAGCGGATGTGGAGACAGAACTGCCGGCACGTACCGATCGCAATTTGTACGTGAAAATGACTCCGAAACAGCGCCGAGCTTATGGGACGCACGAGCAGGAAGTCGTGCGATTGGTGCAGATTGCGGAGCGGCGACTATTAACCCAGCGCGAACAGGATTTCCTGCAAATCCAACTCGCGATGATGCGGATGATCTGTGACACCAACTACATTCTGGACTCCAAGGATCGCGAGTGCCCGAAGTTGGCGGAACTGTCCCGTATTCTGGAAGACTGCATCGCGAACGATGCCAAAGTGATCGTGTTTTCGGAGTGGGAACGGATGCTGGAATTGGTTCGGGATTCTTGTGAAGACCGCAAGCTCGCCGTGGCCTGGCACACGGGCAGTGTCCCGCAAAAGCAACGGCGAACCGATATTCAGCGATTCAAAGACGACCCCCCAATGCCGGGTGTTTCTGACGACGGATGCGGGAGCGACGGGGCTGAACCTACAGGTGGCCAGTGTCGTGGTGAACTGCGATTTGCCGTGGAATCCGGCGAGGCTGGAACAACGGATTGCTCGCGCCTGGCGGAAGCACCAAACGCGGCCGGTGACTGTCCTCAATCTGATCACCGAAGATTCGATCGAGCAGCGCATGTTGGAGACGCTGGCCACCAAGCGGACGGTGGCGGAGAGTGTATTGGATCTCGAGGGAAGTGTGCAGTCCGTACCACTCCGAAGCGGCCGCAAGGCGATGGTGGAACGATTGAAGGGGCTGGTTTCAACCTCGACGATTTCGCGGGAGCCAACCGGTCAGCCGAGTGCGCCACCGGATCTGCCGGCGACATTTTCGCGGGCAGCCTCGGAGCGCCTCGGCGCCGGGCTGATCGCCTGTGAAGAGCGAGTCCCAATGACAGGAAACGGAATCGTTTTGGTGGCGGTCGTTGACCAGGTGACCCCGAGAATTCAAGGCCAGTTGGAGTCCCTATTGGGCGAGTTCTACCCGGGAGTCGGTGCTGGAGCTGCAGCCCCTCGATTAGAACTATTGGATCGGGCAGCCAGCGAGATGATCGAGCGATTGATCTCAGCGGGATTGCTCCAGCCGACGGCGCGATTTTCTCGGCCGTTGCCGCTCGGCAATGGCCTCGATAAATCTCCGCCGCTGTCAGAGGAAGACTGCCGTCGGGCGGCGACATGGCGGGAGCGCTGCCGACACGTCGTCCGTCGCGGTCGTGTCCTCGGTCAGGCTGGATTCGCTGACGAAGCCCGGGAAAGTGTTAATGAAGCGCTGCATGCGATCGGGCGAGCGCTGGCAATTGAAAAGAGGTTGCCGGACCCGGAGTCAATGGCGGCTCTTCGGGAGTCCGACTATAAGTTCCTCTGGGGTTCAGAGGGTGACATGGTGCAAGGCTTCCTGCAGAACTCAGAGGTATCCTGGGAACCCTTGGTGGTGGTGCTCGAGCGTCTGGCTAGCTAATGGTCATTCCTCGCGACAATTAGATCGCGGATCACATCCTCCTTACAGCCAATTGCCCGATAAATGGCACAATTTGTGAGTGGAAGAGTTTGGTTGAGGCGAGTTGAAGGGAGGTTTTGGAGCGGTCAAAAATTCTAGAAAAAACCTCTTGTGAAATCTTTCACACAGAACACACTCCGTCCCTGTTTTGGGAACCGACCGTGACACGGTGACGCACCTATTCGTCTCCGAGCTGGGAGGTTCCTTTACGACGATGCACATCATCCGGACAATTTTTGCGTTGGCGATGCTGACTTGGCTTCCGATGAGCGGGTTGGCTGCCGACGGTGGCGCTCATGGGGAGGAACACCATGGTCTACCGGCAGCGGCGCCTGTGCTACTGGATCTTGGAATTTTCAAGATCAACAATTCCATGGTGATCACCTGGGTGGTGGCGCTTTTGATCATTGGGTTCGCTCGTTTGGCCACGGCACATCTTCAGTCGGTGCCTGCGGGTTTACAGAATTTTTGGGAATGGCTGGTGGAAAGTCTCCATGACTTTCTGGCCGAAATTATTGGTCATGAACTCGTCAAAAAGACCTTTTGGCTATTTGCTACGATTTTCATCTTCATTCTGTTCACCAATTGGTTTGGCCTGATTCCTGGAGTGGGGACGATCGGTTGGGGGACCCCGGATGCGGCGGGGCATTTAAATCACATTTCGCGACCGCTGTTGCGGGGTGGGAATGCGGATCTCAACATGACGTCGGCGATGGCAGTTACGTTCTTCGTTTGCTGGATCGTTTGGTCCTTCCAATCCTTAGGCGCTGGTGGTTTCTTGAAGCATATCTTTGGGTATTCTGGAGATGCGACCGGAGGGATGAAGTACTTCCTTGTGCTGGTATTTCTAGCGGTGGGCTTATTGGAAGTGATCTCGATTGCATTCCGCCCGGTGTCACTCTCGTTCCGTTTGTATGGAAACATATTCGCTGGTGAGAACCTTTTGGAAGCTATGGCGGTGATGGGGGGTAAATGGTATGGCTGGCTGGTGCCGCTGCCATTTTACTTCATGGAGCTCATCGTTGGTTTGGTTCAGGCTTTGGTTTTCATGCTTTTGACAGCAATCTTCACTTCGTTGATGTGCTCGCATGGGGATCACGAGGAGCACGGAGAGAAACAGACGGGTCACCACTGAAACAATTTCGCCCGTCGGACCGTGGCAAGACTGCGGGGGCGGGTGTGCAACACAAAAAAGGACACATCTATGTTAGCAGAACTTAGCGGCAGCATCCACGTCGGTTTGGCGGCTGTCGGATCGGCCATCGGCGTCGGCCTGATTGGTATGAAAGCGGCGGAAGCCGTGGGACGAAATCCAGGTGCCGCCGGCAAGATCCTCACCCAGGCCATTATCAGTTCGGCTCTGGCGGAAGGGATCATCTTTTTCGCCATCTTCTTGGTGAAATAAGCTAACTGTTCCGGGGCCGGAAACCGCTCCGGAACTTTCTTTTCAATAAATCCCGACTTATGACGACGTGGATGATGTTCGCGGCAGCAGCGCCTGGGGATCAGAGTATTCCGAGGCAGATTGCGGAAACGTTCGGCTGGAATGCCACGCTGTTCTTTTCGCAGGTAATCAGCTTCCTGCTGGTCGCGTTTCTGCTTCACAAATTCGCTTACAAGCCGATTTTGGCGGTGCTCGAACAGCGCCGTCAGCAGATTTCCGATGGCTTGGCAGCTGCCGAGAAATCCAAGGCCGAGTTGGCGAAGGCGCAAGCCAAGGTGCAGGAAATTCTTGGCCAAGCAGGAGCCCAAGCCAACAAGATCATCGAAGATGCACGTGTGGCGGCCGCCGCGGTCGGGGAACAGGAGCGTCAGAAGGCTGTGACGGATGCACAGAATATTCTGTCCAAGACCCGAGAAGCTGGCGATGCGGAATTGGCGCGATTGAAATCGGAGCTCCGCAAGGAATTTGCCCGGCTCGTGATTCAGACTGCGTCCCGCTCAACGGGAGATATCCTAACCCAAGATCAGCACACCCGTTTGGCAGACGACGCCGTTCGGCAGTTGAATGCTTGATCTGGTAATCAATCGACCCTTTCTGGATGAAGATCACCAAACAATCTCGTCGTGACGCGAAGGCATTATTCAACGCATCTCGTGTACAAGGCGTTTTGGAAGAAGGTCGAATTCGTGCGGCGGTGAGCGAATTGATTGCCCGCAAACCTCGCGGGTATGCCGGGACGCTGGATCGGTTGAAGCGTCTGGTAAAATTGGAAATGGATCGCCGCACGGTTCGCGTCGATAGCGCGGTTCCATTGAGTGCTTCGACACAGGAAGCGGTCCGGTCACAATTGGAACGGGTCCATGGCGTCGGTTTGTCCTTTGAATTCCATGCCAATCCTGCGCTGGTAGGTGGTCTGCGAATTCGCGTTGGCAGTGATATCTATGACGGCACTGTAGCCGGTCGCCTGCAAGCCTTGGAACAGGCCCTTTAATTTAATAATTTAAATACAGCTTAAGAATTTCTCCGTAGCCCGGAAGCGAAGTCAGTCAGTATAACCGCAACAAAACTCTCTTTGGTTCGATGAGCAATATTCTCCAGGAAATCGAAGCCCAGATCGCCGGCGTGAAGACGGCGGTGCAAAAGCATAATGTGGGCATTGTCCGTGAAATCTCGGACGGCGTCTGCAAAATCGAAGGCTTGTCCGACTGCATGGCCAACGAGATGTTGGATTTCGGTGGCGGCACCATTGGTTTGGCGCTGAATCTCGAAGAGACCGAGGTGGGTGCCATCATCTTGGGTGATTACCTCTCGGTGCACGAAGGCACTGAGGTTCGTACCACTGGCAAACTGCTTTCTGTACCAGTAGGCAAAGGGTTGCTTGGTCGCGTTGTCGACGTCTTGGGGCGTCCCCTGGATGGCAAGGGTCCGATTCAGGAAACCACCTTTTATCCGGTCGAGAAGATTGCTCCCGGCATCGTTAAACGGAAATCGGTTAGTCAGCCGCTGCAAACCGGCATCATGGCGATTGACGCGATGATTCCGATCGGGCGCGGCCAGCGTGAATTGATCATTGGTGACCGCTCCACTGGTAAGACCACGATTGGAGTGGACACAATGATCAACCAGGCGCGAATCAACCAGGTAGGTCGCGCTTCTGGCGACGCGAGCTTCCGACCAGTGTATAACATCTACGTCGCCGTGGGTCAGAAACAGTCGAACATCGCGCGGGTCATTGCGGAGTTGGAGAAAGCCGGGGCCTTGGATGACACCATTGTCGTGGTGGCCGCGGCGTCCGATTCGGCGGCCAACCAGTATTTGGCTCCGTTCTCAGGCGCGTCCATTGGTGAGTGGTTCATGGACAACGGCATGGACGCCTTGATCATCTTTGATGATTTGTCCAAGCAAGCCGTGGCGTATCGTCAAGTCTCGCTGGTTTTGAAGCGTCCTTCCGGTCGCGAAGCCTATCCAGGCGATGTCTTCTACCTTCACAGTCGTTTGCTGGAACGTTCAGCACGTGTGAACGAGCGAAATGGCAACGGATCACTCACAGCGCTGCCGATCATTGAAACTCAGGCCGGCGACGTCTCCGCGTACATCCCGACCAACGTGATTTCCATTACAGACGGTCAGATTTATCTGGAAACCGATTTGTTCTACCAGGGCATTCGCCCGGCGATCTCCGTGGGTCTCTCAGTGTCGCGTGTCGGTTCTGCAGCACAGATCAAGGCGATGAAGCAGGTCGCTGGCAAGATCAAGCTGGAGTTGGCCCAGTATCGTGAATTGGCGGCGTTCGCGCAGTTTGGTTCGGATTTAGATGCCAAAACCCAGGCCACACTCGAGCGAGGCAAGCGCGTTGTCGAGTTGTTCAAACAAATTCAGTACAAGCCGATCCCAGTGGAAATTCAGTCCACAATTCTGTGGGCGATGCAGAACAATTTCTTGGATGATGTTCCCGTGGAAAAGGTGAAGGACTGGCAACTTAAGTTTACTGACTTCCTTATGACACGCCGAGCCGCCCAGTTGGAGCGGTTGCGGAAAGAAGGGGCTGTCGGTAAGGAACTGGAAGCGGAACTCAAGTCGGCGATTGCCGAATTCAAGCAGAGTTATCGCTGAGTGATTGTCGGATTTCTCTGACAAACCCAACTTTACATGCCTAGCACGCGCGACATCCGGCGGCGGATCAAGTCGGTTAAGAACACCGCCCAGATCACCCGAGCCATGCAGATGGTTGCCTCTGCCAAGATGCGCAAGGCGCAATTGGCCGCCTTGGCGGGACGCCCCTATGCCGTGCTCATGAACGAGGTGTTGGCTGCGGCTTCAGAAGGCGCTGGGGAGTTTACCCATCCGTTGCTGGAGAAACGGGCGGTTCGCAAGCGCGCCGTGCTGCTGATAACCAGTGACAAGGGCTTGTGTGGTGCACTCAACACCAATCTCCTCCGCGAAGCAGCCAAGTACACCAAGGACGCCACGGTCTTTGTTTGCGCTGGCAAGAAGGGAGCTCAATGGGTTTCCCGGGCCAAACGGGAGCTTGCTGCAGAATTCAGCTACAAGGATACACCCTTGTTTGCTGAGGCCCGAGCGATTAGCAAGTCCGTCCAACAAATGTTTATTGACGGAACCGTGGACGCGGTGGATGTGGTATTTACCAACTTCATCTCCACGCTGAATCAGAAGTCTGAAGTTCGTCAACTGCTGCCAATTCAGGAGATTCAAGCATTGGAGGCGGGTGTGGATGGTGAAGGACAGACTCGTAAACTGGGCGAAGCTAGTCGCGAGTATTTGTTTGAGCCTGGTGCTGCCACTGTCTTGGGCAACCTGCTCCCACACTACTTGAATTATCAGGTGTATCAGTTCCTTCAAGAGGCGAAAGCCTCAGAACAAAGCGCCCGCATGGTCGCCATGAAGAATGCGACTGACAATGCCAAGCAGATCATCAAGGACCTGACTCTCGAATACAACAAGTTGCGCCAGGCGAATATCACCAAAGAACTTCTCGAAATCACCAGCGCCGCCATGGCGATGGGCACATAATTTTCAGCGATGAACAAAGGCAAAATCGTCCAAATCATTGGTCCCGTCGTGGACGTGGAATTCTCGGGTCATCTGCCCGCGATCTACAACGCGCTGGCCATCAACTTCACTCCACCTGGTGGCAGCCCCACCAAGTTGACCCTCGAGGTGCAGCAGCATCTGGGTGACAACTGGGTGCGTGCGGTCGCCATGAGCACCACCGAAGGCCTTAAGAGAGGCCAGGAAGTCGCAGATCTTGGCAAACCCATTTCCATGCCCGTCGGCGAGGGTGTCATGGGTCGCGTGTTCAACGTCACCGGCGACGCGGTGGATGAACAAGGGCCTGTGGTATCCGACAAGTATTATCCCATCCATCGACAGGCACCGCCACTGATTGATCAGTCCACCACTCCCCAGATCCTCACCACAGGTATTAAGGTCATCGATCTGATCTGCCCCTTCCTTAAGGGTGGCAAAGTCGGAGCTTTCGGTGGCGCCGGTGTCGGCAAGACGGTTGTCATCATGGAGTTGATTAACAATATCGCCAAACTCCACGGCGGTATCTCCATGTTCGCCGGGGTCGGTGAACGAACCCGTGAAGGCAATGATCTTTACTACGAAATGGCCGAAGCCGATGTTATCAAGTGTGAGAAGGACGAAAAAGGTCACTTGAAACGGGGTGAGACGGGCCTGCCGATCCTGAAGCCTGGCTCCCGAATCGGTCTGGTCTATGGTCAGATGAATGAGCCTCCGGGTGCTCGTCTGCGTGTCGCGTTGTCCGCCTTGGCGGTGACGGAGTACTTTCGCGATGAGAAAAACCAAGACGTGCTTCTCTTCGTCGATAATATCTTCCGTTTCTCCCAAGCTGGTTCCGAGGTGTCGGCGTTGTTGGGTCGTACCCCTTCAGCGGTCGGTTATCAGCCCACGCTGGCGGCGGAAATGGGGAACCTTCAAGAACGCATCACGTCGACCAAGAAAGGATCTATCACGTCGTTCCAGGCGGTTTATGTGCCTGCCGACGATCTCACGGATCCGGCGCCAGCTACGACGTTCGCCCACTTGGATGCGACCATTGTCTTGGAACGGTCCATCGCCGAATTGGGAATTTTCCCGGCCGTCGATCCATTGGCCTCCAACTCGCGAGCCTTGGCTCCCGAGTTCGTTGGAGAAGAGCATTACAATGTGGCGCGCGGTGTTCAGAAGGTCCTCCAACGGTACAAGGATTTGCAGGACATCATCGCCATCTTGGGCATGGATGAATTGAACCCGGAAGATAAACTCACGGTCTTCCGTGCACGTAAAATTCAGAAATTCCTCAGCCAACCGTTCACGGTCGCCGAACAATTCACAGGCCGTCCCGGCAAGCAGGTGCCCGTTGCTGAGACCGTCCGTAGCTTCAAGGATATCCTTGAGGGCAAACACGACGATGTTCCCGAGGCTAACTTCTATATGAAGGGTGGCATCGATGAGATCAGAGAGTAATCTATCTCGGGTAGCGCGGATGAATCTGTCCCGCTGCCACAAGACCTGACCGCTTGTCATGACAACTCTATGGCCACTTTAAAGCTCGAAATCGTCACCCCTGAAGCAAAGATCTATTCCCAGGAGGTCGAGATGGTCACTCTGCCCGGAGTGGATGGTGAAATGGGCATTTATCCCATGCACATTCCACTAATGACTCAAGTGGCCGCGGGTGAGATAACCGCGCGTCATGGTGGCAAGGATCATTTCCTCGCGATTGGCGATGGCTTTGTGGAAATCACCGGTGAACGTGTTGCCATCTTGACAGACATGGCCATCAAGGCCGACGACATCGATGAGGCAAGGGCCGAAGAAGCTCGCAAGCGTGCCGAAGCCCGGCTCCAGGAGAAGTTGACCGACGAAGAGCAAGCTACGGTACAGGCCGCATTGGTCCATTCGTTGACGCAGTTGAATGTAAAGCGTCGCCGTCGCAGCTAGCGCAGCTATATCCGTGGGGTGGCGCAGGCCGCCGAGCCTGCTGTTTCGCAGGTTGCCAACCTGCGAGGGTTGGGGCGGTGGCAAGACACTGGGTTTTCATTGGCGCGCGAGCCGACTCGCCGTGGGCCACACGGCAAACAGGGCTGTCTGCGTTACGTGTGAAGTATTTGCTGCCTGAATCGTTGACCTAGATGCAACCTTGGGACGCCACCAGCGCCCCAAAATTTTGGTTGCCTTCAGCAAAAGAAAAAGGGCAAGGAGTGAACTCCTTGCCCTGAAATGGTTCAGTTCGATCGAACTGATTAAGCACTCCAGCGACGGCGCAAGAGGCCGACACCCGAAAGAGCGATTCCGAGCAGGGCTACCGTCGTACCACCATCCAGTATACCCACCTGGTGGAAGGACTGAATAATGGTGGTCGGTCCAATCAAGCCACCGCGATTGGAGACGAAGAAGATATCTTTTGTCACCCAAACCTTGGCGAGGGTCGGGTTGATCACCAACTGATCAGCAGTTATGGGTTCGGCAACAGGATCTTCAAAGTCATCCAAAGAAGAGTCGCCAGTCACATGACTAAGGCTCGACTGAGCAACGGTTTGCCCTGAGAAACCACCGCTGCGGACAGTCTCACCGATCAAGATGGTTCCACCGGTACCTCCGGCACTGAGAATGAACGCCTGATCAATGGCGGTCAACAGGGCCTGGCCTGATGTCGTGGCGACGGTGTAGAAGAACGAGATATCGCAGAGTACGCCATCCTGACTGACAAAGGGCCCTTGAAGCGTCAAATAGTAGGTTGACCCCGTGTTTGAAATGGTGACCGTAGCGTCGTCCGGAAGATGTGTTCCAAGATTCGAGGCAAAGAAGAAATCGGCAAAAATCTTGTCCCCGTGAACGATGCTTCCGTTGTTACGGATAAGGTCGCCCAAACCCACCGGAGCGGCGTTGGCCACTGAAACGGCTGCGGTGATCGCAGCGGCCAAGCTCGTTAGTTGTAGCAGTTTGTTCATGTTTTCTTAGTAGTTACGTGTCACTTGGTGGACCAGGCAAACACATTGAACCGTTTGATAGCTAACGACATGCCAATATTTACGTGATCTCGCAGTTTTTACATAACATGCTGAATAATAGTCGATTATAGATGATTTCTCTTGGGAAGAATTCCCAGAGATTGTTCACGGATTGTCAATTTTTCTGACAACTTTTTGCCACTCATGATTTTCCGTGCGTTAGAAACCTAAACAAACTATCGAAAAACGGCCAATTCTCATAAAGTCCTCGACTTGTAAGCAATTCCGACGCATTTATGAATCTCTTACGGTCCAAAATGAGACGATCGGTGGTTGATCTCGAGGATGGAGACCTACGGAACTGCCGACGGAACTGCCGACGGAACTGCCGACGGAACGTTCCATTCATATCGACCTGCGTTGACAGAGGGGTGATGGATTGAGACAAATGCGTTATGCCACCCCTGCAATTGTCCGGCTCCGCTTCTGTGACCGAATCTCCACTCAAGGTTGCCATGACGCGCCGAACCTGGATGCAGTCGGCAGCGGGCGCGGGCGCTGCTGCTACCATGATTCAACCCACCTCAGCGAAGGAAGCCCTCCGGACCGATGTGACCCCTGATTTTCGTATTCACCATGGCCGGATCCAACAATCGATCATGGGTTGGACATTTAATCCAATGCCGACCCTCGAACTAGCCAAGCTTTGCAAAGAGATTGGCTTGGTGGCCATGGAGGGTGTGGACGCGACGTTTTACCCGGAGATCCGCAAATTGGGACTTCAAATCTCACTGGTCGGCAGTCATGGGTTTGCCAAAGGACCGTTCAACGCGGCAAACCATGACTTTGTGGAAGCCAAACTCCGTGAGGGCATCAATAACGCGGTGAAGTTTGGTTGCAAACGGGTCATTACATTCACCGGAATGCGCGAAGCGGGCATCAGCGACGCACAGGGCTCGAAACAATGCGTGGAGGCTTGGAAGCGGATAATCCCCTACGCTGAGAAGCACCAGGTCGACCTCTGCCTCGAGCACCTCAATAGTCGAGACAATACGCATCCCATGAAGGGGCACCCGGGCTATTTCGGAGATGATCTGGAACGTTGTGTGGATCTCATTCGACAAGTGGAGTCTCCCAACATGAAACTCCTCTTCGACATTTACCACGTACAAATCATGCACGGTGATGTCATCCGGCGATTGAAGCTTTACCGGGACGTGATCGGCCATATTCACACGGCCGGTGTTCCGGGACGGGCGGAGTTGGACGAAACTCAGGAAGTCAATTATCCGGCGGTCATGCGAGCGATTTTAGACATTGGGTTCAAAGGTTATGTCGCCCAGGAATTTATTCCGACCTGGCCAGACAAGGCGTTGGCGTTGCGCCACGCCGCGAAGGTTTGTGATGTCTAAGAGTCGAGCAGTGGCCCCCTATCGGGCCGGTTGTGCGCTCGAAGCAGGGTCGTTTCCGGTTGCAGGGCAGCGGCGTTGGCATGAATTCACGTGGAAACGATGTGAAGCACAGGAACACCGACGACAGAAAGTATCACTCCCAGGAACTAAGGCATTGCCGTTGTAGCAGGTGATCTGCACATAATTTGGGAACATGATGTGGCTCCATGCACTATGCCGTTCGGCGGCTTTTCCATCGAGTGTCACGAGGCTTTTGGGCACCGTGATATGGTTCTGCACGTTGTCTCATGCGGTGGCGGAAGATTCGGTGGCCACCACGGTTGAAAAACCGGTGCGTGAGACGAGCGTCTCGAAGGGCTTGCGCCGACGCGAGCCATTGGCCACTCGCCTGGGGTCGCTTTCTACCAATCGGCTTTGGATTTCCACCAATGGCGTTTCGGGCCCACTGAATTTTGATACCATCATCGAAATGGTTTACGCGAAGAATCCGACGGTCCGGGCGGCGCGCGAGGAAATGGAAGCGTCGCGGCATGGGCTGAATGAGTTTCGCGCCAATTTGAGCCGGCTGGAACCCTTTGTGGAAATGCGGTCGGATCTGTCGGATTTTCCCAGCCGCCGGCGAGCATTCGGAAATGCCGTCGAGTCTGTCGTCGGCCTCAAGAAGGAGACCTTTGATGGGTCGGTGGTCAGTACAGAGGTGGGTGGTTCTTATTCACGATTCGAATTTGGAGAGTTTGATCCACTCAAGAATCAAGAAGCCATCGAAAACGGTGGTGGCGCGTTGGTTCGCGCGCGCTTGGAGATGCCCTTCTTTGGATCGCGCCGACGCCAGGAGCGCATTATTTCGCAAGCCTTCCAAGATTCCCGAGCTCGACGGGCGCAGTTGGATTACTTGAAGAGTTTTCGCTCTGTGACGGAGAATGCGATCGAGTACTACAACGAGGCGGTCTACTACCGCCGCTTGCTCGATTCGTATGAACGTTATGTAAAAGACCTCGAGGAGTTGATGTCGGATCCCAGACTTTCGGTTCAGGACAAGGCACGAGTCGATTCGGTGCAGGGCGGTGTGGAGACGACCCGGAACATTTATCGTACACGATGGGTTGAAGACCTCCAAGTGCTGCGCGGATACTTGGCGATTCCGATGTCGGAGCAGATCGAGCTGTCGATACCCGAGTACCGATTAAGCCTGCTGGCCGCCAAAGCCGACCAACCTGGAGAGTTGCGTGGATTGATGACCCAAGCGCGCGAAAACAACCCGGCGTTTGCCGTGTTGCGCGATGCCAAGAACAATGCGGAGCTACAGCGTCAACGCGCCATCAAAGGGCGGTACGATGTGACGGCGTTTCTCGAAGGCACGACCTTTCCCGTAGGATCTGAGTCGTTTGACAACCGCTACCGGGGCTGGACGGTGGGAGGTGGGGTGAACGTCCGGCTGAATGACCGTCGGGTGCTCAAGCATACGCAGTTGAAAGCCGAAGCGGAGATACGACAATTTGACGCGGAGATTGAAGCGGAAGAATTACTGGTGCAGCGGCGAATCACGACAGAAACCCAGAGTCTTCTGGAGAATGATCGCAACCGTCGACAAATCCTCGAAGTGTTGGAGCAGAAGGCGGCGGAATTTCAACGGCGGCGAGAGGATTACTTTGCTGGTCGTATTAACATCGATCAACTGATTGAAACACGAGCGGGACTAACAAGTATGGAATCCAGTTTGGGGTCGAATCTTTATAACTCTGCCAACCGGGAATCGCGGCTGTTGTTTGCTACCGGTCGGGTTTATGAGTTGGTGGGTCTTCAGGTGCGACCGGACGTACCGGAAGGTTCGGGCCGGCGCGCGAAGAAGACGGATTCCGAGTCGAATTCGGTTCCGCCTGCGAAGTGAAGGGAGCTTACACCAGCTGGCTCTCGACGCGACACTAACTCCTGGGTTAGTGTCCCGGTTCTATGGTACGCCTATTGGTTCTCTACGGACACCCGAAGGATCCTGAAGCCTTCGATCGCTATTACTCCGAGCATCACATCCCAATTGCCAAGTGCATGAAAGGGCTCAAAAAGTGGACCATCGGCAAGGTGCAGGGCTCCGAGGATGGTAAGCCGTTGCCCTACTATTACGTTGCGGATCTCTACATGGATTCGCGCGAGGACTTTGATCGATTATTAGCGTCGCCTGAGGGACAGGCCGCAGTGGCGGATGTGCCGAATTACGCTACTGGCGGTGTCACATTTCTCTACACGAATGTTGAGGAAGTGATTTGACCACGTGGGCGGGATTTTTGCGGCGTTAAGCTTTGCCAAGACGTCCGCTACCCAAACAAGCCTACCTGTAAGTCTCGGAGTGAATACAACGCGTCCTCCACCCCGCGCATCCGGCGGGCCCCGCTCTGGCGTTTCGCTCCAAATCGCTTCCGGTTGGATCGGAATACGCCCTCCACAAAGTCGGAACTTCCGAACACCGCCCCATCGCAAAAATACCGCACCCGACATTTCACATACTCCGAGAGTGGCAATCGACCCTTGGCCCTCATCACCGCTAGCACCTCGTCCCGCTTCAAAGCTCCCCGCTCGGTTCTCCCATCGATTCCCACGGCTTCACGTTCTTCCGTACCTTCTCGGTACACGTGCATCCGGTAGATTTCCATCGAACGGCTCAACGTTTCTTCTTCCCCTCGCCATAGCGCTTGAACCACTCGCTGTAATCCCAGGCGCGCCCGCTTCTTGCCCGCCATCGCTTCGCCGTAACCGCTCCATCGATAATCCTTCGGGTCCGTCACCAATCCCGCCCGGACCGGATTCAGGTCGATGTACGCGGCCATGGCACTCAACCCCTGGCCGATTCCCTCGACCAACACGCTC